>JAEUHP010000014.1 GCA_016795295.1 Planctomycetota bacterium | reverse complement strand
TCCCAGTAGTGGGTCTGGTGCAGGAACGACAAGATCATGTTGACCGAGTCGAGTGCGTCCATCGAGCTGTCGCGCACCCAGAAACGGGTGCGGTCGGTGCTGTAATCGCTGCCGGTGATACCGCGCACACCGCGCGGCAGGCGCAGGTTCAGGGCGGTGCCGCCCCCGGCGGTGATCACCGTCACTTGTTGGGGGCCTTGCAGGCCTTGGACCTGGCCGGTGGTGCCACCGCCGCCGCCGCCGCAGGCGGCGAACAGCAGGGTGGCAGTGAGAGTGCAGAAGGTGGTCTTGGCGGTCACGAAGTCGACTCCTCGAGGTGTCTGCGCCGGGACTCGGCGCATCTACCGCCCATCGGGTCTGGCCCCCGCGCCGGTTGAGGCGAACTGGTGCCCAGGCGCGCGCCTTCTGCGGAGCCGAGCCCGGCGCTTCAGGACTCGGTGCGTGCCAGCAGTTCGTTGGCGGCCAGCGCCGTGCTCGCGGCGCGTGCGCAGAACACCACCAGATGCCCCGGCAGTTCGCCGGCCGAGACGAACGCTGCGCGCTCGTCGAAACCGACCAAGTGCCGATCCAGGATCTCGACTCCGAGCAGCCCCTGGCCGAGCGCCACGAGGCCGGGCAGCAGCAGCAGCGCGGCGCTGATCGGCATGCACAGCCGGGGGCCGCGTGCACGGCCCTGGCCAGGGCGCGCCAGGGCGAAGCACGCCGCCGCCATGGTGGTGTGGTGCAGCAGCAGCAGCAACAGGCCAGTGGCCAGCCAGGGTGCCGGTCGCAGCGGCTCCGTGACCGCGAGTGCCACCGCGGTGGCCAGGGCCAGTTGCAACGCGGCGGCAAAGGCCACGGCGGCGCCGGTCGGTCGTTCTGGGCGCCGGTGCACCTGGTGCAGTCCGGCCCGCAACATGCCCACCGGCACCGAGAGCAGGAACGGCACCAGGTCGATCAGCCCGGCCACCGCCAGCAGCGGTGCGTTCGCCGCCAGGATCTGCGCGCCTTGCTGCTGGGCCTCGGGCGGCAAGTCGTAGCTCCAGGCCGCGGGCTTGAGCCTGGCCAGCACCTGCAGCGGCACGTAGAGCGCGAACGCCAGCAGGTACAGACGCCGCGAACGGTGCTCGGCTCTGCGCGTGGCCAGAGCCAAGCCCGCACCGAGCAGCAGGGCGAGGTTGGCCGTGGTGATCGCCAGCGCATCGAAGTGCAGCCAGAACGGCCGCGCGATCTTGCGCAGTTCGGGATCCGCGCAGTAGGCCTGCAGTTCCCCGGCGAGGCCGGCCACCTGCTGCCAAGCGAGGTAGCCTTGCAGCCCCAGCAGACCGGCCAGCAAGAGCGTGCGCCAGCGATCGCCTGCAGCTTCAGGGCGGGAGGCGGGGGTGGACGCGTTTTCGAGCTCGGGCATGGGCTGGCGGCCACTGCCGCCACGACCAAGGCTACCGGCGACCGCGCTGCCCGACCACGTACGCGTGCCAGGTCGGGTCGGCGCGTCCGCGGTCGACGCGGCGGAACCGGCCGGTGCCGAGCCCGGTGCGCGGACTCACGACTTCCTGCCGCACGTGCACGCCGTCGAAGCCTGCTTCGGCGAACAGTTCGCGCAGTTCGGGCAGCATCCACAAGCGCCAGTCGTAGACGAAGGCGTCGTCCAGCGCGGAGCCGTCGCGAAACCGGAAGTGGATCCGGCAGTCGATGCGGTGCGTCACCGGGTCGAAGCGCCGCTGGTGCCAGAGCCAGTCGAAGCCGTGGCTGCGATGCCGTTCGACGCAGGGCCGGTGCACCAGCCCACCGCCCCAGCTGTCGAGCAGCAGCACGCCGCCCGGTTGCAGAGCCCGTCGGCAGGCGCGCAGGTACTCGCGCAGCTCGGCTCTGGTGTGGAACACCATGTAGCTGAAGTTGCAGGCGACCACCATCTGCACCGGGGCCGTGCGCACCGTGCGCACGTCGCCGCAACGCAGTTGCAGGCGGGCCCGTTCGGCCGGATGCAGCGCCGCCAGCGTGTGGCTGCGTGCCCAGGCCAGCGTGTCGCGGTCGCGGTCGACACCGACCGCCGTGGCCTCCGGATGCTGGCGCACGAACGCCGCGGCCAACGCGGCGGTGCCGCAGAAATCTTCGCGCAGCCGCCGCAGTGGCCGGCCGGTGAGCTGCCGATGCCACCGCGCGAACTGCCGCGCATCGGCGGCGGGGGCCTGCACCGCGGCCGTGTAGAGGGCGTGGCGGTCGGCGGTGCGGGCCGTGGGCCAGTCCTGCCTGCCGCGGTTCACCCCGGCCACCCGCAAGTCACCCGGCGGCGCCGAGTTCCTGGTAGACGGTGCTGCGCTGCACCGGCTCGAAACCCGCTTCGCGGATCAGGTGGCACAATTGCGTCTCGTCCAGACGTTGCGGCTCGGTGGTGCCGGCGTCGTGGGTGATCTTCTCCTCGGTCACCGTGCCGTCGATGTCGTTGGCGCCGAAGCTCAAGGCACTCTGCGCCGACTCCTGGGTCAGCATGATCCAGTAGGCCTTCAGGTGCGGGAAATTGTCGAGCATCAGCCGGCCCACGGCGATCGAACGCAGGTCGAGCCAGCCGGTGGTGACGTGGCCGTAGTTGGCCAGATCGGTGTGGTAGGGCCAGAACGCCAGCGGGATGTAGGCCATGAAGCCGCCGCACTCGTCCTGCAGTTCGCGCAGCTTCACCAAGTGCTGCACCCGTTCGTCGACGCGTTCGATGTGGCCGTAGAGCATCGTCGCGTTCATCTGGAAGCCGGCGCGCTGCACCTTGCGCGCGGTGTCGAGCCAGCCCTGCGGGCCCTGCTTCTCGCGGAACACGGCTTTGTGCACGCGGTCGACCAGCACTTCGGCGCCGCCGCCCGGGCACGAGCCGAGGCCCGCTTCGCGCAGGTCGGCGAACACTTCGTCTTCGCTCTTGCCGGAGATCTTCAGGATGTGGTCGATCTCGACCATGGTGAACGCCTTGACGTGGATGTCCGGGCGCGCGCGCTTCGCTGCGCGCACCACGTCGAGGTAGTACTGGTACGGCATCGTCGGGTGGATGCCGGCGACCATGTGCACTTCGGTGACGGGCCGGTGCAACTGCTCACGCACCTTCTGCTCGACCACCTCGGGCGTCATCAGGTAGCCGCGCGCCTCGCCCTCCTTGGCCGCGAACGCACAGAACTTGCACGAGTAGATGCAGATGTTGGTGTAGTTCACGTGCTGGTTGACGTTGAAATACACCTTGCGCCCGTGCCGCTGGGTGCGCACCCGCTGGGCCATCAGCCCGACGGCGGCCAGATACGGCGTCTGGTAGAGGCGCACGCCGTCTTCGAACGACAGCCGTTCGCCGTTCTGCACTTTGCGGTCGAGGTCGCCGAGGCCGGCGCGGTCGATCAGCTTCTGGGCCAGGGATTCGTCCAGGTGGGCGTAGGCGAACGCAGTCATGATGGGCCCGGAAGGGTAGGGCGCGGCGGGGCTTTGGAGAAGGGTGGTTCGGCGCGGTTTGCCACCCGGGTGGTTCCCGCCATGGCCGTTGCCACCCGGTGGGCGACGGCCCGCCGGGCACCCGCGGGGATCAGGCCGGCCGCAGGCTGTCGAGCACTGCGGTCAGGTCGTCGGGCAGTGGCACCTGGAAGCGCATCGGCACCTCGCGGCCCGGGTGCACGAAGCCCAGTTCGGCGGCGTGCAGCATGAGCCGTGGGGCGGGCAACACCGGGCCCCGGTGGTCGCGCACGTAACCCCGTTCGCCGAGCAGCATGTGGCCCCGCTCGGCCAGGTGGATGCGGATCTGGTGGGTGCGCCCCGTCTCCAGGCGGCAGGCGATCAAGGTGGCACCGCGCAGGGCCTGGAGCGGTTCGACATGGGTGATCGCTTCCTTGCCGAGTTCCTGGTTCGGGATCGAACCGCGCAGGCCGTCGCCGCGGTCTGGGCCCAGGAAGGTGCGGATGGTGCCACCCGCCACTTCGCCGTGGGCGAGTGCCAGGTAGCGGCGGTGCACGGTGTGCCGGCGGAACTGGTGTTCGAGGTGTTCGAAGGCGGCGCGGGTGCGGGCGAACACCAACACGCCGCTGGTGTCGCGGTCGAGGCGCTGCACGACGTGCACCGGCTGGCCGAGCAGGGCCTTGAGGCGCTGTTCGAGGGTGTCCGACTGGTCGCCGAAGGGCACGGTCGGCAGGCCTGCGGGTTTGTCGACCACCACGACCTCGCGGTCCTGGTGCAGGACGCGTTCGGCGGCGAGCGGCGGGGCGCCGGCCGCCTTGCTGCGGCGGGGGGCGGCCACGTCGATGCTCACGGCGCTGCCGGGAGGGACCAGCTGACCGGACTCGGTGGCCAGGGTGCCGGCGACGCGCACCTTGCCGCGTTCGATCAGGCTGCGGATCTGGCCCCACGACAGGTCCGGTCGGGCGGCCCGGATGGCGCGGTCGAGGCGGTCGGCGGGCTGGTCCGAAGCCGTGGAGAAGTTGCCGTTGCGGGGGTCGATGCGGGCAGGGTAAGCCGGCATGGCCCGCTTGGCCATGGTGGACCGGACCAAGCGGTTTTACGCTGTGCTCATGGAGCATCCATGGCGGTGGACTGGCGCGGTGCTGCTGGCGGTGCTGGTGCTCAGTTCGGGCTGTGCGCCGCTCGGGCCGGGCAGCATCCAGGCGGCGCGCTTCGACTACAACGAAGCGATCGCCCGGTCTTGGAACGAGCAGCTGTTGCTGAACCTGGTGCGGTTGCGCTACCGCGACACCCCGCAGTTCGTCCAGATCGGCTCGGTGCTGGCCCGCTACTCGCTGCAGACGGGCGTCAAAGCGGGCGTGGACGTCGGCACCGACGTCTCCAGCCGCACGGTGGTCTCGGGCGGTTTGAACGTCGCCTACGAAGAGGCTCCGACCATCACCTACGTGCCACTGCAGGGGGAGGAGTTCTCCCGGCATCTGTTGGCGCCGATCGGGCCACAGCCCTTGTTCTTGCTGGCCCAATCCGGCTGGAGCATCGAACGGCTGCTGCGCTGTTGCGTGCAGCAGATCAACGGGGTCCCGAACGCGCCCAGCACGGCGGGGCCGACGCCTGCCCGCGCTCCGGACGCGCGTGATTTCCTGGCCCTGAGCCGGCTGCTGCGGGAACTGCAGACCGAAGGCCATCTGTCCGGCATGCTCGATGGCGTCGACGCCAACCGCGCGCCGCTGGATCTGCAGTCGCCGCGGTTTCTGCTGGGCACGGGTGCTGGGGATCCAAGGTTGTCCGAGTTGCGGCGCCGCCTGGCCCTCGACGCATCGTGCTGCGAATTCCCGGTGCGCAGCGGACTCGGCCCGGGGTCGGGCTGCGCAGTGGTCTTGCAAACCCGGTCGTTGCTCGGCGTGATGTTCTTTCTGTCGCTGGGCGTCGAAGTGCCCGAGGCGGATCTCGCCGAGGGCTTGGCCACGACCACGCTCGGCACGGACGGCAAGCCCTACGACTGGCAGCAACTGGTCGGCGGCCTGTTTCGGGTGCGCCACAGCGAGACCCGGCCCGAGCCCGCCTATGCGGCGGTGCGTTACCGGGGGCGCTGGTGGTATGTCGACGACGCCGACCTGGACAGCAAGTCGACGTTCTTCCTGTTGACCTGGCTGTTCAATCTGCAGGCCAGCACGACACCCCCCGCCGGGCCGATGCTGACGGTGGGGGCGCGGGGGTGACCGGCGGCCCGGGAATGCGCGGACTACCTGTTGCCCAGCCCCGGCTTCGGGAATAATCGCCGTCTGCGGCCGTCCGTCGGTCGCGCCCAACCCACGACCCGATGCCGAACTTCCTCCGCGTGCCACTGCTCGGCGCCTGCCTGCTCGCCGCGACCGCCTGCGACAACGTCGGTCGTGCCTTCGACCCGAACGTCGGCAACCCAGGCCCGACGCCTGGCCCCACGAATTCCCGCGTCCAGGTGGTCAAGGCAGGCGGGGACGCGCGGCGCGGTGTGCCGCAAGTCCGGGCGACGTTCCCGAGCGGCAGCGGCTGGCAGACCACGGTGCCGATCGTGGTCGAGTTCAGCGAGAGCATGCACGAAGCCTCGATCTTGCCGACCACGCCCGGCGGCACCGACGCCAAGATCGTGGTGCGGGTGAAGGGCCAGACCCAGAACGTGCCGGTGGCCTACGATTTCCTGGCGTCGGGGCGACTCCTGGTGATCCGCCCCACGTCGTTGTCCAACGAGAGCAATCCGACCTACCAGGTGCTGGCGCTGCCCGGTCCGCGCGACACCGACGGCATCGACCTGCAGGTGGCCAATGCCACGGGCGACGTGCTCTCCGAGTTCCAGGTGAACCAGGACGAGTCGATCCGCAACGGCCGCATCCTGACCACGTTCCCGCGCAGCAACCAGCGGGACATGATCCGGGAGGCGGCCTACTACGTGGTGTTCGATCGGCCGTGCACCTTGAGCTCGGTGACCACGGCCAACGTGCGGTTGCGACCGCAGGGCGGCGTGAGTCTGCCGGGCACCTTGGAAGCAGCCCTGTCGGCGGGGACGGTCGACGATCCGCGGATCCTGCGCTTCCAGCCGAACGCGGCCTTGGCCCCTTCGACCAACCACGAACTGGTGGTCGACGACACGATTCTGTTCCCGAACAACGGCCGGCTCGACTTCCAGCGCCGGACTCCGTTCGCGACGTTCCGCACCGTGGGGCCGGCGGCGCCGACGGCGGCGGTGGTGGTCGGCAACCCTGCGCCGGAGTTCCCGAACAAGATCAACCGCGGCAACTTCGCCAACCTGGTGTTGCACGTGTCCGTGCCGGCCGACGCGCTGGTGGGCGACCGGGTGGTGGCGCGCGTCTACGGGGGCGACCGCAACACCACGGCCACCGGGGACCTGGCTTTCATCGAGCGTTCGGTGGTGTTGGCGAGTGCGGGCGCGCAGACCGCGATCGTGGACTTCGCGGGGGCCTTGGGCTCGCTGACACGGCCCAAACTCGATGAAGGCGAGGTCACTTTGGCAGCGCAGCTGCAGCGCGGTTCGGAGCACTCCGGCTATGTGCTGAGCGCCAACACGGACCGGCCGCTGTTCGACGTGACGCTGCCCACCGTGACCAAACTCGGGCCGCCCGGGCCCGCCACCGGCAACGACCTGTACGCGGACCAGGTGTCGTTCGCCGCTTTCGGCAGGGCCAGCGAGCAGATCGCTGCGGCGGCGCTCACGGACGGGGTCTCGCCCGAAGTGGGCTTGTTCGCGTCGTCGAGCGACGGACGCTTCGTGTTGAAGCCGCTGCCGCTCGGCCGGCTGCCGGCGCCCCGTCCCTACAGCCTGACGCTGACGGATCGCGCCGGCAACATGCTGGCGGGTCCGGTGACTGGCAACATCGTGCAACGCGGCGTGGTGAACGGCATCTTCACCGACACGTTGGTGGTCGAAGCCTACGACCTGGCGACCCTGGCGCCGATCGCCAACGCCTCGGTGTTGGTCGACGAAGACACGGTGACCGTGCCGGCCACGGTACAACACCTCGGGACCACGGACGCGGAGGGCCGCGCGGTGTTCGCTGGCATCGGCGGTGCGACCCGCACCGTGACGATCGTGCGCGCCGGCTACCACTTGGTGACCTTGCACAGCACCGCTGCGGCGCGCGTGTGCCTGCCGCTGCGGCCGCTGCAGAACGCCACTGCGACGTTCGACGGCACCGTGGCGTTCCAGCCCGGGGCAGGCGCCACCGCCCTGATCGGCAACAACACCTACGACGACGCCACGGTGCTGGCGGTGCAGACCACCCCGAGTGCGGCGACGGCGATCCCGCCGACCGCGATCCTGCCCAACCGCATGCAGATGATCACCGGGTTCGGCGGCGTGTTCGAGCCCGGTTCGGCAACCGGTTTCGTCACCCAGGGCATCCAGATGCTCGGGCCGACCTTGGTGGTGCCGACTCCGCCGGCTGCACCTGCAGCGCCCGGCAGCACCTCGACCCAGACCTTGGCGCTGATCAATGCGCCGAACACCACGACCAACGTGAGCAGCCCTGCGGCCAAGGACTTCGCTCTGGCGACGGGACTCGACACCGCCAACCTGGTCGGTGGCCGCCCGGTGGTGCGCATGCTGGCATCCCTGTCCGGTTTCGGCGGCCAGGCGTTGGCCGGTGTCGGTCGGGCGGTGGCAGCGGGTGGCGCGACCTACACCGTGCAGGCGACGTTCGGCAATGCGTGGCTCTTGGGCTTCGCCGACTATGAGCCGCTGCTGTGGCTGTGCACCGAAGCCCGAGACACGGCGGGGCGGGTGAGCCGGCACCGCGCGTTGTACCTCGCCCTGTTCGGGGTCATCGATCCGACCGACCCGCCGGGCATTCCGACCATCACGCCGCCCACGGGGCCGTTCGCCGGTTCGCCGGCGGTGACCTTCGAAGACGTGTTGGACCACGACGCCGGCTTCACGGGGGCGGCGTTCCACGAGATCACCGCCCGCGACGCGAACGGCCGCCTGTGGTTCGTGTTGGTGCCGGACACCGACGACGCGGGACCGCCCAAGACCGTGCAGTTCCCCGATCTGGCCAGCCGCAGTGTGCAGGGCTTGCAGCCGGGCACCTGGACGTTGCGCGTCGAAGACCGACGCAGCTACGGCACCCAGGCGATCAACTACCTGCTCGCCGACCGGCTGCGCCTCGAAGTGCACTACGCGCGCTCGACGTCGGTGCCGTTCACGGTGAACTGAGCCGCCTGGCCCATGCGCGGCGTGGTGTTGCTGTCGGGTGGGCTCGACTCCGGAGTCGCAGCCGCGCTGTTCGCCGCGCACAGCGGGCAGCAGCTCGTGGCCGCCGTGTTCTGTGACTACGGCCAGCGTGCCGCACAGCCTGAGCACGCGGCGGCGACCCGGTTGGCACAGCGGTTCGGCGTGCCGCTCACCGTGTTGGCGCTGCCCTGGCTCGGCACGCTCGCCCGTGCGGCCGGTTCGGCCCTGTTGGCGGGCGGTGGCGAACTGCCGCGCGGCACGGCTGCCCGGCCCGGCGACGCCGCCAGCGCTGCGCGGGTGTGGGTGCCGGCGCGCAATGCCTTGTTCGTCGCCGCGGCCGCGGCGGTGGCGGAGAGCTGTGGTGCCGACGCGGTGGTGGCTGGCTTCAACCGCGAAGAGGCGGCCACCTTCCCCGACAACTCCGCAGAGTTCGTCGCCGCCGCGACGGCACTGCTGCGGCTCGGCACGCGCTCGGGCGTGCGCGTGGTGAGTCCGACCTTGGCGTTCGACAAGCCGCAGATCCAAGCCGCCGCGCTGCGGCTGGGGTTCACGGCGGCCGACTTCTGGTCGTGTTACGAAGGCGGCGCGCAGCCGTGCGGCACCTGTGAATCGTGCCTGCGCTCTCGTTTCGCCCGCTGAGCGCTTGCGCTCGGCGGGCGGTGGACCAACCATGGCCCGCATGGTGTTGGTGTTCGGCATCGTGAACGTCACCGACGATTCGTTCTCGGACGGCGGACGCTTCCGCACCGCCGAGGCGGCGCTCGCGCACGGCCGCCGGCTGTGGGCCGAAGGGGCCCAGGTGCTCGATCTCGGCGCGGAATCGACCCATCCCGATGCGGCCGACGTGCCGGCGGCCGAAGAAGTGCGGCGGCTCGCACCGGTGGTCGAGGCCCTGGTCGCCGAGGGCGTTCCGGTCTCGATCGACACCTGCAAGCCCGAAGTGATGCGGGCTTTCGCCGGAGCCGGCATCGCCTGGCTGAACGACGTGCACGGGTTCCGCTCCGACGCGGCCTTGGCCGCGGCTGCGGCTGCGCCGGCGGCGGTGCGCTTCGTGGTCATGCACTCGCGCAGCCGGGCTGGGCGCGCCGACCGGCCGGTCGACCCCGAGGACGGTGCCACGCTGGTCCGCGAACTCGCCGCGTTCGTGGCCGAACGGCTCGCGGCGTTCGCCGCGGTCGGCATCGCCCGCGAACGCCTGGTGTTCGATCCGGGCATGGGATTCTTCCTCGGCCGAACCGCCGCGCCGAGCCTCGCCGTGCTGCGGCGCCTGCCCGAACTGGTGGCGCTCGGGGTGCCCTGGCTGGTGTCCGTGTCGCGCAAGTCGGTGGTGGGCGAAGTCACCGGGCGCGCTGTGGCGGCGCGCGGTCCTGGCACCCTGGCCGCCGAACTGTGGGCCGCGCGCGCTGGCGCGGCATGCCTGCGCACCCACGACGTCGCGGCGTTGCGCGATGGTCTCTTGGTCGAGCGGGCGATCGCAGGCGCATCATGATCCCGTTGCGCGACAGCATCCCGGCGCAGCGGCGGCCGGTGGTCACCCAGGCGTTGCTCGCGCTGTGTGCGGCGGTGTTCGCGCTGCAGCTCGCGGATGCCTCGGGCGAGCTGGTGCAACGGTTCGGCATGGTGCCGGCCCGCCTGCTCGATCCCGAACACCCACCGCTGGCGCGCGACCTGGTGCGCACCGCGAGCGGTCTGCGCACGGTGGCGCGGCCCATGCCGGCGGCGGCCGTGCCCGACTGGCTCACGGTGCTGACCTGCACCTTCCTGCACGGCGGTTGGCTGCACTTCCTCGGCAACATGCTGTTTCTGTGGATCTTCGGCGACAACGTCGAAGACCGCCTGGGCCGGCTCGGTTACCTCGGGTTCTACCTCGGCTGCGGCGTTGCGGCGTCGCTGGCGCACCTCTACTCGGCACCCGAGTCCGCGGTGCCGACGATCGGTGCGTCGGGAGCGATTGCCGGGGTGATGGGGGCCTACATGGTGCTCTACCCGCAGTCGCGCGTGCAGATGCTGGTGGTGTGGGGCTTCTTCGTCGACTTCGTGGTGCTGCCCGCGCCGTTCTTCCTCGGCTACTGGTTCGTCCTGCAGTTCCTGCAGGGGGCGTTGGCCGGCGACGCCGGAGCGACGGGGGGCGGCGTGGCGTTCTGGGCGCACATCGGCGGCTTCGTGGTCGGCTTCGCCGTGGCGCTGGCTCTGCGCGCCGGCGCATGGCTCCGGCCCGCTCCACCGACGATCCACCTGGTGCGTCGCCGGGTCGGCCGCGCGCCGTGGTGAGCGGGCGCGGTCAGGGCGGGCTCGGTTGGTCGGTGCGGCGGTCGGGTTCCCCGCCGTCTGCTTCCCCGCTGTCGGGATCCGGCGCCTCGGGTTCTGGCGCCTCGGGTTCCGGCGCGCTGGCGAGACCGTAGGCGCGCAGCTTCTTGCGCAGGGTGGCGCGGTGCATGCCGAGCTGGCGCGCCAGCAGAGTCGGCCGGCCGCCGAAGTGGGGCAAGAGGGCGGCCAGCAGTTCGGCTTCGACTTGGCCGTGCAGCGTCTCGTAGTCGCTGCCGGACGGCAGTTGCGCGGCCACCCAGGAGCGCAGGGCCGCGCCGAGACCGCCGGCCGGCCCTTGGCCTGCGGGGCCCGCTGCCGCCGTGCGCAGTTCGGCCGGCAGGTGGTGCTCCAGGAGCAACGGGCCACTGCACACGGCCGCCGCGTGTTCGAGCGCGTTGCGCAGTTCGCGCACGTTGCCCGGCCAGGTGTGGCGCTGCAGCACGGCGAGGGCCTCGGCGGACAGTTGGGGCCGATGGGCCCCGGAGCGGTTCGCCAGCAGGTAACTGCACAGCGCCGGCAGGTCTTCCAGGCGTGCGGCGAGCGGCGGCAGGCGCACTTCGAGCACCCGCAGGCGGTAGTAGAGGTCTTCGCGGAACCGGCCTTCGCGAACCCGTTGGGGCAGGTCGTGGTGGGTCGCGGCGAGCACGCGCACGTCGATACGGCGGTCTTCGCGGCCGCCGACCCGCACGAACGTGCGCTCCTCGACCACGCGCAGGAGTTTGGTCTGCAGCGCGAGCGGCACGTCGCCGATCTCGTCGAGCAGCAGCGTGCCACCGGCGGCTCGCTCGAGGTGGCCGGTGCGGGTCTCCGCGGCCCCGGTGAAGGCGCCGCGTTCGTGGCCGAACAGCTCCGCCTCCAGCAGGGCCTCGGGCAGGCTCGGACAGTGCAGCGCCACGAACGGGCCGCGGGCGCGCGCGCTGTGCAGGTGGATCACGCGCGCGCACAGCGATTTGCCGATGCCGGTGGGGCCGGCGATCAGCACCGGTGCGTCGCTGGCGCAGGCGTGGGCGATCGCCGCGAACGCCGGCTGCATCGCCGGCGCCGAACCGATCAACAAGGGGGCTGGATCGTCGGCCTGGTTGGCGACCGCGGCTGCGGCCGCCGGCGCCGTGGTTGCGGCGGTTGCTTGCAGCAGGCTCTGCACCGTCGTTTCCAGTTCGCGCAGATCGAGTGGCTTGACCAGATAGGCGGCAGCGCCGCGCTGCTTGGCCAGCACGGCGTTCTGCAGGTTGCCGTGGGCGGTGATCACCAGCACCGGCAGGTTCGGGTGGTGCTTGCGCAGCGCGGCCAGCGTGTCGAGGCCGTTCTGGTCCGGCAAGCCGATGTCGAGGAGCACCAGGGCCGGTGTCTCGGCCGCGGCGGCGGCGAGCCCCGCCGCCGCGGAGGCGGCCGTGCGCGCGCGGTGGCCGAGGCGCTGCACGGCCAGCGCCAGGGCCTGGGCCAGCGCCGCTTCGTCTTCGACGATCAGGATCGAGGTCACGGCGTGTGGCTTTGCAGGGGTTCGGGCAGGGGCCTGGGTGGCGGCGAGGGCGGCATGGCCGTGGGGCGGGGCAGGGTCACCGTGACCAGTGCGCCGCCGGCTGGCTGGTTCGCCACGGCGAGGCTACCACCGTGGGCGCGCAGGATCTCGCGCGCCACCGCCAGGCCGATGCCCATGCCGCCTTCCTTCTCGCTGAAGAAGAACTCGCCGTAGCGCTGCAGCGCCGCCGCCGAGAAGCCGGGCCCCTGGTCGGCGATGGTGATCGTCACGGCGCCCGCCGTGCCGCGGGCGGTGACGTCGACGCGGCCCCCGGTCGGCATCGCCTGCACGGCGTTGCGCAGCAGGTTGTGCAGCACCTGGCGCAGACGCCGCCGGTCGACGGCCAGCGTCAGGTCGCCAGCGCGCTGCACCAACACTTGCACGGCAGCATGCGCGAACTGCGGCGCCATGCCGGCGCACAGTTCGTCGAGCAGGCCGCCGAGCTCGGTGGGGGTGCACGCTGGCGGCTCCGGGCGGCACAGGAACAGCCACTGGTGCACCAGGTCGGCCAGTGCCTCGGCTTCGCGCTCGAGCAGCCGCGCCACGGCATCGGCAGGGCCGCCGCGCAGCAACTGTGCGTGCATCGAGATGGCCGCGACCGGATTCTGCACTTCGTGGGCCAGGGCGGCGGTCATGCGGCCCAGCACGGCGAGCCGTTCGGCCTGCAGGCGTTGCTGCCGCTCCGCCGCCAGGGCCGTCCGCGTGGCCGCGAACGCGCGCGCCAGATCGCCGATCTCGTCGGCGCGCTCGACTCCCGGGACCAGCAAAGGGCCGGCGTCGTCGATGCGCGGCAGCTGGCCGGCGAGCCGCTGCAGCGGGCGCACCAGACTGCGGCCGACCGACCACGCCAACAGGAGCGCCAGGGCGCCGACCACCAGCAGGGCCGGCAGCAGGCGGGGATCGCCACTCGGCGGGGTCTGCACCAGCAGCAGTTCGCGGCGCGGGTCGATGCGCGCCGCCGTGACTTCGCCATCGGCGAGGGTGTGCACCTGGCCGTCGGCCGGCACCGCGAGCAGCGCGCTGGCCAGCGGTTCCGCCACCTTGCGCACCAGGACGCCGTCGACGCGGAAGTGCACGCCGTGGCCGAGCACCGCTTCGAGGTCCTCGGCCATCTTGTCACTGGTCGGCAGGCCGGCGCGCGGCACGAACTCGGCGTTGCGCCTGGCCAGCGCCAGCAGTTCGCGGTGGCGGTCGGCGGTGCGCTGGGTGGTGAACCAAACGGCCAGCAAGCCGCCGGCCGCGAGCACGAGCAGGACGAACGGCAAGCCGATGCGCCAGGAGATGCGGTGCCGGGGCAGCACCGGCGCAGTGTGCCGGCCAACGGCGCGTGCGCAAGCGGGCAGGCGCGGGTGGCGGTGGCCACCGGAATCGCGGTGGGCAGCTTCTGTCCAGCGGGAGGAGGCGAGGGGCAGGAGTTGTACGCGGTGCCGGACCGGCCCCGACGGAACGCGCCACCCGCACCCCGGCACGAGGTTTGTGTGGTGTGGCTCATGGTCCAGACTCCGAGCGACGACTGCTTGGCCCGCCACCGCCTCGGCGAGCCCGAGGCCTTCGCCGAACTGGTGGCCACCTTCCGCGAGCGTCTGCAGCAGTTCTTCCTGCGGTGCAGCCGCGACCCGCAGCTCGCCGAGGACCTGACCCAGGAGGTGTTCGTCAAGCTGCTGCGCGCCGCCCCGCGTTACCAAGCGCATGGCCGCCTCTCGGTCTACGTGTTCCGCATCGCCCGCAATCTGTGGATCGACCATGGCCGCGGCCATGCCCTGCGCCCGCGCACGGTCTCGGCCGACCACCTGCCGAACGGCTGGCAAGGCTTGCCCGGAGCCGAGCCCGCCCCCCTGGCTGCCGCCGCCCTGCGCGACGACGCTTCGGCCATGCATCGGGCGCTGGCCGGTCTGTCGCCGGACCATCAGGCGGTGCTCGAACTGGCCGTGTTCCAGGAGCTGCCCTACGCCGACGTGGCCGCCGTGCTCGACATCCCGCTCGGCACCGTGAAGTCCAGGGTGCACCACGCCATCGGCCGCCTGCGCGAACTGCTGCAGCCCGAACGGCAGCGTCGCGCCCTCGCCTGACCCCGGGTCCCGGATCGAGGCTGCGTTCCCGGCGCCTCAAGTCCCGTCGTTGGACCGCCGAAAGAACGGGCGCACCGCACTGCGTATCGCAGGACGGCGCCCGCGCCCATGGAATCGGTCCACGAGATCAAGGAAGCCCTGTCCGCCCGTTCGCGCACCGCGACACTCGACGAGTTGCGCAGCGAAGGCAAGAAGCGGGTGCGGCTGATCCGCGCCGAACATGTCGCGGCGATGGTCAGCGAGGCTGTCCATGCGGCGATCGAACAGTCGGGGCTGATCGCGCCCGAGGAGGCCGAGCGGCTGGTCGAGAAGAGCCGCGCGGAGTTCAAGTCGATCCTGCGCGAGCGCGAGCAGGAGGCGCAGCGCGCGCACGAGGTCGAGCAGCAGCTCGGCCAGCGCGAGCAGGAGGTTGCCGAGCTGCGGGAGCGTTGTGCCGGGCTCGAGGTCGAACTCGGGGCCGCGCAGGCCGAAGCGAATCGCCTGCGTGCGCAGCTCGACTCCCTGCACGAACAGGAAACGGTGCGGCATCAAGAGCTGCTGGCCGAGGTCGAGTCCTTGCAGCAGGAGCTGGCCGCCGCCCGCAGCGTTGCGCCAGCGCCGGCGCCAGCGCCAGTCGCCGCGGCCAGCGGGGTGCCGAGCGAACTGCTGCTGTCGTTGATGCAGGAGATGGCCACGCTGAAGGCCAATCTGATGACCCAGCAGGCGGCCGAGCGCACGCCGGTGCCGGCCCCGCACCCCGTCGCCCCTGGCGCCGACTTCACCGCGGCGATCGAGAAGCTCGCCGGTTCGCTCAACGACCGGCTCGAGAAACTGGGCAAGAAGATGGGGGTGAGTGCGGCGGTCGAGAGCGACGCCCCGGTCGACTTCGGCGGGCTGTTCAAGGACAGCGGCAAGACGCTCGAGTCGAACATGGACAACATCGAGGTGAAGCAGAAGGCCGGTGGTGGCATCGCCGCCAACCTGGCCCGCCTCAAGAAACTGAAGGGCGGCGGCTAGTCGTCCGACGCGGAACCCACGAACGAAGGCAGAGACCATGACGCAGCAGACCAACAGCAATTCTCATCAAGGCCACGCCGCCGACACCGCCGTGGCGCTCGGCAAGGGCCTGGACGTCGGCACGGCCAATCTGGCCGCGGCGGTCCAGAACAGTGAAGGCGGCATCACGGTGACCGTCGAACGCAATGCGTTCCTCGACATCCCGAGCGACGTCTACAGCAAGAACATGCTGACCAAGCTCAAGGTGCCCTACGTGGTGCACAACGGCAAGCTGGTGGTGATCGGCGAAGCCGCGTTCGAGCTGGCCAACGTGTTCGGCCGCGAGACGCGCCGGCCGATGATGGACGGCCTGATCTCGCCGAACGAGCAGGACGCCCTGCCGATGATGAAGATGATCATCCAGAAGATCCTCGGCGAGCCGCGTGTGGCCGGCGAGAACTGCTACTTCTGCGTGCCGGCCCCCTCGCTCGACGTCGACAACAACGTCGTCTACCACCAGGGCCTGTTCGAGAGCATGATCCAGAAGCTCGGCTACACGGCGCATGCGATCAACGAAGCGCACGCGGTGGTGTTCGCCGAACTGGCGGAGAACGACTTCACCGGCATCGGTCTGTCGTTCGGCGGCGGCATGGCCAACGCCTGCATCGCCTACAAGTCGATCCCGTGTCTGTCGTTCTCGGTGGCGCGCGGCGGCGATTGGATCGACAAGAACGTCGCCAACGTGCTCGGCTGCCCGCGCAGCAAGGCGACCGCGATCAAGGAACGCGGCATCGACATCCGCGATCCGAAGAGCCGCGAGGAAGAGGCGGTGGCGATCTACTACCGCAGCCTGATCAACTACGTGCTGCAGAACATCAAGACGCGCTTCGAGTCGGGCCAGAACATGCCCAACTTCAGCAACCCGATCGACATCGCCTGCGCCGGCGGCACGTCGCTGGTGGGTGGCTTCATCGAGGTGTTCCGCGACGAGTTCGCCAAGATCGACTTCCCGATCCCGGTCGGACGCATCTTCCGCAGCGAGGAAGCGTTGACCGCCGTGGCCAAGGGCTGCCTCGTGGCGGCGGCGATCGGCGAAGGCTGAGTTGCGCCGGCGCGGCGGTGGCCGCGCCCGCGCCACCGCCGACCGTCATCGCGGGGCTGCGCCGCTGCGCTCGAGCTGCGCGCGGCCCGCCGCGAACACGGCCGCGAACACCGTCTGGAGCGTCGCGGCGTCGCACCCGTTCGGGTCGGCCCAGGTGGCGACCTGCGCCAGCATGGCACGTTCGCGCTCTGGATCGGCGAGCGGCAGGCCGTGCGCGGCCTTCCAGGCGGCGGCGCGGCGCACCAGGGCCAGGCGTTCGTGCAAGACCTGCGCCAGGCGCCGGTTGCTCACGTCGAGGGCGGCGCGCAGCGGATCGAGGTCGGGAACCTTGCCCATGTTGGGCCAGGGTAGCCGCTGCGCCGGTTGGGACCAGGGGCCGTAGTCGACGGGCGATGCGCCCTCCTGGGGGAGGGTTGACGGGGCTGGCGGCTCGGCCAACAATGATGGACCGACCCGGTGCGCGCTGCGCCGGCCTTGGTTCCACCACTCCGCGAGGTTCTCACCGTGGTCCAGCTGCTTCGTACATCCCTGGTCGCCGTAGCTTGCGCGGCTGCTCTCACCGGCCAGACCGCTTCCTACACCCTGTTCGGCGAAGGTTGCAACGGTGCCGCGGTCACCACGCCGCTGTCGCTCAACGACGCGAATCCAACCCTGCAGGTTGCATCGCTGCCGAACGAATACGCCTACCCCGTGGTCAACACCACGGGCACCGCACTGACGATCGTCGGCTTCGAGATCTTCACCACCACCAACACCGCGATCGTGGAGACCGGCAACACCGGTCTGATTTACGATCTCAGTGGTTCGAGTGCCACGGTGCACACTCGCCCCGATCCGGTCAACTGTGCCAACGGCAAGATCACCGTGGCCCCGGTCGCAGGGGGGGCTTGGTGGTCCACTTCGCTCTATCCGCCGATCACCATCCAGCCAGGCGTGGCATTCTGGTTCCACGTCGATGCCTACAGCCGCATCGCTCCGCCTCAGCACGTCACTACGGGCGGGGTCGCCGGGCCGGTCGCCAATTGGTACCGCCGTCCGAGCAACAACATGGTGTGGACTTCTTCGGTGTCGGTGGCGCGGCAGATCTTCCGTCTACGCTGCCTGCCCGAGACGCCCAGTGTGCCCACGTTGCTGGCCAGCGGCCTGCCGCAGTTCGGCCAGTCGATGACGCTCAACCTGACCGGTGGCCAGCCGTCGCTGGCCGGCTTCCTGATCTCGGCCTTCGACCGCACCCAATGGCTCGGTTTGCCCACGCCGGTGCACCTGCAGATGTTCGGTGCGCCCAACTGCTACAACCAGACCAGTTCGGACATCGTGTCGCTGGTGGTGCTCGATGCGGCCGGCGCGGGCTCCTCGGCCTTCAACATCCCGAACTCGCCGGGAGTCGGCGGTTTCACTTGGCACAACCAGGTTGCCATGCTCGCCCCGGGCGTGAACAGCATCGATCTGCTGGTCAGCAACGCTGGCACCGCGGTCGTAGGCAACTGAAGCCTTGATTCGTAGTCTCACCCTGACGTTTAACCCACCATGAACCGACACCTTCTGTCCCACGCGGCGCTCGGCGCCGCGCTTCTCACCGGAACTCTCGCTGCCCAGACGCCGACGCTGCGCGTGGCGCTCTGTGGCGCCGCCAGTGCCACGCTGACGGCCTGCCAGTGGACGTCGCCGCAGACGGCGCTCCAGGCCACCGGGCGCTTCGCCACGGTCGACATCGTCAGCGCCATCGGCAGCACGCCGACGCTCGAGCAGTTGCTGCAGTACGACGCGCTGCTGGTCTACACCAACAGCACGCCGACCAGCAACGTGGCCTTGGGCAACGTGCTGGCCGACTACGTCGACGCCGGCGGTGGGGTGGTCGTCGCCGTGTTCGCCAACAGCACGCTCACTGCTGGCCGCAACCTCGACGGCCGCTGGCAGAGTGGCTACGAAGTGATTCTGGACCGTTCCGGCAACGCCTCCGGGGCCAACGGCACACTCGGCACGGTGCATCTGCCGGGCCACCCGGTGATGGCCGGCGTGACCTCGTTCACCGGCGGCTCGATCGGCTCGCGGCCGTCTGGCACGGCCCTCGAAGTTGGCTCGTTGGTGATCGCCGAGTGGAACGACGGCCGGATTCTGGCCGCCCAGGGCGCCAACCCGCGCCGCATCGACCTCGGCTTCTACCCGCCCCAGGCCCCGACCTGCTCGGGTTCTGGCTGGGTCTCCGGCGGTGACCTGTTGATGGCGAATGCACTCGAGTTCGTCGCCAACGGTGGCCGGTTTGCGCCCTTTGGCGCGGGCTGCGCCGGCGCGCTCGGTGCGCCGACTCTGACCGCAGTGCCGGGGACGCGCCCGGCGTTCGGCCAGACCCTGCTCCTCGACATCGGCAACCTGCCGCTCAGTGTCGGCGTCGCGGGTCTGGGGTTCTCCAACACCAACAGCGGCCCGTTCACGCTGCCGCTGGACCTCGCCCTGTTCGGCGCCCCCGGCTGCAACCTGCTCGCGGACGCCGCCGTGGCGTTCTTCCTGGTCGGCAGCAGCAACGTCGCGCAGTTCGGCTTCACCGTGCCGGCCAACCCGGCCTTGCAGGACCTGAACGTCTACGCGCAGGGCTTCGCGCTCGACCCGGCGGCCAACCCCGCTGGCCTCACCACCAGCAATGCCGGGCGGATCCGCGTCGGCGCGTGAGACGACCCCGTCGGGATGCAGCCGCAGTCCGGCCGCAGCCCCGCCGCCTCAGCCCAGCGTGAACGTGTGTTCGAGCCGCCCGAGGCATTGGGCGGCTGGCACGGCCACGCTGTGCGCGCCGACGGTGAGCCGTTCGCAGCTGCGCACCAGCGTGTAGGCGAGAAAACCTCCGGACGGCTGCGCCACGGCGTCTGCCACGTCGGTGCACTGATGCCGCAAGAGACCTGCCGGGACACCGCGGAAGCGGGCCCGCAGGCGCCAGCCCGGGTGGCGGTGCTCGAGTCGGAGCCGCAGCGCGACTCCGGCCTGCTCGCGGCTGGCGGCGATCTCGAGCTCGCACGGCCAGCCGATCGGCCCGCGTCCGAGTCGGCCCGTGAGCCGCAGCCGCGTGGTCGTGCCGCCGACCTGGTACTCGCGCGGCTGCAGGAACTGCGCCGAGAACAGGCGCGGCCGCTCGGCGGGATCGGGCACGAAGTGGTCCAAGGTGCCGAGATCGCGCCGGGCATCGAACCACAGGCAGTTGGCGACGTGCAGCGCGTCGTCGCGCAGCACGCAGAGCAGGCCCTCCTTGCGCGAAAAACGCACCCGGGCCGTGGCCGAAGCGACCAGCAAGTCCTTCTTCTTGCGCAGTTCGCGGCCGGAGAAGTGCTGGTCGCGCAGCGGATCGAACGGCGGCAGTTCGGCGGACGGTGCTGGTCCCGCCAGAGCGATCGCCTCTTCGAGCCGCACGGCGAACGCGCGCGCCACCAGATCGGGCACCGCGCCGGCCCACAGGTCTGGGTGCGCCGCGGCGGGCCAGTGGGCCAGGTGCGCTGCCGCAGCCGGGGAACGCGCTGCTGCGGCCTGGAAGGCCGCCACCCGCAGCTTCAGGTCGATCCTGGCGGCTCGGGCGTCCGGGCCTGGCGGGGCGAACGGTCCGCCCGGGCCCGGCGCGAGGCAGTCGGCGAGGGTGGTCGCCAGGCGGTCGGGGTGGGGACGCAGTTCGGCCATGTGCCGGCATCTTGGCTGGCCGCGCCTGCAGTTGCCATCGCGGGGTTCGGGCCGATCGTGGCTGCCGGCGCGGCACCGCTGCCCCAGGGCTGTTTCTGCTCGCAATGGCTCGGCTGGTCCTCGATCTTCCCGGCATGGCTCCGATCCCGCACCGACTCGGTCCGATTCGCTCGTTCCGCCACCGCCTGGCGTTCGCACTCGCCGCGCTGCTCGCCGCTTGTGCGACGGCGCCGCGGCTGCCGCTCGAGGCGCGGCGGCAGATCTTCCAGGAGGCCTGGCAGACCATCGGCGAGAAGCACTTCGATCCGCAGATGGGCGGCGTCGACTGGGCTGCGGTGCGCGCGCGCTACGCACCGCAGGTGGACCGCGCCGAAACCGAAGGCGAGTTCCTGGCCGTGCTCCAGGCGATGGTGGCCGAGTTGCGCCATTCGCACGTGGGCGTGCTGCCGCCGGACCGCGGTGAGGTGGAGCTGGGGGCTGGTGTGGCCGTCACGGCGCCGGCCGCCGAAGCCACCCCGGCTGCCGCCACCGATCCTGGCGCCGACCCCTCGGGTGCCGCAGCCGCGAGCCGCGAACTCGGCACCACCGGTCTGCGGGTGGTCTGGCTCGACGGCAAGGTGGTCGTCGCCGGCGTGTCGGCGGGCAGTGCGGCCGAGCGGGCCGGCGTGCGCCCCGGCGAGGAGCTGCTCGCGGTCGCGGGCCGCCCACTCGCTCCGGTGCTGGCCACGGTTGGCGACCACGGCGGCGGTGTCGTGCCCTATGCCATCGCGGCGCGTTTGCAGGGCGGCGTCGGCACCGACGTCGAACTGCAGCTCGCCGCAGCGGCAGGGCCGCCGCGCACCGTCACGGTCACCCGGGAGCGTCCCGAGATGCCGTCGATGCAGCTCGGCAACCTCGGTGCGGTGCCGGCGGAGTTCGAAGCGCGCTGGCTCGACGGCGCCGTGCTGTACGTGCGCTTCACGCCGTGTTTCGTGCCGCTGCAGGAGCGCTTCGAGCAGGCACTCGCGGCCCATCGGGATGCCAAGGGTGTGATCCTCGACCTGCGCGACAATCCGGGTGGGCTCGGTGCCTTGGCGATGGGCGTGGCGCGCCACTTCCTGCGCGAGGAACAGTCGCTCGGCAGCATGCGCATGCGCGGCGCCGAAGAACCGCTGCGGTTCGTCGTGAATCCGAGTCCGCTGCCGTTCGCCGGCCCGCTGGTCGTGCTGGTGAATCGCAGCACCGGCAGCACCGCGGAGATCCTCGCCGCCGGCCTGCAGAGCCTGGGCCGCGCCCGGGTCGTCGGCCAGACGTCGATGGGGGCCGCGCTGCCGTCGGTGGTGGAGAAGATCGCGCACGATTGGCGGGTGCAGGCGGTGGTCGCCGACTTCACCCTGCCCGACGGCAGCTCGGTCGAAGGGCGCGGCGTGGTGCCGGACGTGGCCGTGCAGCCGACGCGTGCCGACTACGCCGCGGGGCGCGACCCGTTCCTCCAGGCCGCCCTGCGCGAACTGGAGCATGCGCCGCGCCTCGCCGCGGCCACTGCGGCCCCGGCGGTTGCCGCGGCTGCGCCGTCGGCTGCGCCTCTGGCGCCCTGCGTGATGGATGCGCCGATGCGCGCCCTGTTCGAGCGCATCTGTGCGCA
The DNA here is from genome assembly GCA_016795295.1 of Planctomycetota bacterium. GTDB lineage: Bacteria > Planctomycetota > UBA1135 > UBA1135 > UBA2386 > JAEUHP01. The sequence continues at coordinate 41,721 of JAEUHP010000014.1, read as the reverse complement.
GCCTTGGAACCAACGGCTCGCTGCGGCGAAGTCGGTGCGCGTGGTCGCTCGCCTCGAGGTGATGGGCATGTCGGGGCCCAACACCACCACGATCCTGGCGCCCGGCCGGGTGCATTCGCTGGGCACCCTGCCCGGCACCGGCGAACTGCTGCAGGTGTGCGACGGCACGCGTGGCTGGTCGCGCAACTCGTTCGAAGGCCTGCGTGAATTGGTTGGGGAAGAGCTCGCCGTGCTGCGGCGCAGCGCCCGGCTGGACGCCAGCGCCTGGGCCGAACAGTTCGCCAAGCTCGAGCTGCTCGAACAGAAGCAGGACGGCGACCGGGAGTGCTTCGTGGTCCGGCAGACGCCGCGCGAGGGCGAAGGCCAGCCGGTGGTGCTGCACATCGACGCGGCGACCTTGCAGACCTACCGGGTGGCGGCCACGGTGCGCTCGCGCATGGGCGCCACGGCGGTGGTGACCGAGTTGTCCGAGTTCACCGACTTCGATGGCGTGGTGGTGGCGAAGCGCAGCGTGGCGAAGGTCGGCGGCACCAAACTGACGACGGTCACCGAGCGGGTCGAACTCGACGTGCCGGTCGATGCCGCCCTGTTCGGCGAACCGCAGCCGGTGGCGCCGAAGGCTGCGCCGGCGGGGCGCAAATGAGCGCATCGCCACCGTGATCCCCCGCGAACTCCTGGCCACGGCCGTGGTGCCTGGCGGCACCGCCGAGCTGCGTTGCTACCGCCACGACGGGGCCTTCCAGTTGTTCTTGGGCCGCACCGAGCTGATGAGCAGTCGGGTGCACGAGTCCGAGCGCCAGCTCGCCGACCTGGTGCTGGCGGCCGTGGCCGACCGGGTGGCGCCGCAGATCCTGATCGGCGGCCTCGGCATGGGCTTCACGCTGGCCCAGGTGTTGGCGACGGTGGGGCCGGCGGCGCGGGTGCGGGTGGTCGAGCTGGTGCCCGAAGTGGTGCAGTGGAACCGCGAACTGTTCGGCCACTGCGCCGGGCACCCGCTGCGGGATCCGCGGGTCGAGGTCCAGGTCGCCGACGTGTTCGACGCGGTGTGCGCGGCGCGCAACTCCTGTGCGGGCATCCTGCTCGACGTCGACAACGGGCCCGAGGCGTTGGTGCATCCCGACAACGAACGGCTGTACGGGCCGCGCGGCTTGGTCGCGGCGCGCGAGGCGCTGGTGCCGGGCGGGGTGCTCGGGGTCTGGTCCTCGGCCGACAGTCCGGAGTTCGGCCGGCGGCTGGAGGGCGTGGGCTTGGCGGTGACCACGCACCACGTGCGCGCGCGCGGCCGGAAGGGGCCGCGGCGGACGATCTGGACTGCGCAGCGGCGGTGAGGGGTGCGGGGCGCCGCTGCCGCTGGTCCCCGGCGGAGGACGCCTCGGACTGCGGTTCAGCGCCGTTCCTCGGCCCGGCAGTGCAGGTAGTACGCCTCGACCTTCGCACGGGCCCACGGCACGCGCCGCAAGAACTTCAACGACGAGCTGACGCTGGGCTCGAAGGTGAAGCAGCGGATGTCGACGGCCCGCGCCATCGCCGCAAAGCCACGGTGTTCGACCAGCCACTCGAGGATCTGGGCCAGGGTGACCCCGTGCAGTGGGTTGTTGGGCTGTTGGTCCACCGCAGCAGCAGACGCAGAGCCCCTGGCGGCGTCCATGCCGCAGCGGGCGAAACGGCAGCCCCGGAACGAGACCTCAGGGACAACCCTGTCGACAACTTCAGCATTCCGCCCGAACTGCCGATAGCAGCGCGCGATGAACGAAGTGCGCCTCCACGGTGATCCGTTCGGCGAGGATCCGGCTGCTGGGCAACTGCGCAGTTTCCTGCGCCTGTGCCTCGGCAGCGGCCTGCGCTGTGCTCTGTCGCTGGACGCAGTGCCAGCGCGTACTCCTGGCCCTTTGGAGCGCGGCTTGGTGCTCGGCGATGGCGTGCGCTCGTTTCCGGTGGCCACCCGGCTGCCCCCGGCCGAAGTCGAGCTGCTGGTGCGCGCCGCTGGCGAGGCCGTGGCGGCCACGGCACCGCTGCTGGTGTTCGGCCCACAAGAGCAGCTGGCCGACCAGGCAGCGCTGGCGGGCTTCGCCTGGCCGCGCGCGGTCGCGGTCCTGCCGGTACGGCCCGGCGTTGCGGCGGGCGAACTGCTGAGCCGCGTGCGCGCCGAACTGCGCTGGGCCGGCGTCGAGACGCCGGCCCATGCCCTCCCCGAAGCCGAGTTGGCGCCGTGGTTGGCGCTGCCGGCGCCACCGGCGGACGGCGCGATCCTGCACATCGGCCACGGTGCCGAGTTCGGCACCGATCTGGTCCTCGCGGCCTGGCAAGAGCTGGGCGGTGCGGCATGGCGGCCCTTGCGGCTCCTGGTCGGCACGGCCGACGCTGCGGCGGTGGCGGCACTGCGCGAGTCCGCGCCGGCGGCGGAGCTGGTGTGCGGGCCGTTCGAGGCGGCGCAGGCGCGGACGGCGGCCGTGGTGTGCCTGCCGTGGCGGCAGTGCACCGAGTCAGGCGTGTTGGTGCGAGCCCTGGCGTCCGGGCGGCCGGTGGTGGCTGCGCGGTGGGCGAAGACCGCGGCACTGCTCGCTCGGCCCGGCACCTGCCATCCCGTGGGGGGGCAGTTGGGCGCCGCAGCCGGCACCTTCGAACCGGACCGGCGCGCCCTGGTCGCCGCACTGCGCGCAGCGCTCGGCGACTTGGCCAGCGGGGGGCGGGCCCGGGCGTTCGTGCGCGAAGAACTGGTGGCAGGGCGGCCGGCTTCGCCGCCGCCGCCCACGGTGCGACGCGGGGCCATGGCCCGACCGCGCCTCGTGCTGGAAGCGCCGCTGTTCGAGACTTCGTCGAGTGCCGAGCTGACGATTGCCACGGCGCAGGCCCTGGTGGCCCGTGGCGTCGTGGACGTGCAACTGGTGCCCAGTGGCCCGTGCCGCGGCGGTCTCGCGGCCCTGCGCCAGCGCGCGCCCGAACTGCTGCCGCACCTGGTGCGCCAGCCCGGGCCCGCCGACCTCTGGCTGGCGTCGGGTTGGCCGGTGCGCGCGGCCCGGCCGAACTGCCGCACCTGGGGCCTGCGCGTCGACTACGAACTGGGCGCGTTGCCGGTGGCGTTGACCCCGCACGTCGACCGCGAGGCGGACCTCGTGGTGGTGCACAGCGACTACACCGCGGCGCTGGTCGAGGCCGCGGGACGTCCGGCTGCACAGGTGCACGTGGTGCCGCACGGTGTCGACGCAGCGCTGCACGAGGGGGTGCCGGCCGACCCGCGCATCGTCGCGTGGAAGGGCGCGCGGCCGGCGGTGTTGTTCTGCGGCGGCATGATCTGGCGCAAGGGCTTCGACCTGTTCCTGCGCACGGTGCTCGCGGCGCGTGCGGCGGGCGCCGACTTCGCGGTGGTGGTGAAGGCGGTGGGCTCGCAGCAGCACTACGGCGGCCAGCACCTGGGCGAACTGGTCGAGCGCTGCCGCCGGACGCCGGGCACGCCACCGATCCTCCTGGTCGAGGACGAACTGGACCGGCCGGCGCTGGCGTCGCTCTACACCGCGTGTGACGTGCTGGTGCACCCGTACCGTGGCGAAGGCTTCGGCCTGCCGATCCTGGAGGCGCGCGCGTGCGGGCTGCCGGTGCTGGCCAGTGGCGGCGGGGGTGCCGACGCGCAGTTGCACGGGCCGGGGGCGGTGGCCCTGCCTGCCGCGCGGCGGCCGGTGGTCCTGGCCGAACCGACGGTCGGCGATCCCTGGGTGCTCGAAGTCGACCCGGCGGCCGCCGTGGCGGCGCTCCGCACCGTGCTCGGCGACCTGCCGCGCTGGCGCGCCGCCGCGCGCGCCGAGGCCCCGGCCGTGCGTGCGGCGTTCCGTTGGCAGGCTGCGGCGGAGCGCCTGGAGGCTCTGACCGCGAAGGCGGCGGCCGAGCCGACCGTGGTCATGGCGCCGCACCGGCCCCCTGCCTTGGTGGTCGGGTGAAGTTCCGTGCCGCAAGGTGCCACAGCGGGCCGCGGTGGCCCGGTCCCGAAATGCGAACCGCCCGTCTCAAGGGCGGCTCACCCCCCTGCCGATGCTCCAGTGGCAGCGAGGCAATCCCATGATCGAAGTCGAACGTGACACCGCCTTCGCCCAGCGTCTGCTCGACGTGCTGGCGTTGCGCAGCAAGGCGGCCCTGCACAACGTCGCCAACCAGAACGTGCCCGGCTTCAAGCGCTACGAAGTGCGCTTCGAGGACGCGCTGCGGGAAGCGCGCGCGCGCGGCGAGGACGGCACCGCGGTGGAGCCTGAGCTGCGCCGGGACACGTCGGGCGCGCCCGGCCAGAACAACGTGGTCCTGCTCGAAGAGCTCGCGGTGCTCGGCAAGACCCAATTGGTGCACGACGTGATGACGCGGCGCGTCGGCAGCTACTTCTCGACCCTCAACAAAGCCATCTTCGGCAAGTGACGACCATGCAGGATCCGATGCAGGGAGTGTTCCGCGGCTTCGACATCGCTGCGGCGGGACTGCGCGCCGAACAGCAGCGTTCCGAGGTGGTGGCGGCCAACCTCGGCAACCTGCACAGCACCGGCAACGCGGCGAAGGAGCCGTACCGGCGCAAGACGGTGGTGTTCGAGGAGGTGCTCGCCGACGCGGTCGGCGCGGCCAACGGCGGTGCCAGCAAGGTCGGGGCCGGCACCAAACTGGCGAAAGTGGTCGAGGACCAGTCGCCGTTCCCGGTGTTCTTCCAGCCCGGCCACCCCGACGCCGACGAGACCGGCAAGGTGCTCGGCAGCAACGTCGACGTGTTCCAGGAACTCGCCGAACTGTCGCGGGTCGAACGCAGTTTCGACGCGAATCTGCAGGCACTGCGCACCTACCGCACCATGCTGCAGAACACCATCACCAACATGAGCACGCGCTGACGCGGCGGCCAGGTCCCATGAGCAACTTCGATCTGCCTCCCCTGCTCGGCTTCGATCCGATGGCGCGCGGTGCGTTCCGCCCGCTCGGCGCCGAGGCCATGGCCCAGCGTCCGCAACTGGTCGGCGAACCGAGTGTTGCCGGCGTGCCGGACGTGGGCGACCCGTCGGCCACCCAGCCGAGTGCGTTCGGCGGGGCGCTCGACGCCGCGGTCTCACGGATGAACTCCCTGCAGACCGACGTCACTCGGAAGGTCCAGGGCCTGGTGCTCGGCGAAGGGGTCGAGCTGCACGACGTGATGCTCGCGATCGACAAGAGTGAAGTGTCGTTCAACCTGATGCTCGAAGTGCGCAACAAACTCGTGGACGCCTGGGAGAAACTCTCCCGGTCGGTGAGCTGAGCCATGGCTTCCTTCGTCAACGACTTCGCCGTGCAGTTGAAGGGCATCTGGAGCCGGCTCGACGGCGGCCAGCGGCTGGTGGTGATGGCGGTGCTGGGCGCCACCGTGGTCGGCCTCGGAGCGATCGTCTGGTACGCGGGGCGGCCGAGCTACGAAGCGGTGTTCACCGCGCGCAGTCCGGACGAGTTCGGGCAGATGCAGCAGGCCCTGCAGCAGGAAGGTGTGACCTGGGTGATGGCCGACGACGGCAGCACCTTCCTGGTCGAACGCAGCAAGGTCGGCAAGGCCAACTTCGCCAAGAACAAGGCCGGCCTCACCGCGCGCAGCGAGCCCGCGGTCGGCGGCACCTCGTTCCTGATGGACGACGCCGAGACCAAGGCGTGGAAGCTCGCGCAGGCCGCCTGTGTCGCCGCGGAGAGTGCGATCCTCGGCCTGGACGGCGTCGCTTGGACCAAGGTCACGGCGTCGAAGCCGCGCCGCACCAGTGCGTTCCGCGATCGCGAGCAGCGGCCGAGTGCCACCGTGGCTCTGCGCTTGCGCGCTGGCGTGTCGTTCGGCGACCTGGCGCGCAGCGCCGCCGGCCTCGCGTCGTCGCAGCTCGGCATCCCGCTGGAGAACGTCGAGGTGGTGAGTTCGACCGGCGCCATGCGTTACCGGTTCGACCCGGACCGCGAAGCCGGCGGCGGGTCGGCGGAGTTCATCGCCCTGCAGCGCAGCCTCGGTGCCGAGCGTTCGCAGAAGGCCCAGGAGCGTCTCGACGCCCTGTGGCCGGGCAAGACCAGCGTCGCGGTGACGGTGGACCTCGATCCCAACTGGGAGATCACCAGCCAGCGCGTGGTGCCGACCGAGGCGATCGTCAGCAGCGAGAAGTCCACCAAGGACAGCACCGAGAACCAGACTCCGGGCAAGGGCGGCGAGGCCGGCGCCGCCGACGCCGGCAGCAAGCAGTCGCAGAAGAACTCCACCACCGACCGCACCTTCGTCACCGACCTCGGCGAGCGCCGCACCGGCAAGATGGCGCCCGAGATCCGGCGTCTCACGGTGGCGATCCTCTACGACCGTTCGCTGGAGAAGGTCGAGGGGTTCAAGCCCGAAGAGCTGGCCAAGGCAGTGAAGTCGATCGTCGGCTGGGACCGCAAACGCGACCAGGAAGACGACTTCAGCATGATGCCTGGCGACTTCCAGCCGCTCGATCTCGCGGTCGAATCGGCCTCGGGCCCGGGTTTCGCCGAAGTCGCGCTGCGGTGGGGGCCGACGGTGGGGCAGATCCTGGGAGTGGTGGTGGTGGTGCTGTTCCTCCGCGGCCTGTTCAAGCGCACGGCCCGCAGCGCGTCCGTCTCGAGCGGCGAGCTGGGCGCCGGCGGTGGCGCGCGCGCCGGCGGCGAAGGCAATGCCAAGGCCGGACCGGAGGAGCAACAGAAGCGCATGCGCAAGGAGATCGAAAAGGCGATCGAGAACGATCCCGCGGCCCTGGCCAAGCTCCTGGAAGCTTGGCTGACGGAGCAGAAGGCCTGAGCGAGGCATTGCCATGACCGAAACCGCCACCCTGCCGATGGGCATCGAGCGTTCGATCGCCATGCTGCTGCTGTCGATCGACCAGGAGCTGGCGGCCAAGGTGCTGCGCAACTTCAGCGACGACGCGGTCGACAAGGTGACGCGCGCCATGCAGGAACTGCAGGAGATCGCCGTCGACCGCGAGGCGCTGCAGAAGGTCTACGCCGCGACTGCTGAACGGCTGCAGCAGGGTGGCATGGTGCTCGGCGACGTCAGTGGCCTGATGCGCACCGTGCTGAATCGCGCCTTCGGCGAAGAGCGGGGCAGCGACGTCACCAAGCGCGCCAACAACGACATCCTGGCCAAGCGGCCGTTCGCCATGTTCGAGGCATTGACGCCGCAGGACCTGGCGGCGCTGTTGGCCGAAGAGCATCCGCAGATCGCGGCGGTGTTCATCGCCCATCTCGACCGCAAGAAGGGCGGCGACGTGGTCAAGTGCCTCGACGACGAACGACGCGCCGATCTGGTGCAGCGGGTGGCGATGCTCGACCGCACCCCGGCCGACGTGGTGCAGCGCGTGCTCGAAGTGATGCGGCGCAAGGTCAAGGACCTGGGGCTGACCAACCTGCGCAACGAACCGAAGGCCTGGGTCAAGGCCGCGGCGTCGCTGCTCAACAACCTGGGTGGCGGCGAGAAGGCGGTGCTCGAGAAGATCGAAGCCAGCGACCCGAACATCGCCACCGCGATCCGCGAGGAGATGTTCACGTTCGACGACATCGCCAAACTCGACAAGAAGTCGATGCAGAAGATCCTGGCCGCGGTCGACAGCCGCCAGCTCGCGGTGTCGCTCAAGGCCGCCACGCCTGCCGTCGAGCAGTCGATCCTCGGCAACCTGAGCAAGCGCGCCGCCGACATGGTGCGCGAAGAACGCGACTCGCTCGGCCCGATGCCGCTGTCGGACGTGCTGACGTCCCAGCAGGAGATCCTGAAGATGATCCGCGACATGATGGACAAGGGTGACATCAAGGCCGGTGGCGCCGCGGAGAAGTTGGTGTGAGCCGCAGCGCGCCGGTGCGCATCGCGGTGCCGCAGCCGATCCGCGGCCTGCGCCTGCACCGTCGAGCCGCGACCACCGCTCCGGAGGCCCCGGCGGTGCGCTGGCTGCTGGAGCTGGGGCAGCGCGAGCGGCAGCGCGCCGCCGACGCCGCGGCATTGGCCGCGTGCGGCCGCGCCGTGCAGCAGGCCCTGCACAGCCTGCCGGCGCAGGTGAACGAACGACTCGACGGGCTCGCCGCGCAGGTGGTGGAGCTCGGCCTCGCGGTGGCGCGCGAACTGCTGGGGCAGGCGATCGACCGCGGCCTCGCCGATCCGACCAAGGTGGTGGCGCGCTGCCTGCGCGATTGTGTGCATGGCGCCGAACGGGGCGACTTGGTGGTGCGGCTGCACCCCGCCGATCTCGCCCTGGTGCAGCACGGCTTGGCGGCGGAACTCGAGGTCCAGGAGGCCGCCGCGGCGGCGCGGTTCGTCGCCGATGCTTCGGTGCCGCGCGGTGGCGTGCGCGCCGAGACCGGCGCCGGCCGGTTGCGGTATGCGCCGCTCGAAGTGTTCGAACGCATGGCTGCGGCGATCCGTCGCGAGGCCGAAGCGTGAGCCTGCCGGCCGGAGTGCAGCAGGCGCTCGCCAGCGCGCGGGCGCTGAACCGGCCGCGCGCCGAAGGCAGTGTGCGCTCGATCCGCGGCATCGCCATCGAAGTCGCCGGCCTGCACGCGGCGATCGGCGACACCTGCACCATCGAAGCCGAGGGCGGGGCCCTGCGCCTGCCCGCCGAGGTGGTCGGCTTCCAGGGCGATCTCGCCGTGGTGCTGGCGCTCGGCGACCAACACCGCGTCGCGCCGTGGGATCGCGTGGTCTGCGACCACCAGCCGTTCGTGGTGCCGGTCGGGCCGGCCCTGCTCGGTCGCGTGGTCGACGCCCTGGGCCGCCCGCTCGACGGCGGTCCGCCGCCGAACGGCCCGCGCCGCGCCGTGACCGGGGCGCCGCCCTCGCCCCTGCAGCGCGCGCCGATCGTGCAGCCGGTCGCCACCGGGGTTTCGGCGATCGACGGCTTCCTGACCTGCGGCAAGGGCCAGCGCCTGGGCATCTTCGCCGGTTCGGGGGTCGGCAAGTCGACGCTGATGGGCAGCATCGCCCGCGGCGGTGCCGGCCAGGTGAACGTGATCGCACTGATCGGCGAACGCGGCCGCGAAGTCGGTGAGTTCGTCGCCGAGGCGCTCGGTCCGGAAGGCCTGGCCAAGAGCGTGGTGGTGGCCTGCACCTCCGACGAGGCGCCGATGCTGCGGCTCAAGGCGCCGCTGGTGGCGGTGACCATCGCCGAGGCGTTCCGCGACCAGGGTGCCGACGTGCTGTTCATGATGGACTCGGTGACGCGCTACGCCATGGCGGTGCGCGAAGTGGGCCTCGCCGCCGGCGAGCCGCCGACCTTGCGCGGCTATCCACCGTCGCTGTTCGCTTCGCTGCCGCGCCTGGTCGAACGCCTCGGCAACTCGGACCGCGGCACCATCACCGGCCTGTTCACGGTGCTGGTCGACGGCGACGACATGAACGAGCCGGTTGCCGACGCGCTGCGCGGGTACCTCGACGGCCACATCGTGCTGTCGCGCCGGTTGGCCGAGCGCGGCCGGTTTCCAGCGATCGACGTGCTGGCTTCGATCAGCCGTCTGATGCCGAAGGTGGCGCCAGCCGACGGCCAGAAACGTGCGCGCGCGGTGCGCGAACTGCTGGCCCACTACGAAGAGAACCGCGACCTGGTCACCGTCGGCGCCTACAAGAAGGGCGCCGATGCGCTGCTGGACCGCGCCCTGGCCAGGCTGCCGCAGATCGAGGGCCTGCTCTACCACGGCACCGAGACGCGCACGTTCGCCGAGACCCAGCGGCTGCTGCAACAGGTCGCCGGGAGCTGACCGGGGCGACGTCGGCTGGGTCGCGCCGCCCGAACCGGTCCGGATTCCGCTCTCGGGCTCAAGCAACTGCCCATGGCACGGCCGATAGCGCCGTCATGCGTCGTTTCCGCTTCCGTCTGCAGTCGGTGCTGCGCCTGCGCGGCCAGTTCGAACGCGTGGCGCGCGGCGAACTCGCGGCCGCGGCCGCCGCCGTCTCGAGCATCGAGCAGCGTCTCGAGGCCGCCACCCGCGGTCGCGACGACTGCGCGGCGGAGGCGAACCAGCCGGGCGCCGTGGGGGCCCTCGCGCGCGCCCTGGAGACCGGCCTGCAGCGGCACCGTCTGCGGCTCGAAGCCGAGCGCCAGCGCGCCGAGGTGCAGCGCGAACGCGCGCGGCTCGCCTGGCTCGGGCGTGTGCGTGAGCAGCGGACCGTGGCGCAGTTGCGCGAGCAGCAGTTCGCCGCGTGGCGCCTCGCTGCCGGGCGCGCCGAACAAGCCGAGATCGAAGCCCTGGCCGCCGCCGGCCGCGGCCAACCAGACCGCACCGGAGCCGTCGAATGATCAAGATCCTGATCCATGTGGGCGTAGGCACCTTGCTGTTCGTCGGCGCGTTGCTCGGCGGTCTGGCCGCCACCGGCCGCCTCAACCACGAAGGCACGGCGAACCTGCCGTTGCTGTCCAGTCTGTTCCCGGCGCCGCCCGCGGTGGCGGACGAACACGGCACGGCGGCTGCAGGGGATCCGCACGGGGCTGCCGCCGATGCCGCCCACCAGGGTGCTGCTGGCCAGCCCACCGAGGCGGCGGCGACGGGCGGCGAGCCACAGGGCGACGAAGCGCCCCGCCGGCAGAAAGAGGGCCGTTCGGTCGAGAAGCCCGAGCCCAAACCCGCCGAAGGCGGGCATGGTGGTGGCCACGGGGAGGCGCCCGCGGCGGACCACGGTGGCGCCAAGGACGGCAGCCACGGCGCCAAGGACGGTGGCCACGGCGCGGCCAAGGACAAGCCCGACGCGGGCAAGGCGAAGGGCGGCGCAGGTGCGGCCGACCATGCGGCGGAACGCGACTTCGCGCAGCGCCGCGAGCTGCTCGCCGACGACCGCCGCAACAAGTACACGCCCGGCGGCTACTTCACCTTCGAAGGCATGCCGGCCGGCCTGTCCCCGGAGCAGATCAACGATGCCTGGCAGCGGGTGCAGGGCGTGCTCACCGACCTCGAACAGCGCAAGGCGGTGCTCGACCAGCGGGAGAAGGACCTGCAGATCCTGGCCGACGACATCGACCTGCGCCGGCGCAAGGTTGCCGAGAAGCTGCTCGAGATCGAGAACGAGGGCAAGAAGCTCGATGCGCGGATCGCCAAGTTCCAGGAGCAGGTCAAGCTGGTGCGCATCGACGAAGTGGCGGCGCTGAAGCGCAACGCGCAGACCTACGCCGCGTTCGAACCGTCGCGCACCGCCGAACTGGTCGGCGAACTCTGGCGCACCGACAAGGGCCAGGAGGAGGTGCTGAAGACCTTCGAGTTCATGGACAAGGAAGCCGTGAACCGGATCCTGGAGGCGCTGCCGAACCCCACCGTGCAGGAAGTGCTGCGCAAACGGCTGCGCATCAGCCGCGAGCAGGCGCCGGCGGCAGGGCCCGGCAAGTGACCGTCTCGATTCGGGACCGGGCTCGCCTCAGCGGCGCACCACGGCGCGGCCGATAGGACCACACCAGCGCAACGCACCGGGGACATCACAGTGGCCGACGACAAGAAGAAAGACGGGGGCGACAAGGCCCAGGAAGGCAAGAAGAAGGGCCTGCCGGCGATCGTCATGGTCGCCATCGGGGCCCTGGTCGGCGGCGCCGGCGTGGTGTTCGCCGTGCCGCCCAAGGAGAAGATCGTGCACGTCGAGGAGAAGAAGCTCGAGGACATCGACGTCACGCACCCCGACGAGATCCAGCACGAGTTCAATCCCAAGTCGAACGCCGGTCGCGGCATCGCGCGCCTGGCCTTCAAGTTCGTCTACACGGTGCGCGAGGACCTCGAGGAGGACGCGTTCACCTCGATCAAGACCCACTGGGAGCTGGGCAAGGCGATCAGCCTCGAAGTGTTGTCCAACCGCAGCATCCAGGAACTCAACTCGGAGCTGGGCCGCCGTCAGCTCGAACGCGACCTGGTCGACGAACTGGACCGGACGTTGTTCCCCGGCAAGAAGGACGAGAAGGTGGCACGGGTCACCCGCGTGTTCATCACCCGGCGCATCCAGCAGTGAGCCCAGGCCTCCCGTGAACGAGATCCTGACCAACGAAGAGATCGACACCCTGCTGCAGATGTTCCGCAGCGAGGGCGGGGCGTTGGAAGCCAGTGGCGAGCCGGTGGCCGCCGCGGCACCGATGCCTGCGGTCGCCGACGACCGCGTGGTCAGTCCGATCGACCTGCTGAAGCCGAACCGGGTCGGCCGCGAGCAGATGCGTGGCCTCGAGCGCTACTTCGAGAGCGCCAGCAAGCTGCTGTCCGCGGTGATCAGCGACAAACTGCGGCTCGACGTGCGCTGCGACTGCGTGGCGGTCGAGCAGTTGCGCTTCGGCACCTGGCTCGAACAGTTGCCCGGCCCCGTGGCGTTCTACCAGCTGCAGATGCAGCCCTGGACGCTGCCGGTGCTGTTCACTGCCAGCACCAGCCTGCTCTACGGTGCCGTCGACCGCATCCTCGGCGGTTCGGGCAAGGTGCAGAAGGTGCCGAAGGACTTCACCGCCGCCGAGCACACCGTGGCCGAAGCCTTGGTCGGCCCGTGCCTCGACCGCATCGTCGAGAGCCTCGGCGAAGTGGTGAAGTTGAAGTGGAACATGCAGAACCGCTTCTGCAACCCGACCCTGGCCCAGGTGCTGCCGTCGCAGGACGTGGTGCTGTCGGTCTACTTCCAGACCGCCGGCGACTTCCTGATCGGCGATCTGCGCCTCTTGATCCCGTTCGCCTGCATCGAGCCGCTGCTGGAGCGCTTCAGCCGCGACGCGGCCGCCGTCGCCGCGCCGGGCGCGCTGCGCGACGTGGTCGCTGCCACCGTGCACGAAGTGCCGGTCGAAGTGGCGGTGCAGCTCGGCACGTCGCGGATCCGCCTGCGCCAACTGCTCGCGCTGCAGCCGGGTGACGTGGTCTGCCTCGACACCCGGTTCGGCGAGCCGGCCATGGTGCCGGTGCAAGGCCGGCCGAAGTTCACCGCCCAGCTCGGCCGGATCGGCAACAGATTGGGGGCGCAAGTGGTCGATGTCATGGCGACCAGCGCATGAGCGGCACTCCTGAATCTCCGATGGGCGACTGGCCCGCCAGCGAAGTGGCCCAGGCCGGTGCCGAGTTGGCGGCGGCCGCCGTGCAACCGGTGGCGTTCGGCCAGCTCGGGCCGGGAGCCAAGGGCGGCGAACGGCAGAATCTCGACCTCCTGCTCGACGTCGAGATCCCGATCGCGGTCGAGGTCGGCCGCACGCAGATGAGCCTCGAAGCCGTGCTGGCCCTGGTGCCGGGCAGCATCATCGCGCTCGACAAGAAGGCCGAGGAGCCGGTCGACCTGCGGGTCAACGGCAAGCTGGTGGCGCGCGGCGAAGTGGTGCTGGTCGACGACACCTACGGGCTGCGCATCACGCAGATCGTCGACGCCGCCGGCCGCATCGAGAGCCTGCGCTGAAGTCCGTTCGCGGCCGCTGGCCCAGGCGGCGCTCAGCGGCTGCGCACCAGCCGTTCGGTCGGCACCGCGAGGCGCTCCAGGTGCGGCGCCAGGTCGGCCAGGAACCGGTGGCCGTCGACGTAGTAGCCGGCCGTTGCCTGCAACCCGGGCACGCGCGCCTGGAACCAGCGGTTCAACGCCAGCACCATCAGTTCGCGCAGGTACTTCGCGCAGCAGCTCGCCAGAGCGGTCGGAAAGGCGCGGTCCTCGCCCTTCTCGGCGAACGTGATCTGCAGCGGCCCGTCCGGGCCATCGACCCGGTAGCTGGACACCGCCGGCTGCTCGTCCAGCACCGCGATGTGCCGCCCCGGCCACAGGCGCTGCAGATCGTGCCGGTAGTGCATGCGGCCGCCGGCGCGGTCGGCGACCAGATGGGCCTGTTCCGAGGCGGCCCGATCCTTGGGCAGGCTCGCCACCAGGCGGGCGACCACTTCGAGGTAGGCGTGCAGGTGCGCGCGGCTCTTGTTGTCGGTGTCGGCGATCAGCGCGTTCCACTCCTCGACGTCGACCGGGCGCACGGCGAGGTCGAGCAGGCGCAGGCCGGAGCGCTGCAGGCTGCGCGCCAGGAGTTCCGCGCGCAGTTGCAGCCAGCCGCGGTCGGCACTGTGTGGCAGCGGCAGATCGAGCTCTTGGTACCATGGACAGCGGCGCAACCGCGGCAGGTCGGCGCCGAGCTGCGCGAGCCATTCGCCGAGGCTCTGCGGCAGTTCGCCGTGGTGCGCCGCCCAGAACGCCAGCACGGTTTCTTCGAGGCGCTGCAGGCCGTGTGGCCCCTGGTGCACCTTCTTGCTGTCGGCGACGCGCACCCGGTCCTTCTGGTGGCGGTGGCGGCTCACCAGCCGCGCCAGCTCTTGCCACGGATCGACACCCGCGGGGCCGGCCATCGCCACGCCGGCGACCACCAGGGGGCCCAGGATCGGGCCCAGCCCCGCTTCGTCGACGCCGGCCAGGTAGTTCATCGCGGCGGAACGACACCACGGCGGCCACCTGGAGTCAAAAGTGCGTTGCCAGGGGGCCGAGCGCGCGGCCCTCGGGCGCACCGCACGCCGTGCCGATAGGACCGATCGGAGGCCCCATGGAAGTGCTGCTCGTCGAGAAGGACCCGCTGGTGCGCGATCTGGTCAAGGTCGGTCTGCAGCAGTTCCCCGAGTTCAAGGTCACCACCGGCCAGGGCTATGTCGGCATCAACGAAGCGCGCAGCCGGCCGTTCGACGCGATCTTCCTGGGGGTCGACCCCAAGCAGAAGGACACGGTCAAGCTGCTGCACCACCTGCGCTCCTTCGACAGTGCCACGGAGCTGTTCGTGCTGACTGCGGGGCGCAACGTGCGCGACATGGCGGTCGACAAGTCGAAGTACCACGTGCAGGCGTTCCTCACCACGCCGCTCGACGAACGCGAGTTCTTCGGCCTGCTCGGGCGCTTCCTCGAACGGCGCACCGAACGCGAGCACTCGACGCTGCGCCGCGGCAAGAAGGCGGAAGCGCCGCCCGCCGAGGCGTGAGGCGCCGGCGGCGCGCGGTTGCCGCTTGCCCTGGCCCGGGCCGACCGGCTACATCCCGGCGATGAGCGATGGACCGAACGCCGCGCCACCTGCTCCGCGCAGCAACCTGTGGCTCGAATCCCGCTACCGCAAGCTGGTGCGCGGGCTGCCGCAGACGATCTTCTACTGCCCGAAGTGCAAGGGCGACCGCCGCCGCCGCGAGGGCTGTCCGACCTGCCAGGGTTTCGGCAAGCTGACCCGCGAGTCGGTGCAGGAGCTGATCGGGCGGCGCATGGTGCCGGCGATGCAGGCCAAGGCCGGCGTGTTCCACGGCGCTGGCCGCGAGGACATCGACGTGCGCATGCTCGGCCAGGGGCGGCCGTTCGTCTACGAGATCCAGGGCGCGCGCAACCCCAACGTCGACCTCGAAGCGCTGCGCGCCGAGATCGTGCAGCGCGCCGGCGGGCAGATCGAGTTGGCGCCGTTCGTGCGGGTGCCGAAGGCCAGGGTCGTCTACTGGAAGGAGACGCACTTCGACAAGATCTACCGGGCGCTGGTCGGGGTGGCCGCGGCGCCCGCTGCGGCGGCCGTGGCCGCGGTCGCAGGCTTCGCCGGTGGCATCGCGCAGCGCACGCCGCAGCGCGTTGCGCACCGCCGCGCCGACCTCGAACGCCAGCGTTCGCTGCGGGTGCTGGCGTTCACACCGGCTGGCGGCGAACAGTTCGAGCTGCGCGTGGTGTGCCAGCACGGCACCTACGTGAAGGAGTGGATCTCCGGCGACGAAGCGCGCACTTCCCCGTCGCTGGCGACGCTGCTGGGTGTGCCCTGCCAGTGCCTCGAACTCGACGTCGAGGAGATCCTGACGCCGGGCATCGAAGGGCCGCATCCGCCGGCACTGGCGGCCGCGACGGATGCGGCGGAGGCCACGGGCGAACCTGGCGCGGGGCCAGACGGCGCAGCCGCTGGCAGCTGAGCCTGCCGAGCCGCGGCACCGCCCGGTTCGGCTCAGCTCTTGCCGAGCAGGTGCTTCAGGTGGTTCGTGACGTGTGGGGTGCTCGAGTCGGTCAGTGCCTGCTCGAAGAACGACCGCGCTTCCTTGCCCAGGATCGCGTCGAGCGCGTCCAGGCACTTGACCAGGAACAGCGGGTTGCTGCCGCCGCTCGGCGGTTCGCGGAACAGCCGCTGGATCGGCTCCGCCGCGGTGCGGCAGCGCCGCCGGCCCAGTTCCTCGACGCAGGCCATCAGGGTCATGGTGTCGTGTTCGGTGCGCTGCAGCACCATCAGCAGCGTGCTCTCCACCTCTGGATCTTCGCTGGCGACGTAGTGGCCGACGAAGGCGTCGAACCCGGTGGTGGCGTAGGCGGCGCGGTCCGGCACCGTGAGGCCGTAGGCTTTGGCGCGGTCGAGGTCGGGGCCGCGGCTCGATTCCGTGGTCAGGATCTGGCGCAGCGTGGCCTGGGCCAGCGGGCGGTCCAGCTCGACCATGCGCCGCGCGGCGTACCAGCGCAGGCGCGGGGACGGAAACTGGAGTCCCAGCAGCACGTCCTTGAGCTGGGACTTGGCCCGCTCCGGATCGATGACGAGGGCTGCTTCCAGCAGCCAGCGCAGCTCGTCGAAGTGCTGCTGCGGGTTGAGTTCGCGCAGGCGGTTCTGCACCGGCTGCCAGGCTGTTTCGCCGATCGCGCCCAAGGCGCGCACGGTGGCGGTGATCTCCTTGCGCGCGTTCTGGTAGTCCGGTTCGGTGGTCCGGGCATCGCTCACCAGCGGGGCGTAGGTGGCCAGCCGCGTCAGCAGGCCCTTGGGGCCCTGTTGCCCGGTGCTCTGCTCGAGCCGCAGTCGCGTCACTTCGTCGAGGATCGCGTCGAGCTGCGTTTGCCGTTGCTCGAGCTGGGTGGCCATCCGGTCGACCGTAGTCTCCAGGCGGAGCAGGCGGGTGCCGGCGAAGGCGGCGGCGGCCAGGGCGAGGCCGGTGCCCGCAGCAAACAACAGGGTGGGGGAGCGCATGTGCCAAAAGTAGTCGCCGATCCGGTGGGGGTCACGGGATGTTCGATGTCGAACGGGGGATGTGCAGGTTCGCTCGGCCGATCCGGCGGCTGGGGGGCGGGGTGCAGGCCAGCCCGCCCGGTGGGCGGCCGGTTGGCCGGAGGGGGTGGCGCGGCACACAAGTTGAGGCGCGGACGACGGCTCCCGCGCTCTTGGCGTGCAAGACGGCCCTGGTTCGGCTTGCGGTCGGCGGCGCGGTGTGGTCATCTGTCGCCGTTCCGCTGCCCGTGCGGAACCATGCTCGGCACTGGTCTCTCCCGGACCGGTCCCGGCCAGACCCGTCGCCTCGGACTGGTCTCGACCGGACTGGCCCTGACCGGACTGGGTATCTCGATCGGGCATTCCGGATCCGGCACCCCGCGGTCGGTGCCTCCGGTGCTGGTGGTTTGCGTCCGACCGTTCGGTCTCGGTCCCTTTCGCCCAGAGGCAGACATGCTGGTTCGTTTCTCCCCACTCACCCTGCTGCTGTTCGTGTTCGGCGCCCTCGCCGGGTGCGGTGGCGGCGGCAAGTCGACGTCCACCGCGTTCGCCTGCACCGGCGAAGGCGCGCGTGCGCTGTGCCTGAACGGGTGCAGCCTCGGCTGCACCACCACGGGCTGCTCCCTCAGCGACATCGCCCAGAACGAGATCCTGTTCCTCTACTTCAGCGAGGCGCTGGATCCGGCCACGGTTTCGACCAGCACCGTCCAGCTGCGCACGGCGACGGGCGAGTTGCCGGTGGGCGACTTCTTCGTGGTCGACAATCGCATCGAGTTCGTGCCGACGCTGTTGATCTCGGGCGCGCAGAGCTTCTTCGGCTTCCGCGCCAGCGACACCTACACGTTGACCATTCCCGGGTTCGGCGACGCACCCGAGGTGCTGAAGAGCTCCTCCGGCCAGCCGTTCAAGGAGACGTTCACCTGCTCCTTGGTCGTGAGCCAGGGCATCCGCGACCACAACGGTGTCGCGCCGTCGGCGACCCTGGTGTCGCCGACGCCGATCCAACTGGAGTCGGTGCCGTTGGACACCGTCATGGTGCTGGAATTCAACGAGATGGTCGACGCCACGCCGTTCCTCGGTTCGTCCGGCGGTTCGGGGCCGGTGACGTTCGCGGCGCGCCGCACGCGCCCGGCCGCTGGCGGTGGGCGTGAGTGCGACTCGGGTTCGGTGCCGGTGGCCCTGCCGGGCTCGCCGCGCCTCGACTTCGATCCTGCGACGCGGCGCTCGGTGTTGACCTTCCGCTCCACCAACCCGCTGCCGCCGAACGCGTGCATCGAGATCAACGTGACCAGCGTGGTCACCGACATTTCGGGGCGCCCGGCCCAGCCGCAGACGTTCACGTTCCTGACCCAGACCGTGCCGCTGGTCGAGCGCGAGATCGCCGAAGAATTCGACGACGACGCCAAGCTCGACCGGGACGTGTCGGCTGGCACCTGGGGCGGCGGTGTCGCCGAGTTCCTGCAGATCGGCGGCGACGGACGCCACGGCAGTTTCTCGACCGACCTCTGCCAGTCGCTGGGCTTGGTGAACGGCAAGCGCACCTTCGTGCTGAACGCCAACAACACCATCATTCCGGCGGCGAACACGCGCTTTGGCATCGCCACGGCGGTCACCGACGGGCGCTTCTTCTTCGATCGCATGGTGATCCCCACCGACGTGCGGCTGCGGATCGTTGGCACGGTTCCGCCGATCCTCACGGTGGCCGGGCGCTGCGACATCCTCGGCGAGATCGACGTGAGCGGGGAATCGCTGGTGACGCTGCCGACCAGCGCCCAGGCGACGGGCCAGCCCGGTGGTGTCGGTGGCGCGTTCGGTGGCAACGGTGGTGCGGGCGGCAACCGCTCCACCGGCACGGTGCCCCTGCCTTCGGGGCTGGACGGCCAGCAGGGCCAGGCCGCCAGCGTGCTCGGTGGCCATGCCTACATCGGCTCGGTGGCGACCACTGGCGGTCGCGGCTCGGTCCGGCATCCGGCTTCCGGGCTCAACACCGGCCTTCTGTTCGGCGCCACCACCGGCATCGTCTACGGCCCGATGACCTGCGCGGGCGGTGGTGGTGGCGGTCACTCCGGGGCGGGGGTTCAGGGACGGGTGGTCAGCAACAACCACAACGAGCCGTCCTCGACTCCGCCTGCGCCCCCGCGGCTCGACTTCATGGGGCCGTCGGCTGCAGGCGGCACCGCGGTGCAGCTGTTCCCGGTGCCCGTCGGCGCGCGCAGTTCGGAGCACTTCCTGGTCGGCGGCAGCGGTGGCGGTGGCAGCGCGACCAACTACGCGCTGAGCTTCGCGTTCCTGCCCAGCACCTTCCAGCCGTGGGCCCCGGGTGCCGGTGGTGGCGGTGGTGGTGGTGCGCTGGCCGTGCGGGTCGGCCGGGCGCTGCTGCTCGGTCCGGCGGGCCGCATCGCCGCCACGGGTGGCAACACGCCCGGCGCCACCGGCGTGTCCAGCACTGCCCAGGCGATGCCGGGTGGCGGTGGTTCTGGTGGGTCCATCGTGCTGCAGGCTGGCCGCGGGGTCGGCGGCGCCAGCGCCGGCATCGAGTTGCAGGGTGCGCTCGACGTGCGCGGTGGCACGGGCGGGGTCGTGAACCGCGGTGCCCAGGGCAGTTCGTTGCCGCCGAACGGCGCCACGGTCGTGGTGGCGGGAGGCAACGGCTCCAACGGCTTCGTGCGCTGCGAGTTCCCCGGCACGCCCACCACGGCGGTGTTCGGCAGCATCCAGCCGCCTGCCACGAGCGACAACGTCGGCCCGCTGGTCGAGACGGACAACTTGGTGGTGTTCCAGTCCTCGTGGTACTCGACCATGCGGCCGTTCGGCCCCGAGTATGCACGGTACGAGATCCGGGCCTACATCGATGGCTCGCCGGTGGCCACGGTGTTCAGCGACGACCCTGCGGTCTCCACGCTCAAGGCCGAGACCGGCCAAGCCCTGCGCGCGTTCTTCCAGAACGCGAACCTCGATCTGGTGACCGGCCTGCCAGCGCCCCTGCTCGGTGAGACCCAGCCGACGATCCGGCCGTGGCGCACCCAGGTGCTGAGCTCGGGCCCGATCACGGGGATCGCCTCCGACGGGCTCAACGGGTTCCGGTTCGCCATGGTGGTGGACCGTGGCGTCGCGAGTTCGGTGGTGGTGGAGAGCGTCAAGGTCTTCTACCGGATCTGAAGCTGCGGGGTGGCCCGCGGCGCGCCGCGCGGGGTTGTGGGCCATCCTGGTGACTCCCATTTCGCCCGCCGGCCGTCTAGGATCCTCTGCCCGACCGGGTCTCCCTCCGGTCCGACAACACCCCATGCGAATCGCCCTCGCTCGTTCGTTCCCGACTGCGCTGTTTGCGCTGTTCGCCCTGGCTGCGGCCGGCTGCGGCAGCGGCTCCAAGACTGCGGACGCCGAACGCACGCCCTGTCTGGGTGGCGAAGCGTTCTGCATCGTCAGCTGCGACCTCGGCTGCGGCCAGATCGGCTGCGGGGTGAGTGCGATCGCCGAGAACCAGCGCATCAAGTTCCGCTTCTCGGACCGCGTGCAGGTGGCTTCGGTCAACAGCGCCAGCGTCTCGATCCGGACGCCGACCGGGAATGCGCCGGAGGGCGACTACCTGGTGAATGGCGCGGAAGTGACCTTCGTGCCGCGCGTTCGCACCGTGGCTGGCGTCAGCACCTTCGGCTTCCAGCGCAACGAGACCTACATCGTCACGTTGGCCGGCGGGGTCACGGCTCCGTTCGGCGTGAAGAACTTGTCGGGCGTGTCGCTCGCCAGCGAGTTCACCTGCACGGTGGTGGCGTCGCAGGGCATCCTGGACGAAGACCAACAGCCGCCGCAGGTGACACTGGTCGCCCCGACCAACCTGACCACCGCGCCATTGGACACCACGGTGGTGCTGCGCTGGTCGGAGCTGATCGACACCACGGCCCTGCGCGGCGTGCTCAATGGCACGACGCCGGTGCGGTTCACACTGCGCCGCACGTTCCTCTCCGGCGGGGCGCGCTTCTGTGACCGCGACAGTGCCGGCATCGTGTTGGAGGGCTTGGGCCAGCTCGACGTGCAATCCGTGAATGGCGTGCCGGTCACCGTGCTGACCTTCCGGCCGCCCGTGACGCTGCCTGGTGAGTCGTGCCTCGAAGTGCTGGTGTCCGGCGACGTGCGCGACCTGTCGGGTCGCTCGGGTTCGCCCACCGTGTTCCGCATCTTGACCGAAGCTGGCGTGTCGACGCCGATCGAGTTCCGGGAGACGTTCAGCGGCACCGAGTTCTTCGATCCTCAGCTGTCCAGCAATCCGTGGTCGAACGGGGCGCGGCCCGGTTTGCTCGGCGGGGATGGTCGCCACGGTTCGTTCGACCCGACCTTCGGCCAGCCGGTTGGCCAGTTGGAATACAACTGGGACACCACCCAGTTCACCATTCCGGCGAGCAACACGCTCGACAACCAGGAAGCGGTGGTCACCGACGGCAAGTTCTACTTCACGGATTTCCGGGTGCCTCCGGGTGTGGTGGTCAACTTCATCGGGCCGAATCCCCCGCAGATCTACGTGACGGGCCGGGCGCAGATCGACGGCAGCTTGCGGTTGAACGGCGCGCCGATGACCAACTTCAACGCCGTGGGCCTGCTCAACACGGTGGCGCCGGTGATCCCAGGCCAGGCCGGTGGCGCACCGGGTGCTGGTGGTGGTCGCGGCGGCGCGGGCGGCAACGAGTGCCAAGGCACCGGGCCGATCGGTTGCAGCGGCACGAACGGTGAGGACGTGCGGCTGCTGGCTGGGCATGCGTACGCCGGCAACGCGACCAACACGGGTGGCCGCGGCAGCTCGGTGTTCCCGACCGCGGGCTCCACGATCCCATTGGTGAACACGCCGGCCATCACTGGCTTCCGCGCCGCGTTTGCGTTCCCCGGTGGTGGCGGTGGGTTCACCACGCAAGGCACGGCCGGGTCGGTGGCGCCCCTCGCCGGCATCGGCTTGGGCCCCAACCCAGGCCTCGCACAGTCGTTCAGCCTGTTCCCGTACCCGCCGGTTGCGCCGCCGCCGGACTACACGGCCCTGAATCACTTCTTGGTCGGCGGCTCGGGCGGTGGCGGCGGTGGGTCGCACCCGTTCGGCACCACGGTGGTGTCCACCTCGCCACCGAACAACATGTATTCGGCTGGTTCGGGTGGTTCCGGTGGTGGTGGTGCATTGGCACTGCGCACCGGCGGCAACCTGACCGTGGCAGCGTCGGCGACCCTGCAGGCGCGCGGCGGTGCCGGGGTGCTGATCCGCGGCAACGACCCGGGCGGCACCGCGAACAACATCAGCTGGGGCATCTCTTGCCCCGGTGGTGGCGGTTCGGGCGGCTCGTTCTTGCTGCAGGCCGGTGGCGACCTGAATGTCGCAGGACCGATCAACACCTCGGGTGGTGAAGGCAGCCGCACCGGGCAGATCACGTTTTTCGCCGGCATCAACGTGAACAGCCAAGCCGGCGCGGGTTCGCCGGGCTTCTACCGGCTGGAGACGGCGGGCAACTTGAACTTCAACGCCGTGGGCAGCGTGCCGGCCTACAACGCGTCGCTGAACAACGGGCCGCTCACCGACCGCGACTCCTACACGGCCAGCGCTTCCCTGTGGCGCTCGTCGAACCGCGTGTTCCCGCCGCAGTGGCTGCGGTACGAGATGCAGGTCGACACCGACGGCGATGGCAACGTCGACGTGACCTACACGGACAGCGGGGAGGTGGGCACTTCGCTCGCCAACGATCCGGCCGGTCCGGTGACGGTGCGCTTCCAGGGAGCGCAGATGTCCCAGTCGTCGACGGAGCCGATCGCCGGCACGCTCGGGCGTTGGCGCTTCGGCGTCGGCACCAGTGCCGGCCCCGGCATCAACCAGGATTCGCCGATCGGGTTCCGCTTCCTGCTGACGTTCAACCGCCGCGACTTCCCGAACTGCGTCGTGCGCGATCTGCGCGTGTTCGCCCGCTCCTGAGTCGACGGCTGGTCATGCCAGCCGGGCAGCTTCGCGTTCGCAGCATCTGGCTCGGTCCAGGCCGCGAGCTGAGCCCGGGTGAGCTCGCCTGGGATGCCCAAGGGCGGCTCCTGGTGCTGCGCCGGGCCAGCGTCCGCGCCCGCTTGGCCGACCTGTGCCTCGTGCCGGGGTTGGTGAATGCGCACGCGCACCTGCAGCTACCGGCTCTGCCGGAACCGGGTGCCCCCCATGCGTTCTTGCCGTGGGTCGGGGCCGTGATGGCGGCGCGCTCGGCCATGCCGCCGGGGGATCTGGCTGCCGCAGCGGTTGCTGCGGCGCGCGGTTTGCTCGCGGAGGGGGTGACGGCCGTCGGCGAGGTGGATGCCGCGGGTACTTCACCAGTGCCGCTCGGGCGCCTTGGCTGGCGCGGCCGCTGCTACCGGGAGCTGGTCGGCTACCACCTGGGGCAAACCGCAGCACGCGACCTGCTGCGGGAACTGCGGCCGCGGGTGCCTTCGGCACTGCGCTGGGGCTGGTCGCCGCACGCGCCGTATTCCGTGTCGCCGGCGTTGTTCGCCGCCGCGGTCGCGAGCCGGCGGCCGCTCGCCATCCACTGTGCCGAACTGCCGGAAGAACAGGAGTTCTTGCACACCGGCCGCGGCCCGTTCGCCGAGCTGCTGCAGCGGCTCGGGCGCCTGCCGGCAGACCATCGCCCGAGCGGCTGCGGTGCCGTACAGTGGCTCGAACGGCTCGGCGCGCTGCGGCGCACCACCCAGCTCGTGCATTGCCAGGAACTCGAGCCGGGCGACGTGGCGCGCATCGCCGCGAGCCAAGCCAGCATCGCGGTGTGTCCGGGCACGATCGCCTGGTTTCGCCGCAACGCACCGCCGGTGCCCGCATGGCTGGCCGCCGGGATTCCGGTGGCGCTCGGCACGGATTCGCGCGCCAGCAGTGCGCCGTTCGGCATGCGGGCCGAATTGGCGGCGGCGCTGCGGCTGTGGCCGAGCCTGGGCCCCGAGCAGGTGTTGGCGATGGCCACGGTGCACGGCGCCCGGGCGCTCGCCTGCCCTGGCCTCGGTCGCCTGGCGCTCGGGGGACGCGCCGACTTCTTTGCCGTGCCGGCTGGTGCCGACGCTGCCACGGAGCCGGTGGTGGCCTTCGTGCGCGGCGAGCGGCCGGTGGTGGGCGTCTGGCTGGGTGGGCGCCGCTGGCGCGGCCTCCGCACCGGCCTTAGCATCTCGCCACCAGGCCTGCCTTGACCCAGTTCCACGATCTTCTGCGCGCCGAGCGCCGGTTTCTGCTGACCGGCCACGAGCATCCCGACGGCGACTGCGTGGGGGCCCAGACGGCCTTGAGCCACTTGCTGCAGGCGCTCGGCAAGGAAGTGGTGATCCACAATCCCGACCCGCTGGCCAAGGCCTACGGATTCCTCCGCCAGCACACGCGTTTTGGCCATCACCAGGCGGCGGAACCGCTGCCCGCGCACGACGTGGTGGTCCTGCTCGACTGCAGCCAGCTGCGGCGGGTGGGCCAGCTCGGCGACCGTCTGCGGGCGGCGGGCAAGCCGATCGCGGTGATCGACCACCACGTCGGCAGCGACCGCGGCGACGGCCAAGTCTGCTACGTCGATGCCAAGGCGGCCGCGACCGGGGCCTTGGTCCGCCGGTTGTTCCGCGAGTTCGGCGTGCCACTGAACCTGGCTGCGGCGGAGGGTGTGTTCCTGTCGCTGGTCAGCGACACCGGTTGGTTCCGCTATTCGAACGCCGATGCCGAGGTGTTCACCATGGCTGCCGAACTGGTGGCCGCGGGTGTCGACGCCAGCAAGATCTACGACCAGCTCTACCGGCAGAACCACCCGGACAGCGCGGCGTTGCTCGCCGAGGCGCTCGGCCACGCCAGTCTGCGTTGTGCCGGGCGGTTGGCCATCGCGGGCCTCGACAAGGACTACATGGATCGCGCCGGCCGAGCCGACTTCGACACCGATGCGGTGCTCGAGCCGCTGCGGTCGATGGTCGGGATCGAAGTGGTGGCCCTGTTGAAGGAGCGTTTCGACGGCGGTGTGAAGGTGTCCCTGCGCGCCCGCGGCGACGTCGACGTGCAGCGCATAGCGGCGGCGTTCGGTGGCGGTGGCCACCAGAAGGCCGCCGGCGCCACTCTGAAACTCACCCTCGCGGACGGGCTGCGCGCGGTCGAACAGGCCGTCGCCGCAGCCCTCACGGCCACCGGAGGCCAGGTGTCTTGAGTGCCCTGGCGCTGATCTCGGACCTGCACAGCAACCTCGAAGCGGTGGAGGCAGTGTTCCAGCGCCTCGACGCGCTGGGGGTGCGCGACGTCGCCTGCCTCGGCGACGTGGTGGGGTATGGCGCCGACCCGCTGCCGGTGGCGCGCCTGGTCATGCAGCGCTGCCGCTGGACCATCCAGGGCAACCACGACTGGGGGCTCTGCCACGAACTCGACGAGTTCAATCCGCTGGCGCGGGACGCCTTGTTCTACACGCGGCACGCGCTGCGGCCGTCGCTGTTCCGCCCGGGTCGCCGCGCGGTCTGGGAGTTCTTGCGCAATCTGCCGCAGCGGCACGAGGAACGTGGTCTGCTGTTCTGCCACGGTTCGCCCCGCGACCCGGTGATGGAATACGTGCTGAAGAGCGACGGCTTCCTGGAGCCGGAGAAGATGAAGGACATCTTCGGCCGCATCGACCGGCCGTGCTTCGTCGGCCACACGCACTGGCCCGGCATGCACGGGCCGGACTTCCGCTTCGTGCAAGCCACCGACGAGCAGCGGGTGTTCCGCCTGCAAGGCCCCTGCATCGTCAACGTCGGCAGCGTCGGCCAGCCACGCGACGGCGACCCGCGGGCGGCGTTCGCCGTGGTCGATGGCGACCGCGTCGAGATCCATCGCGTCGCCTACGACTTCCGCCGCACCCAGGCCAAGATCCTCGCGGCCGGGCTGCACCACGCGTTGGCCGAACGGCTGGCGAAGGGCAAGTGAGCGCTCCCGACGCGGTGGTGTTGCTGTGCACGGCGCCGGCGAGTCCGGCGGCCGAGCAAAAGACCGACCAGCGTTCAGCCGAACAACTCGCCCGCGAATTGCTCGAACTGGGCTTGTGCGCCTGCGTGAACCTGGTGCCCGGCGTGCGCTCGCTGTTTCGCTGGCAGGGTGCGATCGAGGCGGCCGACGAGACCTTGCTGGTGCTGAAGACCACGCGCGCGGCGGTGCCCGCCCTGGCGGCGGCGCTCGCCGCCCGCCACCCGTACCAGGTGCCCGAGCTGCTCGAACTGCCGGTGGTCTGGGGGGCCCCGAGTTACCTCGCCTGGCTCACGGCGGCGGTCGGCCCGGTGCCGCCGGCCGGGGCCGTGGCACCGCGGTGAGGCGATGACCGGTCTGCGGTTGTTCCTGCTGGCGTTCTGCGGCTTCTTCGCGCTGGCCCACGGCAACGTCGAGAACCTCGACGCGACCATGACCCTGCATTCGGCGCGTGCTCTGTGGCTGCGCGGCGACAGCGGCCTGCGCGCGCCGGATCAGGCGCCGGAATGGACCGGAGAAATGCGCATCGCCGCCCACGTGCGCGCCGAAGCGGCGGCGGGCCGGCATGCCTACGGCAAGGTGGGCCAGAGCGGGCTGGTCTACGTGTGGTTTCCGGTCGGCTACCTGTGGGCGATGCTGCCGGCGGTGGCCCTCGGCACGGCCCTCGAACGCGCCTACCCAGAGGTGGAGGCGACGTTCCGCGAGCGCACCCGCTTCTCGCCGCAGACCTACCAGCACGGTGAGTTCCTGATCACCACGGCGCTCGTTTCGCTGGTGCTGCCGGCGCTGTGCGGAGCCCTGTGCGTGCTCGCGCTGTGGCGCCTCGCCAAGTGCCTTGGCGCCGCGCCGCGAGACGCCCTGTGGACCACCGCAGCGATCACTCTGGCCAGCCAGATGTTCCCACTCGGCCGCGAGAACCTCTCGGACGGCCCGGGGCTCGCGTGCCTCTTGTGGGCGCTGTACGCGGTGCTGCGGGTCCGCGCGGGCGGTGCTGCGGGCATGGCTGCGCTCGGTGGCCTGTTGGCTGGCGGTGCCGTGTTGTGCCGTTACCAACACGCGTTCCTGGTGCCATTGCTGCTGGTGGCGCTGGGACCGGTCGTGCGCGCGCCGGGTGGGCTGCGGCGATGGCTCGCCTTCGCTGCCGGTGGCCTGCCGTGCCTCTGCCTGTTGTTGGCGGTGAACCACGCGCGGTTCGGCAGCATCGGCGACACGGGCTATCCGCCGTTCGGCTCGTGGTTCAACTACCCGACGCACCTCGGGCTGCTGAAGCTCCTGGTCGCCGCCGGCAAGGGCGTCCTGTGGCTCTCGCCGCTGCTGTGGCTGGCCCTGCCCGCGCTCTGCCGTCGCGCCCTGGTGCCCGAGCTGCGCTGGCTCGCGGCGGTGGCGTTCGCGGTGCCGATGCTGCTGTTCGGTTCGACCAACGGCTGGCAGTCCGGCCAGTGTTGGGGCGCGCGTTACGTCACGCCCGGCGTGGTGCTGCTGCTCGCCGTGGTGCTGCCGCAGGCACGGCCGTGGGCGCACCTGCCGCGGCGCTTCGCGCTCCTGTGCGCGTTCGGTCTGTTCGCCAACGCGACCAGCGTGGTGGCGCCGACGCGCGGCTACAACCAACTCGCGGCGCAAGGTGTGGCGGCGCTCTACGACCGCGAACTCGCCGCCGGCACCATCACCCCTGCCGACCGCGCCGGGGTCGATGCGGCCGACCACTTCTTCTTCCTGCCGCGCTTCTCGCCGCTGCACGCGAACTGGACCTACGCCTACCAGTCGTGGCGCGGCGCGTTCGAGACCGACCAGGGCCGGCCGCGCGACGGCAGTGCCCACACCATCGAAGCGCTGTTCGGCATCGCCGCCGCGCCAGGGCACGAAGCCGAACAGGGCCGGGCTCCCGTGCACTGGGAAGACCGCGGCGGGCGGCACCTGTGGTGGGTGTTCTGGGCCGAGCTGTACGGCGGGGCCCCGTGGCGGTGGGGGCTCGGCGCGGCGGCGCCGTTGCTGCTGGTGCTCGGCTGGCTCTGGCGCCGTCGCGGTGGGGCACCCGCCGCATGACCCGGTGGCCTGCGGCCCCCTCCGCGGTGCGGGTCACGGCTTGCCGGGCAGTCTCTGGAAGTCCAGTGCGCCGAAGTCGAAGTCGGCGATCGGGCAATCGATGCGGAAGCCGGCGACCTTGCCGGCGCTGTCGAGCTGAAAACGCAGCAGGGCGAACGGCAGGAAACGGTCCGGGAAGTCGACGCGGAACGTGTCGTGGTGCCAGTGCTGCAGCGTGCCGTGCAACCGGCTCCGACTCGGCACCAGCACGACCCGCAGCGCCTCGCCGTCGAGCGCCAACTCGGCATCGCCGTAGATCGCATCGCGGTAACGACCCGCGTAGGCCGCGAGCGGCACGCTGGGGGCGGTGTTCGGTTGCCGCTGCGCCACGCGGTTCTGCACCGTGGCGGCTTCCCGCGCGGTCATGCGTTGCTTGAACTTCGCCAGGTCGTCGATCACGGCGAGGCCGTCGCCGCCTTGGCGCAGGGTGAGCAAGGCGCGCTTCAGCGCTTCGTTGAGCACGCCGTCGTTGCTGTTGTTCAGCACGGCGAAGCCGAAGCGTTCGGCTGGCACGAGGGACACCTTGCTGAGGAACCCAGGCATGCCGCCGTCGTGTTCGACCAGCTTCTGGCCGCGCTCCAGCGACACGAACCAGCCGAGGCCGTAGCCGCGCAAGTCGGCCGGATTCGCGCCGGTGCCAGGGCCGGTGCCAACGTGGGGGCGCCACCACTCGGCCAGCGAAGCCGGGCTCAGCAGCACCTGTTCGCCGACTTTGCCGCCGGCGAGCAGGGCACGCATCCAGAACGACAGTTCGTGCACCGAACTGTAGATCGACGCGGCCGGCTTGCAGGCCACGTAGGGATGGTCCTGGACCTCCTGCCCGTCGATGTGCGGCCGGGCCCGCGGCGCCTCCGCCGGCAACCTGGGGGCCGATGCGCGGCTCAGGGTCATGCCGAGCGGTGCGAACAGCCGGCGTTCGACGAACTCCTCCCACGGCATCCCGGCGCGGCGCTGCACCACCAGTCCGGCGACCATGTACAGCAGGTTCTGGTAGCCGAACTGTTCGCGGAAGCGCTGCGGGATCGGCAGCCGTTCGAGCCGGCGCAGCACTTCGGCGTCGTCGTAGTCACTGCCGTACCACAACAGATCGCCGGCGAAGGTGACGAGCCCGCTGCGGTGGCACAGCAGGTCGCGCACCGTCAGGTGGGCCGTGATCCACGGATCGGCCAGCCGGAACTCCGGCACATGGTCGACCACGCGGTCGTCCAGATGCAAGACGCCGTCCTGCACCAGCAGCAGCACCGCGGCGGCGGTGAAGGCCTTGCTGCACGAAGCGATGTTGCACAGCGTGTGTGGGGTCATCGGCGTGGTGCCGGAGGCGCGCCCGGCAGCGACTTCGGCGAGCAGCACGCCGTCCTGCAGCACCGCCAGGGCCACGCCGACCGGAGCGAAGCGTTCGAAGGCGCGCTGCACCAGGGCTTCGACCTGGGCCGGTTGGATCGGGGTTGGGCCGGGCGACGGGGCCTGGCCGACCAGGGGGGATATGGCAGTGCACCACAGGGCGAACAGGGCCGCGCTGCGCCGGAGTCTGGTGGGGGTCGGCATGCCGGCACGCTACGGTCCGCCGGCGCCGCGGCAAGCGTGGCACGGCGCGCGGCCGCTGCCACCGGCCGGTTGCGCCGCCTGGGAGAACTTCTGGGCGGGCCACGCGGCGGCCTGCGGCAGGGTAGACTACCAGCATGTCCTGGGTGCGTTCCCCGCGCGCGTGGCGCCGGCTCGCCGGCCTGTGCCTGTGGCTGTGCCTGCCCGCCTGCGGTGCCGGGCTGGTCACCGGCATCGCTGCGAACCAGGGCGGTGGTGGTGGCACGGCCGCCGCGCGCCCCCCTGAACTCGCGTTGTCGCCGGTGTTGCCGCTGGTGCCGGCGCCGAACACGGTGCGCTCGGTGGTGGTCAGCAACGCGGCCGTGCCCGGGGCGCCGCGGCTGCAGATCGTGCTCGAAGCCTTGGGCCGCAGCGCCGTGCAGGGCAGCCCGACCGTCGGCGGCCAAGGCGGGGCCGCGACCCTCACCTTCGTGCTCGACACCGCGCCGATCCTGGCCGCCGTGGCCGATCCCACGGGCGCCGACGTGCCGGGCCGGCTGCGCGTACTGGTCGATGGGCGCGATCTGGCGCCACCGGCCAGCGTGGTGCTGGTGCGCCAGCCGACCTTGGTGCTGGAACAGGCTCCGCCGCCGGCCGCGCAGTTCGTCTCGCCGCTCGGGGCCCGCGTGCAGGTGCGCCTGTTCGGCCTGCGGCACACCGATCCGGCGAACGTGCAGTTGCTGGCCTCGACCCGCGATCCGGAGGTGCCGAACGGCCGCATCCAGCGCGTCTGTGCTGGGCTCGAGCTGCAGCCGACCGGCGTGCCTGGGCAAGTGTTGGTCACGGCCAGCGTGCCGGGCAACGCGTTCCCCGATCGTTTCGAACTGTTCGCGCGGGATGCCGTGTCCGGACAGTCGACGGTGGCCGGCAATGCCTACTACCGCCCGGACGTGGTGTTGGCTTCGCCCAGCCGGGGCAGCACCACCGGCGGTTCCTTGGTCACCTTGATCGGCACCGCCCTGGTGCCGCACCAGTTCGGCACGGGCTTGGTGCCGGCGCCGCTGTCGTTCGCCGACGTGTCGCTGTGGGTGCGCAAGGGTGGGCGCGAGAGTCCGGTCCCGCGTGTCGACTTGCGGCTGGCCGAGTCCAGCCGGGATCGGCTGGTGTTCACCATGCCCGGCGCGCCGGACGGGCGGCCAGGCCAAGTGGACATCGTGCTGCGCGCGCGGCTCGACGGCGCCGTGGCCGAAGTGGTGGCCGGCAGCTTGTTCCTCTACGCCAACCCCGATCCGGTGTTCGGGCCGCGCGGCGCGGTGTTGCCGCAGGCGCCGGTGGCGGTGGTGCCGATCCACCTCGACAGCGCGCCGCGTGTCGACGACGCTCCGGACTTCGCCGTGCTGGCCGAAGAAGGCGGGGTCGGCGTCCTGCAGCTGCTGCTCGGTCTGGAGAACGGCATGTTCCAGCGCTTCGGCGCGCGGCGGACCGTGGCCAATGTCGAGCTGGCAGCGGAGCGCGGGCCGGCGGATCTCACCGCCGGCGATTTCGACGGCGACGGCGTGCCGGATCTGTTCGTCGCCAATGCCGGTGCGCTCACCGCCGTGCACAAGGTGGTGCTGGGCCAGACCCGGCCGCTGCCGCCGCTCGGCGAAGTGTTCGGGGTGTCCGGCGGCCCTGGCATGCGCCGGTGTGCCGCTGCCGATTTCGACGGGGACGGGCGCAGCGACGTGCTGTTGGTCCCGGGGCCCACGGCGCCTGCCGGTACGCGACCGCAGGTGCTGTTGGCGCGGCCGCCGGCGGCGGGCGAGCCGGCGTTCGCGCCACCGATCGAGCTGCCCGTGCGCGCGTTCGCCTACGAGGCCTTCGAGATCGCCGACCTGGATGCCGACGGCGTGCTCGACATCGCCGTGGTCAGCGGCACCACGCTGCAGCTCGACGTGGCCTTCGGCCTCGGCGACGGCAATTTTGCCCCGGCAGCAACGCTCGATTTCGCGGTGCCGGGATACACCCCGAACGCCGAGTCGCCGGCGGTCGGCCTGCACGCCTGCCGCAACGGTCCGCTACAAGCTCTGGGGTTGGTGCTCGCAGGCCTGGAGGGCACTGGGCCGACGCCTCCGGTGATCGCCGTGCTGCGGCAGACCGGGCTGCGCAGTTTTGCCCCGCCGGCCAGCGCCGAGACCCGGGTGATCCCCAGCGATCCGCTGGCCACCAGCTTGGCCGAAGACCTCGACCAAGCTGGACCGATCGAACTGGCGGTGGGGGCGCGCGGCGTGCCGACCGTGGCCTCGGTCGGCCTGTTCCGCCTGTCGGCGGCCGCGGGTTTCCAGGTCATCCAGGGAGGCGTCGAGACGGGCGCCGAACTGCCGCGCAACATCCTCGCGCTGCACTTCGCCCGCGCGTTTCCGGCCACGCCGCTCACCGGCGAGGCCAAGGCGCTCTACGTGGTGCACGACAGCCTCGTCGAGGGCGAGACCGAACGACGCTTGTCGACCCGCCTGTTGGTCGCCAACAGCTCGGCGCAGACGCTGGAGTTGCTGCCGCCCGATGCCGGCGCGGCTTGGGACCGTAGCGTCGAGGGCATCGTCGGCGGCAACTTCCGCCCGATCAGCATCGCCGGTGCTGGCGCGGTGCGCGACCTCGCCCTGGCCCGGGTCAATGGCGTCGACCTGTTGGAGAACGACGGGTTCGGCGGGTTCCCGCGACCGGTCGCCAGCTTGGACGCGACGGGTCTGCTCGGCCGCACCCTCCGGTTGTGGCCGAAGCCCGTCGGTCAAGTGGATGGGCTGCTGTTCCTCGACAGCCAGAGTCGTATCGGCGTCTGGTTGCCCGGTGCGGGCCAGTCGATGCCGTCCTACCGCAGCGGCGAACTGCGGCTCCGTTCGAGCGATCCGCGCTTGCAGGCGGCGCTGCCCGCCGCCGATTCGCAGCTCGCGGTCTGGGACGTCGACGGCGACGGCATCCTGGATCTGGTGGTGCTGCTCCGCTTCGACCTCCCCGCGCGTGGCGAAGGCGACGCGTTGCTGGCGGTGTTGCGCGGCAAGTTGGATCCGGCGGCGAACGAGTTCCCGTTCCACGAGCCTGTCGGCGTGACGCCCGTCCACGGCAATGCCTCGGATTTCGCGCTCGGGGACTTCGCCGCCGCGGGCGCCGGCTTCCCGGTGCGCGCCGAACTCGCGCTGGCCGTGCCCGTGGGCTCCAGTCCTGGCGCGATCGACGGCAACCATGTGCGCTTCTACCGGTTGGTGCCCGGGGTGACGCCGGCCGAGGACGGGTTCGTGCCTGGGGCGCAGCCCGGTGGCCCGCAGGTGCTGATCGCCGGCAGCGAGCCGACCCGGCTGGCGGCCCGGGACTTCGACGGCGATGGTCTGGTCGACCTGCTGGTCGCGTCGGGCGGGGACCGTACCTTGCACCTGTTCCGCAACACGGCCCCAGTGACCGGGAGCCAAGGCGAAGTGGAGGTGGCGGCGTTCGTCGAGAGCCTGTCGTCGCTCCGGCAATTGCCCCCCGGGACACCGCGGGACCTGCGCCTCGCCGACGTCGACGGCGATGGCTCGATCGACGCGGTTGCGGTGGTCGAACGCACGGTGGCGGGCCTGCGCAGCACCCAGGTCGCGTACTATCTGGCCAGTGAGCCAGGCGTGCTGGCCGAACGCCGCTTGGTGTCGCCCTCCCGACTGGGGGACCGCAACGCGTCCCTGGCCCTCGACGTCGGCGACTGGAATCGCGACGGCGTGCTGGATCTGTTCCTCGGCTGGAACAACCACGGCCCCGGCAATCGCAACGTGCGCGTCCTGTTCGGCGGCTCACGCTGAAGCCCGCTCGGTGGTGGCGGGCGGCCCGGGGTGCCGCCTATGGTGAGGCCCCATGAGCCTCTCGTCCCAGCACAACCGCGGCAGTGGGCCGCTGCCCGAACTGCACGTGGCCATGGTCGGCCACGCGTTCATGGGTCGCGCCCACGGCAATGCCTACCGCCAGGCGAACCACTTCTTCGACCTGCCGTTCCAGATCGTACCGGCAGTCGTGGTCGGCCGCGACCAGGAACGCGCCGCTGCGGCGGCGTCACGCCTCGGCTTCCAGCGGGCCACCACCGACCTCGGTGCCGTGCTCGCGGATCCGCGCATCGACCTGGTCGACGTGGCGACGCCGAACGACAGCCACTACGCGATCGCCACCGCGGCGCTGCGGCACAAGAAGCACGTGCTGTGCGAGAAGCCGTTGGCGATGACGTTGGCCGAAGCGAAGGCGATGGCGGCGTTGGCGCAGAAGCAGCGGGTGCGCGTCGGCGTCTGGCACAACTACCGCCGCGCGCCGGCGACGAAGCTCGCCGCCGCCATGATCGCGCGCGGGGACCTCGGCGTGATCCGTCAGGTGCGCGCCGTCTACCTGCAGGACTGGTTGGTCGACGCGAGTTTGCCGGCCAGTTGGCGGACCAGTCGCAAAACCTGCGGCAGCGGTGCCCACGGTGACCTCAATGCGCACCTCATCGACCTGACCCGGGCTCTCACCGGCCTCGAGTTCGAGTCGGTGTGCGGGGTGCAGCAGACGTTCACCAAGGCGCGGCCCACCGCCGACGGCAAGGGCACCGCCAAGGTCGACGTCGACGACGCGTTCTGCTTTCTGGCCAAGTTCCGCGGCGGCGCGATCGGCACCTTCGAAGCCACCCGCATGGCCCCTGGCCGCAAGAACCACAATTGCGTCGAGATCGCCGGTTCGCTCGGTTCGCTGCGCTGGAACCTCGAGCGCATGAACGAACTCGAGGTGTTCCGTTACGACGAGCCGCGCGACGGCCAAGGCTTCCGCTCCGTGATGTGCATGGACTCCGTGCATCCGTACGCCGCCAACTGGTGGCCCGACGGCCACATCGTCGGCTACGAACACACCTTCGTGCACCATCTGGTCGACTTCGTGCAGGCGCTCCACAGCGGGGCGCCGTTCGCGCCGGATTTCCGCGACGGGGTGGCGGTGCAGGCGGTGCTCGACGCCGCCCTGCAGTCGTGCCGCAAGGGCGGTTGGGTCAAGGTCGCGAAGTAGTTCCCAGGCAGTGTTTCCCAGGCAGTGTTTCCCAGGCAGTGTTTCCCAGGCAGTGTTCCCCCGACTGGAGTTCCTCCGATGATGAAAGGTCCCGGCATCTTCCTCGCACAGTTCATGGCGGACCGCGCTCCGCTCGACCAGTTCGGCACGGCGTGCCAATGGGCGTCCGAACTCGGCTACGCCGGCATCCAGGTGCCGTCGTGGGACGCGCGCTGCATGGATCTCGACAAGGCGGCCACCAGCAAAGCCTACTGTGACGACCTGCGCGCGGCGGCGGACGCCGCGGGCGTCGAGATCAGCGAACTCAGCACGCACCTGCAGGGGCAGTTGGTCGCCGTGCATCCGGCGTACACGTCGATGTTCCAGTGTTTCGCGCCGGCTGGCGTCGACACGCCCGAAGCGATGAGCCGCTACGGCACCGAACAGGTGAAGAAGTGCCTCACCGCGAGCCGCAACCTCGGCCTGTCGGCCATGCCGACTTTCTCCGGAGCACTGATGTGGCACACGGTCTACCCGTGGCCGCAGCGTCCGGCGGGCCTCGTCGAAGAAGGCTTCAAGGAGTTGGCCCGGCGCTGGCGGCCGATCCTCGACCATGCCGACGCCTGCGGCGTCGACTGCGCCTTCGAGGTGCACCCTGGCGAGGACCTGCACGACGGCGCCAGCTACGAAGCGTTCCTCGACCACGTCGACGACCACGCGCGCGCGTGCCTGCTCTACGACCCGAGCCACTTCCTGCTGCAGCAGCTCGACTACCTGGCGTACATCG
Source organism: Planctomycetota bacterium (assembly GCA_016795295.1). GTDB lineage: Bacteria > Planctomycetota > UBA1135 > UBA1135 > UBA2386 > JAEUHP01. The sequence goes on along the minus strand of JAEUHP010000014.1, from coordinate 6,500 downwards.
AGCTGTACCACGAGCGCATCAAGTGTTTCCACGTCAAGGACGCCGAGTTCCGGCCGAACGGTCGGGTCGGTGTCTACGGTGGCTACCAGAGCTGGCAGAACCGCGCCGGCCGGTTCCGCTCGCTCGGCGACGGCCAGGTCGATTTCACGGCGATCTTCACGCTGCTGACCAAGTACCAGTACGAAGGCTGGGCGACGCTCGAGTGGGAGTGCTGCTTCAAGGACAGTGAGCAGGGGGCGGCGGAAGGCGCGCCGTTCATCGCGCAGCATCTGATCCAGCCGCCGGCTCGCGCCTTCGACGACTTCGCCGGCGGCAAGGTCGACAAGCGCGCCGTGCGCCGCGCGCTCGGCTTGGAGTAGCGGCACCGTGGTCGTCGCACTCGATCCGGAATGGCGCTGGTGGGCGGCCATCGGCAGTGGCGTCGTGGCCGTCGCCTGGTTGCTGCTGCTGCTGCGCGCGAAATGGCGGGACGCCCGGCGCGGCTAACTGCGCGGCAGGCGGCGGATCGGCCGAATCCCGGTGGTGGCGTCGCGGTAGTCGGCGGGCTGCTTGGCGCGGGCCGAGGCCCGCGCGGCGAACGGCCCGAGATGGCATGCGCCGCCGCGCACCACCCTGTCGGTGCTGTTCGGGTCCGTGGGCTCGCGCCGGCCCTCGCCGGCCAACGCCACGGTGTCTCGGTACTGCAAGTAGGTGTCGCTGCACCACTCCGCCACGTTGCCGTGGGTGTCGAACAGGCCAAAACCGTTCGCCGGCAGCCGCCCCACTGCCGTCGGCGTTGCATCGAACCAGCCGCAGGCCCGAGCGTCGGCCTCGCGAGCGCCTTGGAACCAGGGGGTCCACGTGGCAGCGCGGCACGCGTACTCCCACTGGGCTTCGGTCGGCAGGTCGAGCTCGAAGCGCGGCAGCACGGCGCGTGCTTCGGTCCAAGAGATGCTGCTTGCCGGGTGGTTGGGCAGGGGGCCGATGGCGTCGCTGCCGCGCCAGCGGGCCCATTGCGCCGTGGTGGCCTCGGTGCAGGCGATCAGGAACGGACCGATCGTGACGTCCTGGCCAAGCAGTTCGTCGTCCGCGGCATGCGGATCGTACTGCTTGATGCCCGGACCGGTGCGTTGGGCACCGAGGCGCACGCTGCCGAACGGCAGGAGCACCAGCACGGCGCCGCAGTCGTCGGGCAGCGCGAGCCGGCCGTCGCGGCCCCGTTCGGGCACGGGCGCGTCCGGTGGATGGCTGGCGAGGTCCAAGAACTCCGCGAGCAGGGTGCGCGGATGGATGCCGAGTGGCACGAGGCCCGGCAGCTGCGGCAGTTGCAGGCCGTGGTAGTCCTGGTGCGCAGTGCGGCCATTGCTGAGCTGGATGGCCAGCTGCACATCGGCCCAGGCTTTGGCATCGCGACGGAGCGCAGGTTCGACCCGTTCGGCGAGGTAGCGCAGGCGTTCGCGCACCTGTGGCAGTGGGCCGCCCGGGGCCACGAAGTTGTGCAGGTTCTGTTCGAGGCGGTGCAGCGCGCGCTGCAGGTGGCGGTCGGCAGGGTCGGCCAGCACACCATCCGGAGTCGCTGCCTGGAGCCGGTCCAGACCGGCCACCCGGGCGCGCAGTTTCGGCTGCTTGGCCGCGAGCGGTTCCCCGTGCTGTTCGAGCCACGAGCGCAATGCGGCTTCGTGCTTTGGCCAGGGCGGCGGCAAGGCTTCGGCTGCGGTGATCGCGGCCAGCAGGGCGTCTTCCAGGGCCAACAGGCCGATGCTCTCGTCGGCCTTGGCCTGGGCGACCTGCCGCTCGCGTTCGATCTGTTCCTGGGCCTGCTCGGCACCGCGCAGCAGTGCCACCAGCATGGCGAACGCCGCCGCCAAGCCGACCAGGCCGACCAGCACTGCGGCCGACTGGGCGCGGTGGCGCCGCACGAACTTGCGCAGACGGTACCAGCGGGTCGGCGTGGCCACGGCCACCGGCTCGAAGGCCAGATGCCGCCGCAGGTCCGCGGCGAGTTCCGCGACCGAGGGGTAGCGGTCGTCCCGCGCCTTCGCCAACGCCTTCGCGGTGATGGCGTCCAGATCGCCGCGCAGGGCTTTGCGCCGTTCGCCCGGAGCGACGTCGCTGGCCTTCTGCACCGCCGTGGTCTCGATCACCGCGGCCAGGCCGCGCAGGCCTTGGGCGCGCAGCACCACGGCAGGGATCGGCAGCTGGTCGGTCAGGAGCTCGTAGAGCTGCACGCCCAAGGCGTAGACATCGGCCCGCGTGTCGAGGTCGTCGATGCGCCCGGCGGCCTGCTCGGGACTCATGAACTCGAGGGTACCCATCAGCGTGCCTTCGAACGTCACCGCCCCGCTCTCCAGCAAGGGGTCGCCCAGGGACTTCGCGATGCCGAAGTCGATGATCTTCGGCTGCGCTCGGCCGTCCGGATCGGCGACCAGCACGTTGTTCGAACTGAGGTCGCGGTGCATCACGGCCTTCTGGTGGGCGTGCTGCATGGCGTCCAGCACCTGCAGGAACAGCTGCAGCCGCGCCGCCAGCGGCAGGCTGCGCTGGCGGCAGAACTTCGCCAGAGTCGGGCCCTCGACGAGTTCCATGACGAAGTACGGCTGGCCCTCGGGCGTGCTGCCGGAATCGAGCAGCCGGGCGATGCCCGGATGGTCCATGCGGTTCAGGGCCTGCTGCTCGGCGGCGAACCGGCTCAGCACTTCGCGCGAATTGCGGCCTGGATTGAGCACCTTGACCGCGACGCTGCGCTGGATCGGCGCGACCTGTTCGGCGCGGTAGACGGTGCCGAAGCCGCCGCGGCCGAGCAGCTGCACCAGGCGATACCGGCCGACTTCGCGCGGCAGCGCGGGCTCGCTCGTCGGCTCCTCCGGAGCTGTGCCATCGGCGCTCGGAGTGGTCTTCGACGGCCCGTCCAGCACCCCGGCGCCGCGCAGCCAGGCGTGCAAGGCGGGGACGTGCTGCGGGAACTCGGCGAACACCGCCCGCAGCTCCGCGTCGCGCACGGCCTCGTCGCCATCCAGGATGCGCAGCACGCGCTCTTCGAGGGCTCTGGGCAACTGCGGCAGGTCGTCGGGCGCGGCCATCGCCCCTGGTCATAGCCGCACGCCGTGCCCGGGCAAGGCTGTGGCGCCGGCAGGCCTCGGCAGACGAGCGCCGCCTGGTTCAGTCCCGCTGCTTGCCGTCGGCGTTGCCGCTCTTGCCGCCTTTGCCGTCCGCCTCGCCCTGCTTCGCCTTGGGGGCTTCGAGCATGCGCGGCAGGGCACCACCGCCGGCCGGCTCGCAGGCGACGTGCCCGGAGTTCGCCGCCACGGCTTCGCACCAGAAGCGCACCTTGCCGCCGGCGTCGATGCCGCCGAGGTCCGCCGCGAACACCCCGTCGCCGGCGGCCCCGTCGCCGTGCTGGCCATCGTCGAACATCGGCGCGGTGGCATAGGCGCCGAACGCGCCGCGGTCGTGGTGCAGGCGCACTTCCCGCACCGTAGCGCCCTGGCTCTTCACCCGCACGTGCAGGGTGTGGCTGCCGTCGGCCGCGCGCTGCAGCGCCGCCTCGGCGGTGCCCAGTTCGGGCCACTCGCCGGCCAACGCGGGATCGTCGAGGATCGCCTGGCGCCGCTGCGCGGCGATCGCCAGCAGCGAGCGTGGGGCGGGCTTGCCGGCGTCGTCGATGGCGAAGCTCTGGGCGAAAGCGGCAGCGCCGTAGAGTGCATGCACGTCGGTGCGCACCACGGGCTCCAGCAGCGTGCGCCACGCGGTGAGGCGTGGGGCCAGTGCAGGCTCGGCGAGGCTGCGGGTGGCGACGGCGCGCAGGTTGGCGAGGTAGCGTTCGCGCCACGCCGGCACTGCGAGCAGGCGGTGCAGGAGCGGGCGATCCTGGCGCGACGCGCCGGCGAGTGGGGTCTTGGCGATGCCGCCTGGACCGCCGCGGCGGCCGCTGGGGCCGCCCCCCATGCCTCCAGGGCCAGCACCCGGACCGGCGCCTGCGCCCGGGCCGCCGCCTGGACCAGCGCCCGGGCCCGCCCCCGGACCGCCGCCGGGACCACGGCCGCCTTCACCCTTCAGGATCTCGTTGTTGTCGCGGGCGATCGGGTGGAAGCGCCCCTTGGGATCGCGGTAGAGCACGTAGTCGGACGCGCGCGCGAAGTAGCCGTCGTCGTCGCCCAGCGCATTGTCGATGGCCAGGAACCAAAGCGCACTGTCGACGTCGAGATGCTGCGGCAGGATGCGTTCGAGGTCCTCGTCCGCCGCGTTGGCCAGCGCCGCGCACACGTCGGCCAGGCCCTGCCACGCGGCGTCGTTCTCCTGCGACTTCAGGGTGTAGTTGCGGCGGTAACTCGCCGGGTCGTCGCCGAGGTGGCGCAGGCCACCATTGCCGGCGAAGTCGACGCCGACTTTCCAGCGGTCGCCCTTCTTGGTGCCGAAGTGGTCTTCGAGGAAACTCTTGTCGAACTGCTGCGCCGCGGCGTACACGCCGAAGTCCTCGCCGTTCACCACCAAGCGCACCAGTGCTACGCGTTGTGCCGGGACGAACTGGTTGGCGATCCAGCCGTGCAGCGCCTCGCGCAGGAACGACGGGTCGTCGTTGCAGTTGAGCAGGTCCAGGTGGTTGGCACCGAGCAGACGCTGCTCGCCGTCGACGAAGCCGAAGTCGAGGTTCCACGACTTCTTCTTGCCCTGCGCCATCATGTAGGAAGTGTTGCCGCGGAAGCCGGTGCCGACGTCGCGGTAGGTGGTGCCGTCGACGGTGACGGTCGCAGGCACCAGCACGTCGGTGCGGTAGAAGTCGCTGAGCTCGGCGAACCAGTCGTCGTTCGGCAGGTCGACGAACACGGTGCGCAGGATGTCGGGGTCGAACAGGGGGCGGCCGGGGTACTTGGCGACGTCGTCTGGGCGGACGGTCATGCCCTTGGCGTTCGGGTCCACTTGGCGGTTGCCTTCTCCGCCGGGGCCGCCGAAGCCACTTGGGCCGCCTGGGAACCCGCCTGGTCCGCCCGGTCCACCGCGCATGCCGCGACCGCCGCGCTGCGGCCGGTTGTCCTTGAGCCAGGCGCGGGCAGCTTTGCGCTCCTCGGCGTCGAGGCGGTGGTTCTGGTCGGCGTCGAACTGGTCGAGCACCTTCACTTCCTGGCCCATCGGGCCGCCGGGGCCACCGCCTGGGAATCCGCCCCCTGGAAAACCACCGCCGGGAAAGCCGCCCCCAGGCGGTCCTCCCTGGGGCTCTTGGGCGATGCCGGCGAACGGGAGCAGCAGGGCGAAGGCGAGGGGGAGTGGCAGCCGGCGGGTACTCTTCATGGCGAGTTGGCGGTTACGTAACACGCCTCCCCTGTGCCCACAGGCCGATTGTGCCGATTTCGTCCTCCAACTCCCTGCAACCGCGTGAGTCACTGGTTGCCGACGATGCATGCCAGCGCATTCGAAGCGCGGTCGCTGGGGCCGGGGCTGGGTGGCCGGAGGGTCAAAGACTGCACGCAGAATTGGATGCTCTTGTAGTCGGGACCGGGCGGGAACAGGTTGGCAGCGGTCCACTGCCAGGCGGTGGTGGCTGGGGGGAGCACGGACAGGAAGACTGCATCGGGCTGACAGTAGAGATGGCAGTCACCGAGCCCAAAGCCGAAGCTGAACAGAGGCCAGCCAGCAGTCCCCAGATTGCTGAGCCCCAGCACACCGACATGGATCACGTCGAGCGGGTGGATGTTGGTTGTGAGGACCTGGAATGGATCTGCAGGTCCAGAGAGCGGTTGGACCGGGCGGTCGCCCGCGAACGTGGACAGCGCCAGGGGCCGTTCATCGTCGCAGCAGAGGTCGAACGGCGGGAAGAATGCAGCCAGGTCCTTTGGGCCAGGATCGGCACTCGGGCCGCCGGGAGAGTAGCCGACCAGGATGCCACCGTTGACTCCGGATACGGACATGGTTTCCCAGCAGAGGGTCACAACTCCGTTGCCGTCGAACTGCATCTGGAAGGTGTTCGAACTGCCGGGTACGCCGAAGCTCGGCACATTGTCCCAGGTCACCGTGGTGGTCGGCCCCGGGTCGAACCAGACGGTGCCGCCGGCCGCCGGGTTCCAGTCGCCTTGCGAGTAGAAGGCCGTGTACAGATTGCCCAGCATGGTCGGGATGGATGGCGCGGCAACCAAACCGTTGCTCGGTGCTTCGGACACCCGGCCGTTCGAGCAAATGCTCATGGCGCTCCATGGCTGACCGTAGCAACCCCTGAAGGAGCCGGGCGCGAGCGGTACGGTCACCTCGTCGTCGTCCGCGAGGGTCAGGGCAACCGCCGCATTGGAACGCGGAAGCACTGGCGTGAACCCTGCTACGACCGTGTAGCCCGGATCGGTCGGCACCATGGTGATGCTGCGACTGGCCAGCGTGAAGGCTGCAGGCGTCGGGAAGAACTCGTAGCAGGACGCGAAGCAGCTGCTGCAGCCAGAGCCGAACGGCGTGGCTGCGGCGCAGATGTCCGGCCCGTCGGAGGTGTAGTAGATGTTGGCGTTGACGGTGCGCGGGGCGAGCACCGGCCCCGGCAGGAA
>JAEUHP010000011.1 GCA_016795295.1 Planctomycetota bacterium | reverse complement strand
GCCGAATCGTCGCAGCGCGGCACCACCAGTTCGAACCAGGGCGACAGGAACTCCATCACCACGTGGATGTGGGGCAGCCAGGGATGGTGGTAGTCCTGCTGCACCACGTAGGACCGGCCCGGCAGCAGATCGCGGAAGAACAGCTCGACCAGGCGGCAGCCCAGGGACGGACTCTTGGCGATGTCGACCAAGAGGATCTCCACGGGGCGGCGTTCCCAGGCCACGGTGTGGAAGTCACCGGCGTGCACCTCGATGAGGTCGCGCACCGGCGCCACTTGGGCTTCGAACAGGTCCAGGGTCGAGCTGCCGACCGCGCGTTGCAGGCCGAACTCCTGCTGCAGGTAGCCCACCGTGTGGGGATCGTTGACCAGGAAGTTGTCGAAGCAATGCACGCGATCGCGGTCCGGATCGAACCGCGGATTGGCCCGCAGGCCGTGCGTGAAGTACGAAGCCGATTTGCCGAGGAACGAGCCGGCATCGACGATGGTGCCAGCTCCGGTGAATTGGGTGCGGGCCAGCCAATGGAACAGGGCCGCTTCGTGGGCGCGCAGCATGCCCTTGGGCTCGGGGGTGAGGTGGACGGGGGATGTGAGCCACGGGGCTCCCTGCAAGAGAGGGTCGAGCATGGGGCAGGCGCGCGGCGCGGAGCGCCGGTTCGGTGGCAGAGGGTCACCTTCGTTTGGGGACCTGCGATTGTCGTGCGGCGCGGCACTGGGTCAATCACCCCCCATGCTTTGCGCCGCTTGGCTTCGCCCGGATCCGGCCGACTCCGGTGCTGCTGCTCGGCGGAGAGCTCCGGGAGTGCAGTTGCCCCTGGCCACAGGCCGCTGCGGGTCGCTAGGCTGGCCACCCGTGATCACCGCCCTGCTCGTCAGTGCCGCGCTCGCGTCGCCCAAGGCCCAGGATCCGGGGTCGGCCCCGAAGGCCGCTCCGGCCGCCGCGCCCGCAGCGTTCGCTCCCTACCAGCAGCCGATCCCCGGCAGCGACGTGTCGTTCGCCATGGTGCCGATCCAAGGCGGCACGTTCCGCATGGGCAGCCCCGCCGAAGAGGCCCACCGCGGCGCAGACGAGGGGCCGCAGGTCGAAGTGCAGATCGCGCCGTTCTGGATGGGGCGTTGTGAGGTCACCTGGGCCGAGTTCGATCTGTGGAACACCGACACCGAGCGCCCCCAGAGCAAGCTGCCCGACGGCATGGCGCGCCCGACGCCGCCGTACATGGACATGACCTTCAACATGGGGCGTGACGGCTATCCGGCGATCTGCATGTCCCACATCGCGGCGCGCCAGTATTGCCAGTGGCTGTCGAAGAAGACCGGTCACTTCCACCGCCTGCCCACCGAAGCCGAGTGGGAGTATGCGTGCCGCGCCGGCACGACGACGCCCTATTGGAGCGGCGACCGCGCGACGCTCGACAAGATCGCCTGGCACGAAGCCAACAGTGCGCGGGTACTCGAAGCGGGCGGCAAGCCGGTGCCCGCCTACCACAAGGTCGGCGAACTGCCGCCCAATCCGTGGGGCCTCTGTGACATGCACGGCAACGTCGCCGAGTGGGTGGCCGACACCTATCTGGCCGATGCCTTTGCCGAGGCGCATGGCAAGGCGCCGCGGTCGAATCCCTACTTCGCGCCGCCGCGCGACGCCCGCAATCGGCCGGTGCGGTTCCCGCACGTGGTGCGCGGCGGCAGCTGGCGCGATGCTCCCGAGTCCTTGCGCGCCGCGGCGCGCCAGAGCTCGGATCCGGCCTGGAATTCACGCGACCCGCAGATTCCCAAGAGCTGGTGGTACCTGACCGAAGGCCAGCACCTCGGCTTCCGCGTGGTGCGACCACTGCAAGAACCCACGGCGGCCGAGCGAGCTCGTTTCGACAATCCCTGAACCCATGACCACCACCCGACGTTCCTTCCTCTACCAGGCCGCTGCGGCGGCCACCGCGGCGCGCCTTTCGGCGGCTGTCGACCTCGGCCGCCTGCAAGGCCAAGACGGCCAAGAGCTGCGCGTCGGCCTGATCGGCTGCGGCGGTCGTGGCTCGGGTGCGATCAGCCAGGCGCTGTCGACCAAAGGCAAGCCCAGGCTGGTGGCGGTCGCCGACATGTTCGTCGATCGCCTGGAGGGCTGTCTCGACGCTCTGGGCGAGAACGCGGCGTTCAAGGGCCGCCTGGAAGTGCCGAAGGAGCGCCGTTTCGTCGGCCCCGACGCGTTCCAAGGCGTGATGCAATCGAACTGCGACGTGGTGGTGATCGCCACGCCACCGCACTTCCGTCCGATGCACTTCGAGGCGGCGATCGCGGCCAAGAAGCACGTGTTCTTCGAGAAGCCGGTGGCCGTCGACAGCCCGGGCGTGCGCAAGGTGCTCGCGGCCACCGCCAAGGCCCAGGAACTCGGCCTGGCCGTGGTCTCCGGCCTGCAGCGCCACCACCAGAACGGCTACCTGGCGATCATGGAGCAGATCCACGGCGGCGCCCTCGGCAAGCTGCTGTTCGCGCGCTGCTCGTGGAATCAGGGCAGCCTGTGGCATGCGGCGCGGCAGCCGCAGTGGAGCGACATGGAGTGGCAGCTGCGGAACTGGCTGTACTTCACCTGGCTGTCGGGGGACCACATCGTCGAGCAGCACGTGCACAACCTCGACGTCGTCAACTGGGCGCTGCAGGCGCATCCGGTGCGGGCGCGCGGCATGGGTGGCCGGCAGGTGCGCACCGACCCGAAGTTCGGCCACATCTTCGACCACCACAGTGTCCAGTACCAGTACGAGAGCGGGGCTTGGTGTTTCTCGGAGTGCCGGCAGATCGACGGCTGCCTGAACGACGTCAGCGAGCACGTCTACGGCACCCTGGGCGAAGCGCACATGGACGGCGGGCGCTGGCGCATCACCGGCGAGAACGAGTGGCAGTGGACCGGCAAGAACAACGACCCCTACCAGACCGAGCACGACGACTTCTTCGCCAGCATCCGCGACGGCAAGCCGCTCAACGAAGGGCGGATGGTGGCCGAGAGCACCTTGACCGCGATCATGGGGCGCATGGCCACGTACACGGGCAAGGAGATCGGCTGGGAGCAGGCGCTCGCCAGTGACGAACGTTGGGGGCCCGACACCTACGAGTTCGGGCCGCTGCCGGTCGATCCGGTGCCGATGCCCGGCCAGAAGCGCGGCTGAGTCCGGTTGCGCGGCCGCATCGTGATCGCCACCTTGCAGCGCTGGCTGCGTCTGCACGACGCCTCGCCAGCCGAGCGCCGGGCCACCGCATGGACGGCCGTGGCGTTCTTCTGCGTGCTGTTCGCCTACTACCTGCTGCGGCCACTGCGGGAGAACGTCGCGGCGGCGTTCGACCAGGAGCAGTTGGTGCGGCTGTTCCTGCTCACCTTCGGCATCACGACCGCGCTCAACCAGCCGTACCTGGCATTGGTTCGCCGGTTGCCGTCGCGGCGCTTCCTGCCCTACGCGTTGCACGCCTTCGCCGCCAGCTTCGCCGGGCTCGCCCTGGTGTTCGCCATGGTTCCGGCGGGTGTGGGTGGACTCGGGCGGCTCGGCTGGGACAGCGCTGCCGGCTGCGGCTATGCGTTCTTCTACTCCTGGGTCACCGCGTTCAGCGTGTGTGGCGTGACCCTGGTGTGGGTGCATGCCGTCGAGTGGTTCGCCATGGGGCAGGGCAAACGACTGTTCGGTCTGGTGTCGGTGGGCGGCACGTTGGGGGCCGTGCTCGGCTCGGCGGCGAGTCGGCAGGTGGCGGGACTCGGCTACAGCCAGGTGCTGTTGCTCGCCGGCGTGGCGGTCGAACTGGCGGTGTTGGCGTGGTGGCGCTCGTTGCCCTGGTGCCGCCAGCTGGGCGGTGGCGAGGCGCGTCTCGAACATGGGCCGTCGTTCTGGAGCGGCTTGCGGCGCGTGGTGGCGGTGCCGTACTTGCGGGGCATCGCCGGCTTCGTGCTGTTGTCGAGCATCAGCGCCACGACCTTCTACTACCAACGCATGGCGTTGGTCCGCGAACAGCTGTTCGACGACGTGGCGCGCCGCGCGGTCGAAGCCGACATCAACTTCTGGCAGAACGCGCTGTGCCTGCTGGTGCAGTTGTTCGCCACCAGCCGGGTGCTGCTCGGCCTCGGCACCGCGGTGGTCCTGTGCGTGATGCCGGTGGGCAGCCTGGTCGGCTTGTGGGTGTTCGGGCTGTGGCCGGTGGTGGGGGTCTACGCGGTGGTCGAAGTGTTGCGGCGCATGCTGCAGTTCGCGTTCGACAAGCCGGCGCGCGAAGTGCTCTACACCGCGCTCGACCGCGAGGGCAAATACGTGTCCAAGGCGGTCATCGACACGGCGGTGCTCCGACTCGGCGACGTGTGTGGCGCGCTGGTGAACCACACGGCTGGCTGGCTCGGCATCGGTGGGCTCGGCAGCGCGGTCGCTGCGCTGCCGCTGTTCGCCGGCTGGGCCGCCACCGGAGCGTGGCTCGGGCGCCGGTGTCGCGCGGGGGAGCGGCCACCGAGCGGCTCGAGTTCGTGAGGGACAGCGCCGGGCAGCCAGCCGCCTTTGGGCTCAGCCGCGCAGCGACCGCAGCCAATCCAGCAGCCGGTAGATGTCGCAGCTCGGCGACATCACCTTGAGCACCAGCAGCAAGGCGATGCCAACCGCCCAGATGGTCGTGAACACGATCAGTTCGGCCACCAGGCGCGCCGCAAGCCGCTTCTGGGGCGACGCCTGGCGGCGCATCGAGGGGGTTCGCGGGCTGGCGACGTCGGCGTAGTCGTCGAAGGGCTCGCCGGCCGTCTGCGCGGTGGCGGCAGCCAGCGGCGACCTGGGCGGGGGCCCCGCTGCCGGGGTTGGGCCCGCAGCTGCGGAGGCTGCCACCTCCAACCCGGGCGGCAGGGGGTGGGCAGCGGCCGCCGCATCGAGAGCCGCCGCGGCCGCTGCGATCTCGAAATCGTCGGCTGTCTCGAGGTCGGCGGCGCTGGCGCCCGACGGGTTGCGGTCGGGCGCCGGATCCGGCGCGGTGCGCCACCCTTCGAACTGCACGAACGTGTAGCCGATGTGGAACCCGTCGCCCGGCTGCAGCGTGGCGTTCGCCACGCGCTGGCCGCGGAACTTGACGCCATTGCCCGAATCGAGGTCCTCCACCACCAAATGCTGGCCGGCGAGCCGGAGCAGGCAATGTTGGCGCGAGACCTTGACGTCGTCGATCGGCACCGTGCACTGGCTCGAACGTCCCAGGGTGTGGACGTCTCCCGGGCGCACGTCGAATGGCTGGCGGCGGCCGTGCGTGCTGGCGACCAGACGGGCGACTTGCATCGGCCCAATCTAGACGGCTCCCCGGGGGTTGGCAAAGGTCGGCCCAGGTCCTGGTTGCCGTGTCGGCGGCCGCGGCTAGTCTGTGCGGCCCTCATGCTCGCCAAGGTTTCCGTGCGCACCGCCGCCGGGACGAAGGACCATTCGTTTCCGGCAGACCAGCCCGTGGTGGTTGGTCGCAGTGCCGACTGTGACCTCGTCGTCGACGAGGTCTCGGTGTCGCGGCGGCATTGCAGCTTGATCGTGCGCGGCGACGTGCTGGTGGTGAACGATCTGCAGTCTGCCCATGGTCTGGTGCACGAACGGCAGCGGGTCAGCCGTTGCGAACTGCCACTCGGCGGCAGCGTGCGCATCGGGGCCGCGCAGTTGCGGTTCGCGGCGCTGGGCGAGCGCCGGGCTCTGCCGGCGGCGCTGGCCGAGGAGGGGGATGCCACTGCGGGGAGTCGGTCCGCGGAGGCGCCCGCGGCCTTGCCGGCAGGTGCCCCTGCGGTGGGGCCCGAGCCCGCAGCGCGGCAAGCAGGCCCGGCGACGCCGCCTGCCGGGCCGGGCGACGATCTGCTCGGCCAGACCTTGGGCGGCTATCGGGTGATGTCGCTGCTCGGCACCGGAGGTGCGGCGGTGGTCTATCGTGCCGAACAGATCCAATTGGCGCGCGAAGTCGCGCTCAAGGTGCTGCGCATCCCACCGGACGGGGAGGAGCAGAAGGCCCTGCCGGCGTTCTTGCGCGAAGCACGGGCGGCGGCGGCCTTGGCCGATCCGCGCCTGGTCCAGGTCTTCGACTTCGGGTCCGACCGTGGCCTGCACTTCCTGTCCATGGAGTTGGTGCGCGGCGGCAGCCTGCAAGAACGCCTGCGGCGCGACGGCCGGGTGCCTTGGCAGGAACTGCTGCCGATCCTGCGCGACGTGGTCGCTGCGCTGGGCGTCGCGCATGCCGCCGGGCTCGTGCACCGCGACGTCAAGCCGGCGAACATCCTGCTGTGTGGCCAGGGCCGTGCGAAGCTGGCGGACTTGGGCTTGGTGCGCGACATCGGCGGCGAAGCGGACCGGGCCGGCACGGCAGCCTTCATGGCGCCCGAACAGATCCGCAGCCAGAAGCTCGATGGCCGCACCGATTTGTATGCCCTCGGCTGCACGGCCTACGCCGCCTTGGCCGGTCGGCCCCCGTTCGCCGGCTCCACCAAGGAGATCCTCAAGGGCCACCGCGATCAGGAGCCGCCGCCGCTGCCGGCCGAAGCCGTGGTGCCGCCCGAGCTGGAGCGCTTGGTGCGAACGGAACTGATGGCCAAGGATCCGGCTCTGCGGCCGCGCGACTGTGCAGCGGTCCTGCTGGCACTCGAGCGCATCGAGCGATTTGGCTTCCAGGGGCCGCGGCGCCCCGGTGCCAGCCGGATCGGCCGCGGTGGGCAGCGCAGTTCGGCGCTCGGGCCGGTGCTGTTCCTGCTGCTGGTGGTCGCGGTCGGCGTCACGGCGGTGGTGCTGCTGCGCGGGCAGTGAGAGGAAGCTCCTGCTGCGCAGAGTTCCTGGGCTGGTGAGGGGTGTCCTGGGCTGGTGAGGGCCGGCGGCGCTCGGTGGCCCGCGGCTCGCCCAAGCTCAGCGCAGCGGCTCGATCCGCCAGCGGTGGTCCTGCAGGAACAGCCCCAGGTCCTTGGTGCGATTCTGCACGATCAGCTGTTCTTGGGCCGGACGCTCTTCGAAACGATGGACCCCTTCGGCGTCGAACAGATAGAGCACGATGGTGAACTTGCCCGACAAGAGCCGCAGGCAGTCCAGGTGCAGCGTCACATGGCCTTCGGCGAAGTCGATCGATTGGCCGTCGAACTGCGTGGCATGGGTGAAGCACTCGGTGCCGTCGTTGCGGCGTGCCCCGATGGCGAGATGCAGCCGTTCGCGCTTCTGGCCGTTCACGATGTGCACCCGGATCGCCACGCTCTCGCCCGGCGCGAACACGTTCCGTGGCTGCATGGTCACGGGGTCCAGCAGTTCCCCCTTCACGACGTGCGGCAGGTCTTCGGCGGCCAGGTTGGCCGGTGGCGCATCCGCGAACGGCGGCGGATCGCCCTGATTGCCGGCCGCCTTGGTCTCGAAGCTCGCGTACTCGTTGGTCACGGTCACCGAGTCGGCGATCAGCTGGGCCTCGCCGTGGTGCATCCAGATCGCGCGTTCGCAGATCTGCCGCACGTCGTAGAGCGAGTGCGAGCAGAAGAACATCGACTTGCCCTGCTTCTTGTAGGCCCAGATCTTCTCGACGCACTTGCGGCGGAAGTTCATGTCGCCGACGGCCAGGATCTCGTCGATGATCAACAGATCGGGCTCGGTGGCGACCGCGACGCTGAAGCCGAGCCGCGCCTGCATGCCGGACGAGTAGGTGCGCACGGGAGCGTTGATGAACTCACCCAGTTCGCTGAACTCGACGATCTCGTGGTACTTGCGCTGGGCCTCCTTGCGCGAGAAGCCCATCATCGCCGCGTTCATGAAGATGTTCTCGCGCCCGGTGAAGTTCTGGTGGAAGCCGGCCCCCAGTTCGAGCAGGCTCGTGACTCGGCCGTTCACGGTGTAGGCGCCCGCGGTCGGAAACGTGGTGCCGCTCAGCACCTTCAGCAGCGTCGACTTGCCAGCACCGTTGCTGCCGACCAGGCCCACGCACTCACCGTGGTCGACATGGAACGAGACGTTCTTCAGCGCGTGCACTTCGCGGTGCCGCTGCCGCTTGTTCCACGGCATCTTCTCGAGCAGGCGATCGTACGGGTTGCCGTAGATGCGGTAGCTCTTGCTCAGGTTGCGGGCTTCGATGACGGGTTCCATCGGCGGGGGGGGCGAGGAGGCCTGGGTTGGACGCGGCGGATGGGACTCGGCGGATGGGACTCGACGGCGGGGACTCGACGGCTGGAAGCAGCTGCTGGGCAGCGGTCGGCGATCAGCGGATCAGGCCGCGCTGGCGCAACAAAGCGAGCACGCGGTCCAGGTTGGTTTCGGCGCTGGACGCCACGGTGTCGAGTGTCAGGTCCGGGTGGTTCGGTGGTTCGTACGGCGCGTCGACGCCGGTGACGTTCGCGATCTCGCCCGCCCGGGCGCGCCGGTACAGGCCATCGGTGTCGCGGGCTTCGCAGGCCTCCAGCGGGGCGTCGCAGAACACTTCGAGGAAGCGCTCGGCGCCGACGATGGCCTTCGCCTGTTCGCGTTCGCTGCGCAGCGGAGCGACCAGGGCCACGATCGTGCTGAGGCCGCTTTCGAGGTTCAAGCGGGCCACTTCGGCGGCGCGGCGCTGGTTCTCCCAGCGATCGGCACCGGAGAAGCCGAGATCGCGGCTGAGGCCGCGCCGCAGGATCTCGCCGTCGAGCACCTGAGCCAGGTACTGGTGCTCGAACAGCCACTGTTCGAGCCCGTAGGCCAGCGAGCTCTTGCCGGAACGCGGCAGGCCCGTGATCCACAGCACGAACGGTTCCTGGCCGAGCCGGGCCTTGCGGGCTTCTGGGGTGACCCGGCGGCGCTGCTGCAGGCGCACGTTGCTGCCGGCGTCCTGGCTGTCGCGGCGGCGCTTCAGCGCGTCGGCGGCCAGCTTGCGTTCGACCACCATGCCAGCCGCCACCGTGGCGTTGCTCATGCGATCGATCAGCACGAACGAGCCGGTGGTGCGGTTCTTGGTGTAGGCGTCGGCCGCGAGTGGCCGTGCACACTCCAGGTGGATGCGTCCGATCTCGTTCATCGCCAGGGACGTCGCCGGCTGGCGGTGCAGGGTGCCGACGTCGATGCGGTAGCGCACGTCGGTGACCGTGCACTCGCTCTGCGCCGCCATGTGCTTGACCAGGTACGAACGTCCGGTCTGCAGCGGCTCCTCGCCGAACCAGACCAGCATCGCTTCGAGCGAGTTGGACAGCTCGGGCACGTTGCTCGGTGCGACCAGCAGGTCGCCGCGGCTGATGTCGATCTCGTCCTGCAGCGACACCACCACCGACATCGGCGCGAATGCCTCCTGGATCTGGCCCTCGAACGTCGTCAGCGCCTTGACGCGGCTGGTCTTGCCCGACGGCACCACGGCGATCGGATCGCCGACCTTCAGCATGCCCGAGGCGAGCGTGCCCGCATAGCCGCGGAAATCGAGGTTGGGGCGCAGCACCAGTTGCACCGGCAGGCGCAGGTCGACGAGGTTGCGGTCGCTCGAGACGTGCACCGTCTCCAGGTGTTCGAGCAACGGCGGACCCTGGTACCAGGGCATGCTGCTGCCTCGGTGCACCACGTTTTCGCCCTTCAGCGCGGACATCGGCAGGAAGTGGATGTCCCGCACCTGCAGGCGCGCCACGAACTCGCTGTAGGTGTCGCGGATCTCCTGGAAGCGCGCCTCGCTCCAGTCCACCAGGTCCATCTTGTTGACCGCGACCACGAAGTGCTGGATGCCGAGCAGCGCGCACAGGAACGAATGCCGGCGGGTCTGTTCGAGCACGCCGAGCCGCGCGTCGATCAGGATGATCGCCAGATCACAGGTCGAGGCGCCGGTCGCCATGTTGCGCGTGTACTGCACGTGCCCCGGCGTGTCGGCGATGATGAACTTGCGCTTGTCGGTGGCGAAATAGCGATACGCCACGTCGATGGTGATGCCCTGTTCGCGTTCGGCCTGCAGGCCGTCGGTCAACAGCGCCAGGTCGAGTTCGGTGCCGGTGGTGCCGAACCGCGCCGACGCCTTCTTGGTCGCGGCGAGCACGTCGTCGTGCACCTGCTGGCTGTCGTAGAGCAGCCGGCCGATCAGCGTCGACTTGCCGTCGTCGACGCTGCCGCAGGTCAGGAAGCGCAGCATCTCGCGCTGGCCGTAGCGCGTCAGGTACTGGTCGATGCCGAGCGAGTCGAGTTGCGAGCTGTAGCTCATCAGAAGTAGCCCTCCCGCTTCTTCTGCTCCATCGAACCACCTTCGTCGTAGTCGATCACGCGGCCCTGGCGTTCGCTGTCGCGGCTGCGGAGCATTTCTTCGATGATCTTGGGCACGGTGTCGGCCTCGGACTCGATGCCGCCGGTGAGAGGGTAGCAGCCCAGCGTGCGGAAGCGGATCTTCTTTCTCTGTGGCACTTCCCCTGGCTCGAGGCGCATGCGCTCGTCGTCGACCATGATCCAGGTGCCGTTGCGCCGCACCACCGGCCGTTCCTTGGCGAAGTAGAGCGGCACCATCGGCAGGTTCTCGCGGTGCACGTACAGCCAGACGTCGAGCTCGGTCCAGTTGCTCAGCGGGAACACGCGGATCGACTCGCCCTTCTTGACCCGGCAGTTGTAGAGGTTCCACAGCTCGGGGCGCTGGTTCTTCGGGTCCCACTGGTGGAAGCGGTCGCGGAAGCTGAACACCCGTTCCTTGGCGCGGCTCTTCTCCTCGTCGCGACGGGCGCCACCGAACGCGGCGTCGTACTGGCCGGCATTGAGCGCCTGGCGCAGCGCTTCGGTCTTCATCACGTGGGTGTGGCGCTGGGTGCCGTGGTCGAACGGGTTGATGCCCTGGGCGCGGCCTTCGGGGTTGATCCACTCGGAGAAGTCGAGCTTCATCTCGCGCATCAGGCGATCGCGGAACTCGATCATCTCCCGGAACTTCCACAGCGTGTTGACGTGGAGCACCTTGAACGGAATGCGACCCGGCGCGAACGCCTTCTCGGCGAGGCGCAGCATCACTCCGGAGTCCTTGCCGATCGAGTAGAGCATCACCGGCCGTTCGAACTCGGCCGCGACCTCGCGGATGATGTGGATGCTCTCGTGTTCGAGCTGCTGCAGATGGCTCAGCGCGTAACGATTCATGATGGATTGGGCGCGTCCAGCAGGCCGCGCTGGCGCAGGTGGGCGACCGCGGCGGCCGCGGCCTGTGGCAGCGGCAGCGCATCGGTGCGCAGGTGGAGTTCGGGGTGTTCCGGTGGCTCGTACGGCGACGAGATGCCGGTGAATTCGGGGATCAGGCTCTGACGGGCCTTGCGATAGAGGCCTTTGGGATCGCGCGCTTCGCACACGGCGAGCGGGGCGTCGACGAACACTTCGACGAAGTCGGCGCCGACGATGTGGCGCGCCGCGGCCCGGTCGCTGCGGAACGGCGAGATGAAGGCGGTCAGCACCAAGAGGCCGGCGTCCGCCATCAGGGCGGCGACATGGCCGATGCGGCGGATGTTCTCGGTGCGGTCGGCCGCGGCGAAGCCGAGGTCCGCGCACAGGCCATGGCGGATGTTGTCGCCGTCCAGCACGTAGACCGCATGGCCCAGCCGGTGCAGTTCGGCTTCGACGGCCCGCGCCACGGTCGACTTGCCGGATCCCGACAAGCCGGTGAACCAGACAACCGCTCCGCGCTGGCGCAGCAGGCGTTCGCGATCGTGGCGCGCGACCGTGCCGTCGTGGCGGGTCAAGTTGCGGTCGGAGCTGCTCATGCGGCGTTGGCGGCGGTCGGCGGCGAAGCAGCGTGCGCAGCGCGCGCTTCGCTGTCAATTCACTTCCCATCGACCGCGCCGGCTGCAGCGCTGGATCCGCCGACTTGCCAATCGGGAAGGTCCCATGCCGCCGCCGGGACGGCTGCGACTCCGTCAGCGCACTTCGAAGACCGCCGCCTGCCCGAGCGCCACGGTGCCGCTGGTCGGGGGCGTGGTCGAGCTGTGGAACGCGTGGATGCGTGCCACGCCGAGTGGCCCGCAGATGGTCGACTGCCGGCCTTTGGTGGTCACCATCTGCAGGGCGTTCGCGGTTTGGGCCAGGATCAGTCCTTGGCCGAACAGCGTGAGCCCCACGTTGGCCCGGCCCGCCGGCAGGGTCACGGTCAAGCTGCCACGGCCCGTGGCGTCGCACAGCGCGAAGATCGTGGTCGCGGGATCGACGTTGAACCAGCAGTCCGGCGCGGAGTAACGCAGTGCCGCGAGGGCGGTCGACGGCTGCGACGGGTTCGCCGGGTCGAACATCGGGTACGGCAGGCCGAAGGCGGGGTTGCCGTAGAGGGCCCCCTGGCTGGTCAGCGCGCCGAACAGCACGTAGGGTGCATTCGGTGGGCCATGCTCGATGGTCCACGTGAACGGCTGGCCGGCGAGCATCGCCGTGTCGGTGCCGAGCGTCGGCTGTCCCGCGGCACCCGGGACCGTGCACAGCGGACCTTGGTTGCCGAAGTCGGCGGCCGGTGCGGTGCAGCCGCCGAGATTGTCGAGGCGATAACTGCCCGTGGGTTGGCTGTGGATCAGGATCTCCACCAGCAGGGAGTCGGGCGGTGGTTGGTTCGGCCGGGCCGGCGTGAGCCCATAGAACCAAGGGGCTGGGAACATCAGGTCGATGTTCGCGGGGCGCGGCCCGACGCCCTGAGCCGGCTGCGCGGGCAGTTGGATGCGTGCCATCGACAGCACCAAGGTGCTGTCTTCGCCGCGGTTCTCGGCGAACACGGCGCTCGCCGTGGCCGCGGTTCGGTAGGTGGTCGACAGGCGCACCGAGACGTCGAGGAAGCCCTTCGCCGCGAGGGCGTTGCCGGCCGCCAACGGCGTGCCGTTGTCGGCGCGCAGGGCGATCCCGGCGATGGCGCGCGGCCCCGACCAGGGCAGCTCCGCGGCGTCGTAAAGACACTGGTAGACGCAGGCCAGGTTGCCGGTGAACGGCACACTGCTGCTGCCGGTGCCCTCCACACCCTGGAGCGCCGCCGGGACTGTGGTGTTCTGCGCCAGCAGTGCAGCCGCCGCGGTGGGCAGGAGCAGCAGCAGGGCGAGTGGGGACGATGGCATGGTTGGATCCTCGCCACGGCCATCGACATCCTGCGTGTACCAACTTGATCCAGACGCGGCGGACCAGGGCTCGGGCCCGTCCCAGTCGGAGACCGCTTGGTCAAGCGACTCGGTCGGCGTGCCGAAAGCCGCGCCAGTATGTCGGTTCCTGCAACAGTCGAGGAGTGACCATGCAATTGGAGAGTCATGCGACCCCGCCCGCCGAGAGCCCGCAGCTGCGTTATGCGTCACTGCATCGCGCGATCGATCGTGGGCTCGACGCCGACGAGGTGTGGAGCGAGCTCGCCGAGGTCTGCCTGCATCTTGGTCGTGGCGAAGAGACCGTGCGCTGTGTGCAACGCGTCCGCCGTGATGCGCTGCGCTTGGCGCTCGAGTCGAAGTTGGTGCGCGCCGGACTCATGGCTGCTGCACCGGCCACGCCTGCGGATCCTGCCAACGCTGCCGATCCTGCCGGCGTGCGGCGCGCCGCCAGCCCTGCCCGGCCGGCTGCCGGCGACGACGGGCCGGTGACCGCCGGCGAATGGCTCGGGGACGCCCTGGGTTATCTCTGCCAGCAGCAGTTGCCGTGGCTGGTGCTCGGCGTGGCGGCGGCGTTCCCGATCCTGGCCGGCTTCGGCGGGGTGGCGATGCTCGGCGCCACGTCCGGGTGGTTGGTGGCGCTGGTCGCTTGTCCGGCGGTTTGCGGGTTGGTGGTCGCGACGGCGCTGTTGCGGCGCATCCTGCTGGTGAGCAGCGCCGGCAGTGCCGAAGTGCCCGCAGTCGGCGATCCGGTGCGGCTCTGTGCCGATGCTTGCCGAGGTCTTGCCGACTGCGGGCTCGTGGCGGGACTGCTGCTCGGTCCGTGCTGCTTCGCCCTCAGCGCCGGCGCGCCGTGGCCCAGTGCCTTGCCAGGGCTCCTGATCGGTGCGTTCCTGCTGCCGATGGCGCTCGGTCTGCGCACGGTGCGTGGCGACTTCGGGGCCTTGTCGCCAACCAACCTGCTGCGCGGCGTGCAGCGAACGGGCGTCGCCTACGCGGGGCTCTGGCTGGTTTTGTTGGGCTTGCTCGCGCCCACGGCGTTGGCCCTCTACGCCCTGCAGCACCAGCCGCTGTGGCGCCAGAGCATGGTGCTGGGGCCGCTGGTCACCGTGCAGGCGTTCTTCCTGGCCCGCCTGCTCGGCACTTGGTTCGATGCGATGCGCCTCGAACTCGGCGCCGTGCTCCGCGCTGGCGGCACTGCATCCGCGGTGGCGAGTGGGCCAGGGGCTGCAGTGCGCACCTCTGCCGAGCCGCTGGCTGCGGACGACCTGCCGCCAGCGGCTGGTCAGCCGGTGCGGCCGGCGGCGCTGGCGCATTATGCGACGCCGCCGGCCCAGCCACGGCCACGGCGGCGGACGGCGGCTCCTACTGCGGGGGTTGCCAAACCGGCGGCCGCGGCGCCGAGTGGCCCGGCCGCGCCGGCCACGGCGCGGACCATCGAGGGGCGCGCGCCAGCTGGTCGTTTGGCCGACACTCCGGACTTGCGCCATATGCCCGGAGCAACCGTGGTGTCCGGTGCCGAGCGCGTTCGCGCGGGGGCTGCAGCCCGGCGCAGCTAGGGACGCAGCCGGCGGGGCGCGTCACGGACCGGAGTCCCCCCCCGACCGGATCCCCCTGACCGGATCCACCCTGACCGGATCCACCCGACTGGATCCGCGCGCCGTGGTCTCACTTGGCGGGCTTTTGGATCGCCACGCCGCTGGCCAGGAAGTGGTAGAGCTTGCGGCCTTCGGTGACCTTCTGCGCTTCGTCGTGCTTGCCGGCGTCCTCGAGGTAGTGGCGGGTCTGCTCGACGGTCTCCTGCTTCAGGGTCATCACGCCTTCGACGATCGTGGTGCGGCCGCTGGCGTCCTTCGGCACGAAGAACGCGTAGTCCTTGAACTTGACCATCACCGGCGGCTGTTGGCTGCCCAGGTGCATCCAGCAGCCTTTGGTCTGGCACACGGCCGTGATGGGCGCTTCGACGCGCACCGTCTTGCCGGTGAACTGCTCGGGGTTCTTCAGCACTTCGGCGAGCGGCACGGCACCCGTGATGCCGGTGCCGAACACGTCGAAGCTGGGCTCCTTCGCGGCTCCGGCCTTGGCCATCGCCACGCCGCTGGCCAGGAAGTGGTAGAGCTTGCGGCCTTCGGTGACCTTCTGCGCTTCGTCGTGCTTGCCGGCGTCTTCGAGGTAGTGGCGGGTCTGCTCGACGGTCTCCTGCTTCAGGGTCATCACGCCTTCGACGATCGTGGTGCGGCCGCTGGCGTCCTTGGGCACGAAGAACGCGTAGTCCTTGAACTTGACCATCACCGGCGGCTGTTGGCTGCCCAGGTGCATCCAGCAGCCTTTGGTCTGGCACACCGCGGTGACCGGCGCCTCGATGCGCACCGTCTTGCCGGTGAACGCAGTCGGGTTGGCCAGCACGTCCGCGAGTTTGGTCGCGCCGGTGTTGGCGTAGCCAATGCCTTCGCCGAAGTGATCCCACGCGGCCGGGTCGAGCTTCGGCGCGGCTGGGGCTTGGGCTGCCGGGGCCTGGGCTGCCGGGGCCTGGGTCGGCGCTGCCGGCGTTGCCGCCGCCGGAGCCGGCGTGGGGGTCTGGGCGGCGAGGGCCGCGGCCAGGGACAGCAGGGAAGTGAGACGGAAGGCGCGCATCGTCGTGGCTGGGTTGCCGGTAGGAGAAACGGAGCGGCACACGATACCGCGGTGCGGCAGCGGGCACCATGGGCCACGGTGCCGTGGCGTCTTGGGCCGGGCGCGGATGCTCTCCTGCGCAAGGTTCCGGGCCACCCTGGTCGCGGCTCGCGCCATTCCTGCCACGGCCGCGGTCGGTTCCGGATGACCTTGCCATGAGCAACACCAAGACGCCCCTGGACGAACTCGTGCTGCAGGATCTCGAAGACGGCTCGACTCTGCGGCTGTTCGTCGAGTCCTGCACCGAAGTCGGCAATGCCGGCAAGCCGGGCCTGCAGGTGCACTACCTGGGCAACATCGTCTGCTTCGAGCCATTGATGGCGGCGAAGCTCGCCTACCAGGCGCGCAAGCTAGCCCAGACCGAGCTGTTTCTCGAAGACCGTTCCTGGGCGGTGCACCAGGACCAGTTCGTCAAGCTGTATCTCGAACTGGGGACCCCGCCGCAGGTTCGCGTCGAAATGAAGACGCGGTCGCGCAGCAAGCCGCTGGTGAAGAAGTACCCGCTGCCGTTCGCGCTCGAAGCGGAGTAGCCCGCTCCGTGCGCTGCATCGGTGTCCGAGCGGGCCCTGGCGCGCCAGCTGGCGCTGGCTCGCCGGGCTCAGCGCAGTTCCAGATACTCGGTGGTGGCGAGGCCCAGGCTGTTGTTGGCGCCCATCACACCGACCTGGAAGTAGCTCGGCGGCAGAGCCCCGGTCAGGGCGCGCGGCACCAGGTAACCGATGGCGAGGTTGCCGCCGGCATCGGTGAGCGCGCCGATCGAGGCGACCACGTTGGTGTTCAGGAAACAGGTCGGGGCGCCGAACGGCTGCAGCGAGAGCGGCAGCGCGAGTGCGCCGGCCGCGGTGATGCTGTCGCCGAACACGACCACCGCCATGGCGTTGCGCGGCGCGCTCCGCACCTGCAGTTCGAACGGCTGGCCGTAGTCGAAGCGGCTGGGCACAGCGGCGATGCTCGGGCCGCAGCCCCAGCCGCCCACCCGGGTCGCGATCGCGCTGGGCACTGCCGGCTGCAAGTCGCGCTGCAGCACTTCGACGCCGAACGAGTTGCCGGCCAGGCTGCCCACGGCGAGGAACTGGTAGCTGACTCCGGCCTGCGGGCGGAACCCGACCGGGCCGAACGCCCGCACGGTCGTGCCGGCGGCGAACAGCGACACTTCGAAGTTGCCGAGGGGCACGGGGGCCGTCACTTCTTGGCCGTTGGCGAGATTGGCGAGCGTGGCGAGGCGGTTGCCCTGGTCGTCGACGGCCACGTCGACGTTCGGCGCCTGGGCCAGGTGGCGCACCGTGACGCGCGCCTGACCGGAAGCGGGCAGGCTGGTGTCGTTGGCGAACGCCGAAAGGCGGTTGCCGCCGTTGCCGTCCAAGTGGGCGACCACGGTGACGTCGTCACCCCGTGCGAGGGCCGCCGTCTGGGCGAGCACCGGCACGCCGCCCAGCAACACGTCCAAGGCGTAGGAGCCGGGGTTGAGGACCAGCGGGCCGCGCACGTCGCGGTAGTCGAACTGGAACAAGGGATTGCCGTTGGCGCGCACCGTGACCGGACTCGGCAGGCCGGGGATGCCGTGCAGGACGGTCACCTGCGCGGCGAGCGGCAGCCGCTGGGTCAGCAGGCGG
Organism: Planctomycetota bacterium; assembly: GCA_016795295.1. GTDB lineage: Bacteria > Planctomycetota > UBA1135 > UBA1135 > UBA2386 > JAEUHP01. Next base: position 14,845 of record JAEUHP010000011.1, on the reverse strand, counting down.
AAGCTGGGATCGGCAGCATCGCCGACCGCGAACACGCCGTAGCCCACGCCGTTCTCCACGGCCACGTCGACTGGGCCGAACACCGTGGTGCTGGTGCCGGCGAGGTTGAGGCGGACCGAGTAGGTGCCCGGTGCGACGTCGGCAGTGGCGCTGGCGCCGCTGGCCAGGTTGGGCACCGTGGCGACGGTGTGGCTGCCCTGGCCGAGCAGCACGTCGACTGCCGGTGCCTTCGCCGTGTGCCGCACGTAGAGGCGGGAACTCGGCAGGTTCAGGGCCTGGAGGCCGTTGCCGAACGCAGCGAGCCGCGGGGTGCCGGCGGCGTCGAGGTGGGCGATCACCGAGACGTCGTCGTTGGCGTTCAGCACGGCGTTGGTGCTGAGGATCGGGTTGCCGTTCAGGCGCACTTCGAGCTGGTAGGCGCCGGGCGCCAACGTCAACGGGCCGCGTTGCTGGCCGTAGTCGAAGGCGAACAGCAAGCCGCCGTTGGCGAACACCTGCACCGGTGCGGGCAAGCCTGGCACACCGTGCAGAACGGTGACCTTGGCGTCCTGGGCGGAGAGGGCCGTCAGCAACGTGCCGGCGGCCAGGAACTTGAGGAGCGTTTGCATTGTCGTGGTGGAAAGCAGGGACTGAAGGAGCTCGGTGGATGACCGAGGTCGCGCGGCGTTTCGTCGGGGCCGCGGTGGCCGGATGCGCGAGATTTCGCTGGTGGTGTCGATCGCGGAATCTCACCGATTCCGGTTACCGCCTGCGGTGGTGGGCCTAGATCGGGCCCTGCTGATGCAGATCTCGGCCCGCGACACGCTGCGGCTGCGTTCCGCCGTCGAGGCTGCCAGCGAGCGGCGGTCCTGCTCTCGAGGCCTTGGGGCGCCAGAGCGCTGTCGAAAGCGGTTGCAGACGGTCATGATTCACGCGTGAACATGCCCACCCTGGTCCGGTTCCTGGCAGGTGCCTGCACCGTCGCGTGGCCGTTCCCGTGGGTGTCGGCACAGGAGCCGCAGCGGTCGCCGCCCGCTGCTGACGCACCGGTTCCATCGGCACATGGATGGGTATGCGGGGTACAGCCACTTGTTCGCGGGCAGTGGTCTCCGCGGCACCGGGCCCACGAATGACATGGACTTCGCGTGTCTGGGGGCGGGGGTGGTGTTTTGATCCGGGTTGCGTCGAAGGCGCAAACCGGATCAGGACCTTGCTGCGCGCTTGCCGGCGCGCTCAGCCCGCCGCAGGCAGTTCGTGCACGGAGAGCAGGCCGCGGCGGCGCCAGCCGATGGCGAGCAGCCAGGTGCGCGGCTCTGCCACCGGAGGTGGCAGAGCCGCGATGCCGCGCACGGTGATGGACTCGACGAAGCCGTCGAACCACGGCGCGGAGGTGTAGACGTCGATCGCCTGTGGCACGGCCACCGCGCGGCCTTCGGCAGCGTGCTTCTTGCCATTGGCGAGCACGTAACACAGCGCAGCGCGCACGGCGCGCGGCGTGGTCAGCGCGCGGTCGTGGTAACGGTCGGCGAACAGGCTGCCGTGGCGCTGCCACAGCTTGTTGAGGGCCTTGGCGAGGCGGATCAGGAGGCCCTGCAGTGCGCGGGCGAGCGCCTGCCGATCCTCGGCTTCGGCGATCAGGTGCAGATGGTCGTTCAGGATCGCGAAGTGGGTGAGCCGGAACGACTTGCCGGTGCGCCCGGCGCGCTGCTTGGCCACGGCGAACGCCGCGAGCAGCACGGCGCGTTCGCGGTGCTGGCGCAGCTTGGGCAGGCCCTTGCGCAGCTTCACCGTCACGTGCACCGGGTGTCGCGGCGGCAGTGCTGTGCGTGTGGTGTGCGCCACGCCAGGCAGCCGTCCCTTCGGCTTGCGGCCGGCGCCGCGCCGGGCACCGCCGTGGCCGTTGCCGAACGGCAGATCGATTTGGCGGGGACGCGTTCGTTTGCGCGGCGAGTTCGGCATCCGTGGCTTGCACTTGAAATAGCAGAAATACGTAGTGATGCAAGAGGGAGCCGGGAAACTCGATGCAGGTGGAGTCGTGGGATGCGCCGATCGCGAGGGGCTGCTGCGGCCGCTGCCGTCACCCGCAGCCGCGAACAGGTGCAGCCGCGGCGTGAGCAGCTGGGGGAGGCGCCGAAGCATGCGTCGGCTTCTTCGCGATGGGGTCGGCTGCGCGTTCGATGCGGTTGTCAACGCCGTGTCGGCGCCGCGCCGGGCCCCGCGGTCTGCTTCGGGCACTCCGGGGGCCCCGCAGGAGCCGAATGCGGCCACCCTTGCCGCCACCCCGGACGCCTCAACCCGGCTCGTGCCAGGCCGCCGTCAAGTGCAGCCAGAGTGCCAAGCCCTGGTACGGCGCGAACCGCGCGTAGCGGCGGGCCACCGCTCGATCGCTGGGTGGCCGGTTGCGCCCGTCGAGTTCGGCGAGGCGTGCGCGGCACCAGGAGTCGAGCGCCAGATGTTCGTAGTGGCCGAGCAGGCGCATCGCCTGGCCGGCCGCATACGGCCCGAAGCCGCGCAGGCCGACCAAGCGCTGCCACAGCTCGGCCGACGGCTGCGGGACCGTGAACATGGCGTCGGTGAGCACGCCGGTGGCGAACGCTTCGACCAACTGCACGGCGGCTTCGGCGCGGTAGCCGCAGCGCACCGTGTCGCGCCAGAACGCCGCGGGCTTGCGGCATTGGCTCGGCACCGGGAAGCCGCGCGCGCCGCTCGGCGCCACCGGCCCGCAGTGTTCGACCAGCTTCAGCGCCATCGCCCGCGTGCCGGCCCAGGTGGTGTTGGTCGTGAACAGCAGCTTCACCAGATCCTCGAACACACGCGCCGAACGCAGCAGGCGTCCTGCACCGCGCTGCGCGGCCCACTGCAGGCTCGGTTCGTTCCGGCACAGCCCGTGGAAGGCCCCGAGGTCGTCGTCGAGGCGCAGCATGTGGCGGACCATGGCCTGCGCCTTTGCGGTGTCCTCGCTCGACAGCGGACGGTGCGCGGTGAGACGCAGTGACAGCCCGGTGGCCGTGGGGCGGAGTTCGGCGTCCACGGCGTCGGTGCCGAGCACCAGCACGGTGGCGAACGCGCGATCGCCTGCGTCGAGGCGGTGGGGCGGCAGGTCGTACCAGCCATGGCCCCGCAGGCACAGCCCGAACTCGAACGGCTGCGGGGTGGCGAGGCGCAGGGTGCGAGTGGGCATGGGCTCTGCGCAGGCTACCGCGGTGCCGTGGTAACCTGCCATGCGGCACCGCCCCGTTGCCCGCGCACACCCCATGAGCGAACCCGTCTGGCACGATCTCGGCCCCGTCGAAGTCCTCGCCCGCACTCCCTTGCAGCAGGTGGCGGTGGGTCGCACCAAGGTGGCGTTGTCGTTCGACGGCACGTCCTTCGGCGCCATCCACGACGCCTGCAACCACGTGGGCGGCCCGCTCGGCAAGGGCACCCTGCAGGGGGACTACATCGTCTGCCCGTGGCACGCGTGGAAGTTCCATCGCCAGACCGGCCAGGGCGAGCCGGGCTTCGAACAGGACCGTGTGCCGGCGTTCGCGCTGGAGGTGCGCGCTGGCCACCTGTGGCTCTGCGAAACTCCGACCGGCAAACGGCACCGGCAGCCGCACGCCAAACACCCGTTGGACCGCGACCCGGTCCGGGCCGACGGGCCGCTGCGCGTGCTCGGCCTGTCGACCACCGTGATGGATCCACAGCAGCCGCGGTATTCGACCAGCGAAGCGCTGCTGGAGACGGCTCTGCAGCACGCGGCGGCCACCGGTCTGGCGACGCGGACCCTGCGCTTGCGCGACCTCCAGTTCCGTCATTGCGAGGGCTACTACAGCAAGTCCGCGCGGGCCTGTACGTGGCCCTGCTCCATCACCGTGATGGATCCCAAGGACCAGATGGCGGAGGTCTACGAAGCGCTGGTGTTCTGGGCCGACATCGTGCTGGTCGCCACGCCGATTCGCTGGGGCGCGGCCAGCTCGCTGTTCTTCAAGATGGCGGAACGCCTCAACACCGTGCAGAACCAGATCACGCTGCGCAATCGGGTGCTGCTGACCAACAAGGTCGGCGGGCTGATCGTCACCGGCGGCCAGGACAACATCCAAGGCGTGGTGGGGCAGATGCTGACCTTCTTCGGCGAACTGGGCGTGCAGTTCCCGCAGTTCCCGTTCATCGCCCACAGCCGCGGCTGGACCGCCGAGGACATGGAGCAGAACGTGGCCTGGGTGCAGGGCCGCGCCGAACTGCACGACGGCGCCCGGGCGCTGCTCGAACGCTGCGCCGATCTGGCCGGCCGCCTGCTGGCCACCCAGGGGCCGGCCCTGCAGCGGGGCGGTCGCAAGGCGAGCGGGGGTGCTTCGGGCGTGTGAGTCGGCGGCGAAGCCCGGCATGCCGCGACGGTTTGCCCCGGCCATCGGCTACCCTGGCCCGACCCGATGCACCGCCTCCGTTACCTGGTCGGTTGCCTGCTGCTCGCCGCCCTGGTGGCCGGCGGCGTGTCCCTGGTGCGCATCCTGCGCGATCTCGACGAACGCCCAGGGCTGCCGCTGCGCCTCGAGTTCCGCGATGCCCGCGGCCTGCGCGCCGGCGCCGACGTGCGTTACCGCGGCGTGGTGGTCGGCACCGTGCGCGCGGTCACCGTCGCCGCGGACGGCCAGAAGGCGCTGGTGGCGATCCAGCTCGAACCGCACGGCGCCGTGCACGCGCGGCTCAGTTCGGCGTTCTGGGTGGTGACGCCGCGCTTTGGCCTCACCAGCGGCACCAGTGGCCTGGACACTCTGGTGCGCGACGCCTATCTGGCGTTCCACACTCCGGATGCGACCGGTTCGCCGCTCGGCCCCGACAGCCTGCTGACGGGCAGCGAACGCCCGCCGCAGAACACCGAGCCGGAGGCGCTCGAAGACATCGGCCACGGCGACCTGCTGATGACCCTGCTGGTGCCGGAGAACCACGGCCTGCGGCCGGGTTCGGGTGTGTTCTTCCGCGGCATGCAGACCGGCGACGTGCGGGCGGTGCGGCTGCACCAGGACGGCACGCACGTCGAAGTGGTGCTGCGCATCGCGCGCGCGCACCGCCAGACGGTGACCGACAAGGCGGTGTTCTGGGTGGCGCGCCCGGCGCTGTCGGGGCAGTTGTTCTCCGGCTTCGCACTCACCGACGTGCTGGCGCTGGTGTCGCCGTTCGTCGGCTACTACGCCGAGCCGGGCAAGGGCGTGCCGGTGCCGAACGGCCACCGCGCCGCCGCCGAGCCGATGCGGCCGAACCGCGACGTCGCCGGGGTGCCGGCCACCGCGCTGCGCGCCGAGGCGAACGGTGGCCCGGCGGCGGACCCGGGGCTGGTGGTGGTGCGGGTGGCCTACGCCGCCACCGAGCAGCACACGTTCGCCAGTGACGTGGCGCTCGACCAGTCGGGCTGCGGCGTGTTGTGGCTCGACCGCGCCGGCCGGGCCGTGGTGGTCACCGCGCGCAGCCTGGTCGACGGCGGTTACCAGGAACCTGGCTGGTTCGGCCGGATGCCGCGGGTGGCGAACGAACGCCTGCAGGTGCTGCTGCCGAGTGGCGCGGTGCTGCGCGCGGCGCGGGTCTGGGTCGAGCCGAACGGCCGCGATCTGGCGGCGCTGGTGTTGGAGGACGTGCCACCGGACCTGCGCGGCACGCCGGCGGCCCGGCTGTCGTTCGCCGGCGGCGCACCGGTCGCCGTACAGCGCGTCGGCGCCGACGGCCTGCAGCTGCCGAGCGAGCCGTGGCCGCTCGCGCCCGGGACCGCGCCGACGTCGGGGGCGCTGCTGCTGGCCGGCGAACAGGCGGTCGGGGTGCTCGGCCACGAACGGCCGCGCGCCGGCGCCGCGGTCGCTGGTTCGTTCGAGTGGCTGCCCGACGACCTGCGTCCGCAGTAGGCCATGGCCCTGGCTCTCGAGTTCGTCGACTTCGGCATCGCCCTGCCGCGCGCGGGCGGCGGCGAAGTGCTGTTCGCCGGAGCGACCTTCACGCTGCAGCCGGGCGGCTTCTACCTGCTGGTCGGCAGCAGTGGCGGCGGCAAGTCGTCGTTGCTGCGCGTGCTGGCGGGGCTGGTCGACGGGCGGCAAGTGCCGCCGCGGCGGTCCGGGCGGCTCGCGGTCGGCGGTTGCGAGTGGTCTGCGGCCGTGCAGCAGGAGTTGCACGCCAAGACCGTGGCGATCCTGCAGGACGAAGGGCTGCTCGACGAACTGAGCCCGCGCGGCAACGTCGAACTGGCGCTGCGCGCCGCCGGCCGTTCGGTGAAGCTGGCGCCCGGCCTGCTGGCCCAGGCGGGCATCGCGGCGCCGCCCGCGCTGGTGGCGCAGCTCTCCGGCGGGCAGCGCAAACGCGTCGCCGTGGCGCGCGCCCTGGCCCTCGAACCGCAGCTGCTGCTCGCCGACGAGCCGACCGCGGGGCTCGATCCGGCGGCCGCGCGCGGCATCGCCGAACTGTTGCACACCGCGCACCGGCAGGATCCTGGGCGCATCACCCTGGTCATCACGCACGACCTGGCCGCGTTCGAAGGGTTGGTCGATGGCCGGTTGGTGCTCGACGGCCAAGCGCACACGCTGCACTTGCTGCCCGCGGACCAGGCACCACCGAGCCCCGGGCCGGCGCAGCCGAAAGCAGTCGCCGACGAACTGCCCGCACTGCACGGCCTGCGCCACAGCCTGCTCGAAGTGGCCGCCGTGGCCGAGACGCTGTGGCTCGCCGTGCGCCGCCTGGTCCCGTTCGAACCCGGTCTGTGGCTGCGCAGCGTGCTGCGCCTGTCGCTCGAGCCGCTCGCGTTCGTGGCCGGCTGCTGCGCCGTGATCGGCTGGCTCGGCACCTACTTCGCGCTGCGCAACAACCCGATCCAGGGTGGCTTCGAAGCCGCGCTGCTGACCGGCACCGGCAAGGTGGCGGTGGCGGTCCTGGTGCCACTCTTGGCCGGTTTCTTCTTCGTCGCGCGCACCGTCGCCGGCGCGGCGGCCCGCCTCGGCACCATGCAGCGCACCAACCAGATCGCCGCGCTGCGCATGCTCGGCATCGAGCCCGCCGATCGGCTGCTGACGCCGCTCGTGCACGGCATGGTGGTTGGGCTGCCGGTGGTGACGCTCGCCGGCGTCGGCGCCGCCGCCGCCGCTTCGTGGCTCGCCGCGACCACCGGGGCGGGCTTCACCACTGCGGGCTGGGCCCACAGCTTCTGCGCGGCGCTGCGCGGCGCCGATCTGGTGGCCGTGCTGGGCAAGGCTGCCGGGTCGGGGGCGCTGGTGGCGCTCGCCTGCTACCACCTCGGCACCGGACCGAAGCGTTCGAGTGCGGCGGTCGGTGCGGCGGCCGATGCGGCGGTGGTGGTGGGCATGGTGCTGGTGCTCCTGGTCCACGCGGTATGGACCATGGCGCTGTACTGACTACATTGGCCGCGATGCGCGCACTCGCCCTGCTGTGGCTCGTCTCGGCCTGTCTCGTTCGGTCGGCTGTGGGCCAGGAAGCGCCGGTGGTCGAACGGGCCGGCAAGCACTTCGTGGTGCACTGCCATGGCGGCGACGCCGGGCTCGCCGAAGCGGCACTGGCCGCGGTGGAGGCCGCGTGGGCGCCGGCCGCGAAGCTGCTCGGCTGCCTCGACCAAGTGCCCGCGGCGCCGCTGCCGGTGCACCTGTACCGCACCATCGCCGGCTACGTCGCCGCGGATCGTGAACTCACTGCAGGCACCTTCGAACGCAACCTGGCGATGACCCACTGGGCCAGCCGCAGCGCGCACGTGGCCTTGCAGCCGCCGCTCACCGACGAAGCGTTGCGCGCGCTCGGCCTGCCGGCGTTGACCGCCGAGTTGCTGGCCTGGGAAGCGACCCATCTGGTGCGCATGCACGCGTGTCCGAACTTTCGGGATCACCCGCAGTGGTTCGCCGACGGCCTCGCGGCGACCCATGGGCGCGCGGTGCGCGAGACCCTGCATGCGACCGGGGACGAGCCACCGACCGCTGCCGCAGCGCTGCTTCGGGTGCAGCGGTTGCTCGCCGACAAGAAGCTGCCGCCGGCCACGGCGATCGCCGGTGACCGTATCGACGATCTCGACCTCGGCGATCGGTACGCGGCGCGCGCGGTGTTCTACCGCTTCCTCGGCAGCGACGCGTACCGCAGCAAGCTGCCGAAGCTCGCGGAGCTGGTGCGCGGCACCGGCGGCGGCGCGGAGTACGCGGCGACGGTCGCCAAGGGCGCCGCCAACATCCTGGGCAGCACCGTCGATCGGGACTTCGCGGCGTTCGTCGCCAAGCAGCGGCCGGCCTGGCGCGAAGTGTTCCGCTCGCTCGACCCGAGCGGGGCGCAGTGGCGGCAGATCGCCTTTCCCGACCGCAATGCCGTGGCGTGGCGCAGGGATCCGGTCAAGGGTGGGCGTCTCCATGCCCGCGGCACGCTGCGCATCCTGCCCGGGGGCCGTGGCCAGCTGAACTTCCTGTTCGGGCGGACCGAACAGGAGGACTTCTACTCGGTGGCGTTCGTCGCCGACCAGGGCTTCACGGTGTTCCGTTACGACGGGGCGAACGACGACTGGCGCAACCTCGGTGTGGGCAATGCACCGGCGCTCCGGCTCGGGGTGTCGACCGACTTCGCCCTCGAAGCCACCGGCGAACAACTGCTGGTCAAGGTCGGTGGGCAGAGCTGGACGTTCGCCCTGCCGGTGCCCCTGGGCAAGGAGATCCCCTGGGGCCTCGGTGCCCAGGCCGGCCCGCAGGACGGTGCCACCGGATCTGCCGGCATGTGGGCGGACCTGGTCGTGGGTGCGAAGAAGTGACCCACGGCCAGCCGCAACGCCGGCCGGTCCGCTGGCGCTAGGGCATCTCGGCGGTCCCCCTCGCACGGCACCACGGCTTGCCGTATCTTGGTCGTTCGTCGCCGGAATCCTGGCCCGATCCCGGCGTATCGCCCGTCCCATGCCTCTCACCCCGGAAGTTGCCTTCGAGCAGCACCGCGAGCGATTGCTCTCGGTGATCTACCTGCGCATGGGCCCGGAGCTGCGCGTGCGCATGGATCCCGAAGACGTGTTGCAGGAGGTGGCGATCGAGGCGATGCAGAGTTGGCGGACCCTGTCCGACGAGGCCAATGCCGGGGCGTGGCTGGTGACCCTGGCGCGGCGCAAGGTGGCGCGCATCCTGCGCGACCAGATCGGCGTCGCGGCCCGCGATCCGCGCCGCGAACGCGCGATCAAAACCGACCTGCCGGTGGCCGACCGCCGTTCCGGCCCGGTGACCAACGCCGACCGCAAGGACCGGCTGGAGTTGCTCGACCAGGCGATGCAGCGGCTGTCCGACGACCACCGCGAAGTGATCGTGGCGATGCGCGTCGAGGGGCAGTCGGCGCGCGAAGTCGCCGAGCGGCTCGGCCGCACCGAGAACGCCGTGCACCTGCTGCTGAGCCGGGCGCTGAAGCGGTTGGCCGAGGAGCTCAAGCTGTGAGCGACGGACCGCGGCCGGCACTGCCGGCCGACGACGGGGACGCGGTCGACGAACGGCTGGCCGACGTGTTGCGGGGCTCGTCTTCGGGTGCCGAACTGCGCGCCGAGCTGGTGGGGGACCGCACCGAGCAGGGCAGCGACCTGCGGGCACGGCTCGACGCCTTGGACTTCGTGCAGCAGGTGGTCGGCGGTGCTGCCGACATGCCGCAGCGGCTCGGCGTCTACGAGATCAAGGGCTTGCTCGGCAAGGGCGGCATGGGCACCGTGTACCTCGGCTGGCAGGCCGAACTCGAACGCGAAGTGGCCCTCAAAGTGCTGTCGCCGGTGTACTCGGGCGACGCGACCATGCGCAAGCGCTTCCGCGCCGAAGCGCGTGCCACCGCGGCGCTGCACCACCGCCACATCGTGCCGATCTACGACTACGGGGAGTCGGACGGCATGCTGTACTTCGCGATGGAGCGCGTCGTCGGCATGAGCCTCGACAAACACATCGCAGCGGCGCGGCGGGTGCAGAAGCCGCCGCTCGAACCGCTCGACGCGGCGCGGCGCTTCGCCGGTGTGGCCGATGCGCTGGGACTCGCGCACCGGCGCCGCTTGCTGCATCGCGATGTCAAGCCCGGCAACATCCTGGTCGGCACCGATGGCACTCTGGCGCTCACCGACTTCGGGTTGGCCAAGACCCTCGACCAGGCTTCGGCGCGGCTGACGTCGAAGGGCGGCGGCTTCCTCGGCACGCTGCACTACAGCTCGCCGGAGCAGGCGCTCGGCGCCGACCTGACCCCGGCCAGCGACCTGTATTCGCTGGGCGTGACCCTGTTCGAGGCGGTCACCGGCGAGCTGCCGCTGGAGGGCAAGACCACCGAATCGCTGCTGCAGTCGATCCTGCACGGCTCGCCGCGGCGGCTGCGCGACTTCGTGCCGAAGCCGCCGCGCGATCTGGAGCTGGTGCTCGAGAAGCTGCTGATGCGCGAGAGCCGGGACCGTTACCAGGACGGCGAAGAGCTGGCGCGCGACCTGCAGCGCATCGCCGACGGCGAGCCGGTGCACGTGCGGCGCCTGCCGCTGCACGTGCGCCTGTGGCGGCGCGCGCGCAAGAACCCGGTGCTGGCGGGCGCGGTGGTCGCCACCGGCCTGTTGTTGCTGACCACCATCCTGCTGTTCGCGGTGTTGCGCCGCGAAACCGGCAAGAGCCTGGTGCTGCGCCACGAACGCAACCTGCTGACGATCGTCGACGAGATCGCGCGCGAGAACGGGCCGCCCGGCGGACCCGAACCGCTGCTGTTGGCGTTGACCGGGGTGCCCTTCGACCGGGCCGCGGCCAACCCGCAAGTGCTGGCAGCGTTCGAGCGTGCGGCGGTCGAACTGCCGGGCGACGCCCAGGTGCCGCTGCTGCGCGGGGCCTACCTCGAAGAACCGCTGCCACAGGCCGCCGAACTGCTCGGGGCGGGGCGCGGCGGCGAGGCGCTCCACCTCTACGACGCGGCGATCGCCGCCGCCGTGGCGGCGCGCACCGGCGGCGAACTCGCCGTCGAACTGCAGCTGTACCGCCTGTACCTCGGCCGCGGTGTGGCCAACCTCACGGCCGCGGTGGCGCGGCCGAACGAGGCCCGCACCGACTTGGCGCTGGCGGCGTTCTTGCGGCCCGGCTCGACGTTCCCGCGCACTCTGCTCGACGTGCTCGACCTGCTGCAGAGTGCCGACCTCGGCACCGCGCTGGCGCGGCTGGAGCAGGACCTGCGCCGCGCCGCGCCGGCGCGCGCGCGGGTGGTCGGTCTCTTGCTGTGGACCGTCGCGGGGTTGCTGCCGCCGCGCGGCGCCAATCTGCTGGACTTCGGCCTCGGCTACGCCGACCGGCGCCTGCTGCATGCCGCCGCGGTGCGCCTGCTCGACGTGCTGCCCGGTGACGTGGTGCCCGCCGATCAGCCGACTGGGCTCGCGGCGGAGTTCGCGGCCGCGGCGCGGGGCGTGCTGGAGCGTCGCAACGAGCCCGAACTGTCGCGGCAACTGGCCGACGCCGCCGCGCAGCGGATCGCCGCCGCGGTGCATCCCGAAGCGCCGCTGGCCGGCTGGCGGCACGTGCTGCAGCTGCTGCGCGAACCGCTGCAGCGCGGCACCCTGCTCGACGCCGAGGGGCGACCGGTGCGTTCCGGGCTCCAGCTCGCGGCGTTCGAGGACCTGTTGCGCCTCGAGCCGCCGCGCGAACTGCTCGCCCTCTGGCTGCCGCGCTTCGAACTGCTGCGGCAACGGGAGCCGGGGCTGCCCGGCATGCTGCGGGTCGCGGCGCAGCTGCACCTGCAGGCGGGTTCGGCGCTGGCCGGCAAGCTGATCGCCGACTGGGTGGCCGAGGCCGACGGGGATCCGCGCGCCCAGGCGTGCCGGTTGCAGTGGCGCCTGCGCCAAGGCGAAATCCCAGGTGCGCTCGACGACGGCATGGTGGTCGTGCAGCAGTCGGTGCAGCGCACCGCGGCGCTGCAATGGGTGGCGCAGTTGTGCGAGAGCGAAGCCGCGGCCGGGCTCGGCACGGAAGCCGTCGCAGCGGCCCGGGCGCTGGCCCGTGCCTTCCGCGACCTCGAGGGGCAGCGGTGACCGGCATGGCGTGGCGATCACGACGCATGGCTTGGGGGGTGGGCGGTCTGGTGCTGCTGGCGCTGGCCGCGGCCACTGCGAGTCTGTTCGCCCGCCAGCGACCGGTCGTGCGCCCGCAGCCGCTCGCTGGGGCGAGCCCTGCGCCGGTCGACGTGCCGGCCAGCGCACCGCGGCCGCTGGTCACGGAGCCGGCGCGGCCCGCCACCGTTCGCGGGCTCGTGCGGCTGCCCGACGGCCAGCCGGCCGTCGGCGCGTCGGTGTTCTTGCTGCGCGCGCGCACGGCTTGGCCCGAATGGCAACGCGAGGTCGTGGACGAAGCTCTGACCGGCACCGACGGCACGTTCCAGTTCGCGGCGGAACGGCGCCACGACCTGCTGTTGGAGTGCCGCCAGACCGGGTGGGCCGGCAGTCTCGAGGAACTGCCGTTGGTGCAGCGCGACGTCGAGCTGCGTCTGCAACCCGGCTTCGGGCTCGCGGGTGTGGTGGCCAACGAAACCGGTGCGCCGCTCGGCAACGTGCGGGTGGTGGCCGAACCGTTGGGTGGCGACGCCCGGCGCGCCGCCGCGGCGGTCAGCAACCCGGACGGCCGCTACGAATTCGCGAACCTGCCGGCCGGCCCGGTGCGCCTGGTCGCGCGCCATCCGGCTTGGCAGCCGGCGGTGGCTCCCGCGGTGGTGGTCGGTGCCTCGCAGCGCGTCGACCTGGTGTTCGATCGGCCCAGTCTGCCGCCGCTGCGCGGCCAGGTGTCGAGCGGCATCGGCCAACAGCCGGTGGCTTCGGCCACGGTGGAGTTGCTGCCCGCAGGGGCGCGGCCAGGGTTCGCCGAGCCGTTGTCCACCACGACCGACGCCGAAGGCCGCTTCGCCCTGTTCGGGCTCAGTCGCGGCAACGCCGTGGTGCGCGTGCGCCATCGCGAGTACGGCGCCGTGCAACGCACCGTGGCGATCGGCGCCAACGCCAGCGAGCTCGGCTTCGAGTTGCCGGCCCGGTCCACGGTGGTGGGGCGTCTCGAGTGGGACGGTGCGCCGGCGGCGCTGCAAGGGCTGCGGCTCGGGCTGCAGGACGTGGGTGGTGAGCTGGCGGAGTGTCTGGTCGCCGAGGACGGCACGTTCGCCTTCGCCGAATCGATGTCGCCGGGGCTGGCGCAGCTGACGTTGCTCGGTGGGCCGTTCGCCTTCCAGCGCGCCGGTGCCGCCGCCCTGCGCATCTGGATCGAGGAGCGCCGGGAGACCCGCTGGCAGCTGCCCGTGGTCCAGGCTTCGCGCATCGTCGGTCGCCTGGTCGACGACCAGGGGCAGCCCTTGCCCGGGGTGCAGGTGTTCGCCACCCAGAAGCTGGCCGACCGGGGCAGTGGCCTCGGCAGCGCCGCCTTGGCCTTCGACGTCGGCGCGTTCCGCAGCGAAGTCGAGCAGTACGTCGGCTTCGATCGCGATCAGTTGCTGGCGGTCAGTGGCCCGGACGGGGCCTTCGAGGTGTTGGGCCGCAAGGCCGGCACGCTGCAGCTGCGCTTCGAACTGCGCGGCCGCGGCAGCCGCGGCCTCAAGCTGGAAGTGCCGGCGGCGGGTGGCGTGGTGCGCTTGCCGGAGGTGCCGATGGCGGCTGGCAGCCGCCTGGTCGGCCAGGTGGTGCGCGGCGAACGGCCGGTGGCGGGTGCCACGGTCACGGTGGTCGGCAGCGAGATCCAGGTGCAGGTGGTCACTGCCGCCGACGGTCGGTTCGTGGTCGACCATCTGCCCAAGGACCGCTACCGGTTGCGCGCGCGCCTGCCCTCGATGCCGACGGCGAACGCGGAACTCGAAGTGGCCGTGGCCGAAGCGGGCAGCACCGTGACCACCCCGTTGCTGGTGTTGCCGGCCGGTCGCATGGTGCGCGGTCTGGTGCAGGGCAGCGACGGCCAACCGGTGCCCGCGGCCTTGGTCACCGTGCGCGGCGCCGCTGGCCTGCCGACCGTCGCGGACGGCAATGGTGCGTTCTCGTTGGAGTTGCCGGAGCGCAACGTGGTCGACTTGCAGGTGGCGCTGGCCGACCGTAGCAGCCGGGTGGGGGTGTCCGTGCGGCGCAACCAGGACGAAGTCGTGGTCCGGCTCGACACGCCGCCGGCGGCCACCTTGATGGCGCAGGTGTTCGGGCTGCCCGGACGCAAGCGTTTGCAAGGCGCGTTGGTGCGCGTGTCGCGCAGCGCCGGCGGCAACGAGCTCGGCCGCGTGGTGCGTTGGGTCGACGTGCGCGGCGGGGAGCTGGTGCTGCCGCAGTGTCCGGTGGGCCGCGTGCGGGTGCAGATCTGCTGCGAAGGCTACGCGCCGTGGGTCGGGGAACGGGAGCTGGCGGCCAACGAAGAACACCGGCTCGGCGAGATCCTGCTGGAACCGGCCTGCACCCTGCGCGGGCGGGTGCTCGGGCCCGACCAGCAGCCGATCGCCGGCGCGGTGGTGCTGCTGGGCGAGGAAGGCGACCTCGACCTGTTCGAGCCCACCACCCGCAGTGGGCCCGACGGTGCGTTCGTGCTGTCCGGAGTGTCGACGCGTTCCGCGACCCTGGTGGTGCGCTCCGCAGCTTTCGCGCCGCGTACGGTCGCGCTCGAACTGCCCAAAGACGTGCTCGCCGAGACGCCGTTGCCAGTGGTGCTGGCGGCGGGTGCGACCATCGAGGTCCAGGTCGGCCGGACGCGCGCGCGCGACGGGGGCGTGCTGCAACTGCGGCGCCAGGGGCGCGTGTTGGCCACCGCCGAACTGGACGACTCCGGCCACGCCGAGTTCCAGAATCGCAGTCCGGGCGTCTACAGCGTGCACTGGGCCGGCGACGACGGGCCCGGGCGCCAGGTGCGGGTGGCGGCTGGCGAAGCGCGCGTGCGCGTCGCCCTCTGAGCGGTCC
>JAEUHP010000274.1 GCA_016795295.1 Planctomycetota bacterium | reverse complement strand
GTGCTTGTGCGGCTTCGTGTAGAATCGCATGTGGCCTCCTGGGTCGGTTGACAGCCTGAGCGTACCCTTGGCGGGTGCGTGCTCAGGGGGCCTTATCAGCATCCAGGCCATGCAGCCGGCCGGCCCCAAGCGGCCGGCGGCTGATGGCCAAAGACGTTGGGCCTACCATATGCCGTCGCGCTTCGCCTTGCTGCTGATATGCTTGCCCATGGGGGGGTGTGACATCTTCTACGGCGTCAAGCGACGTGCTGAAGCACCGAGGTCGTTCGACCCTGTTGCCGCCGAGCAGTTTCTGCGGCAGCAGCCTGGCTTCGATCCAGTGGACGCGGTTGCCTGGGATGGCAGGGCCCTTTGGTGTCCATTCCGACGTGACGGCGCCGTTGCGGGTGTCGGCTACAGCCCCCTTGAGGAAGATGGCGGGGGCGGCATCACTGTCGAGTCGCTGTGGGTTGGGCATCCGCCTGCCCCTGCTCTGCTGCAGAGATCGATGCACCTGCAGGATGAGTTGCTGCGCGTTCTCTCCGAGCACCTTCATGAGTTTCCGCCCATGTCGAGCTTCTCGACGGAGTGGGTTAACATGGAGGCCCAACAAGCCGCAGCAGCCGACGATCGCCCCCAAGCGGGCGATCGCGGCTGAGCGGCAAAGACGTTGGGCCGGCAGTCTGTCTGTACACCAGCGCCCCTACTTGGATGATCGACGATCCGCATAGCCTTCTCGGGCGTCTGCAACGTGGTCGGGGTGACGCCGTGCGCGAGATGATGAGCATGACTCCCGAGGCCGCCGAGCCGACGCTTGTTCGGTGTCTGTGCACGGCCGGTGATCTCTCACAGCACACAGAAGCCTACGTAGAGCTGGTCTTCGCCTTGTCGCCGGAACTCTCCGCTTGGTTCCAGTGGATCGACGGCCTCGGTCCCGATGCACCTGAGGAGGTGAGGCTCTACGCCCTCAACACCATCGGAGAGTTGGCGCGACGTGGCCATGCAGAGGCGCGTGACTTCCTCCGTGCCTACGTGATCGGCGGATGCCACTGGCGCGACGCCCTGAGCCAGTTCCTTGTCGATGGTCTTGATCTCGACCATGCTGCTTGGGCGCGGGTGTTGCCCCGCATCGACGACGACGAGTTGGACCTTCACATTGGGGCTGGGCTCGATAGCCCAGTCTGGCGTCAACTAGCCACCGATCACGAGCGAGTGCGCCGAGTCCTCCAGCGGCGACAGGACAGACGAGTGCAGCAGCGGGCCGAGTCGGAGTGGAGCGACGTCAACTACGCAGGCGCGGCCTCTTCTCAGGCCCGCTGGAAAGTCTTGGAGTCCTTGATCCGGCAGGCACCGGAGGCTGCCAAGCAGTTCTTGATTGATGGCCTCTGGGACGGCAGCCACTGCTTTCGCGAGAGGTGCATCGCGCAGTGCGATGTGCGTTGGCCAGGGGTTCGGGAGCGACTCACGGAGTTGGCCAAGATGTTCGGATCCCGGTCGGCATTCGCGGCGCGGCGGCGCCTTGAAGAGAATCCTGACCCCTGAAAGACGTGCTGGTCGGTGCCATGTAGCATACGGCCCAACAAGCCCTTGGAGCCGGCGAGCGCCGCAGCGGCGATCGCGGCTCAAGATCAAAGACGTTGGGCAGGCGAAAGAGAGTCAGATAACCATGACGAGACGATCAACCGCGGGAGGTGTCGCTTCGCTGATGGTGCTGCTCGTCCTGCACGCATGCACCTTCATGCGTCCATCGACTGCAGATCCCTTCGGGCGCTCCTACGACCAGTTGTCTGAATTAATCGATGATGTTGCAGAGGCGCAGGCGGCTGGGTTGCAGCCTGAGGAGTGGCTGGCAAAGCGCGACTTGCCCGTGTTGACGGACCGAGCATCGTGGGATGCAATTCTCGGAGAGTTACATGCCCGCCGAGCTTCGTCCCTGGTCAGGCGCGCGCCTGTGGTTTCGGTGACGGAGACGTGGGTCGGCATGTTGAGCAGCGACTATCGTCGACGATCCGATGCCTCGCCCGTGGGCTTCGCAATCGGATGCATACTGGTCGTTCCGCCAGCACTCCTGCTGGACGTGCTCGTTGTTCCCGTCACCTTCTCGTTCTCGTTCGTTCAGGGGGAGTGTCAGAAGAACGGTGTAAACGGCACCGCGAGGGCGGGATCCTCTGACCCCGTAGGGAGACCCTCCGATGACGAAGCCGAAGCCAGATGAGCGACGAATCCCCGATGACCTGATCGACCAGCTCCTCGCCAACTA
>JAEUHP010000199.1 GCA_016795295.1 Planctomycetota bacterium | reverse complement strand
CTCGACGTCGGTGAGCTCGCGCGCGTTGCCGCTGAACACCCTGGGCGCAGTCGTCGGCGCCACGGCCTCGACTTCGCGGAACCCGCCCCGGCGCGCGGGCTCCTTCGGCGCCTTGGCGAACGCCGACGCGCGCAGCACCTGGCGGATTGCGTTCGGGAAGGTGCCGCGGCCCGTGCCCTCGAGACACGGGTTCCGCTCGACGGGGCGAGGCACGTGCCGAAACGCCCTGATGCTGAAGAGCGGCGTGAGACGTCGCCAGCCAGCCGCGTAGGACGTGAACATGCAGTTCGTCGTGAGGTGGTTGCTGAACGCGAGCCCGATGGCGCAGCGCTGGTCTTCGGGGAGTTTCTTGATCTCACGCGCAAGGCGACCGAGGTGCAGGAGCTGGCGGTCGTTGAAGAGCTGGGACCACTGCCGGTAGCCGTAGTCCGTGAGGCGTGTGTCGGAGCGGTGCTTCTCCTCGATGTCGTGGCGAGGCAGGAACTCTGGGTCGGCCTCGATCTCCTGTCGAAGTGCCCTGCTGGCCCGCGTGACGGCCGCTTGATGAGCGGCGGTCGCCTTCAGGAAGACGCGCTCCTTCATCGGCACGGAACGGCCCGTTGTGCGGGGGGTCGCCTCGATCGCGAACAGGCGCCACGTGGGCGGCGCCTCGGTGTCGCGCCCCAGCTTGATGAGGGGGGCGCGCTCGTCGCAGTGCGGGCAGGTGTACGTGCCGCTCTGCACGGGCGCTGAGTCGAGCACCGTATTCATCTCGCACGACGTGCAGGAGAAGCTCCTCTGTGTCGCCTTCAGCGAGTGGGGTTCGTGGCACTTCCGGCAGAACGCCCACCGCCTTTGGCCAGCCTCCTCGGCGAGGACGTAGTTCGGATGCGCCTCGCCGACCTTCTTGCACGACGGGCACGCGACGACCTGGACCCAGAAGAAATGGACGGCGGTGAGCTGCGTGCCGTCGGGGCCCTTCACGGCGTACAGCGGTTCGAGCTTCTTGCCGACGCGCTCCTGAAGTGCGCGCAGCGTCGGTAGCAGGTCCTCGAGTGTCGCGGCGGTCAGCTCGGCGGTCGTCACCGCGCAAGCGATGGGGTCGACGTCGACGCCGATCGCCGATGCCCCGAGGCGCGCGGCCTCGACGACTGAGGTGCCGCCGCCGACGAACGGGTCGAGGACGGTGACTCCCTGAAGGTTCCCTGTCTCGTAGTACGCCGTCCAGAAGTCGGCCGTCGGCTCCGAGACCGCGCCGACGAGCACTGCGCGGAACGAGCACCCGAGGCGCCGCGCGAACCACTTGTGGATCTGGTAGATCGGGCGCGGGCGTCGCCCCTCGCGCGTCGCGAAGCGAACGAGATCTCCGTAGGGCAGCGCGCCTGCCTCGAGCAGGTTCTGTTCTGGGATCAGGGCGAGGTCCATCGCAGCGCAACTCTACCGGAATCCGCCACCACTCCCCCGGCCTGACCATCTCGGTGCTGGTCTCGACGAGCTCGCGTGGGCGGGTCCTATTCGCCAGGTTCGTGAGCCGCACCGCGCGGCCCTCTTGTGGCGCACGCAGCTTGTACCATACACTGGCAACGGCTGGAATGCGTTACCACGCCTTGCCGAAGGAGCGGGTCGTCATGGCCTGGTGCCACGGCCGCGGAAGCACTTGGTGACGTACCACGGGGTCCTGGCGCCGGCGTCGGGTCTGCGTTCGCGGGTGGTGCCGCGGCGTGAGGGGGATGCCGGGGATGTTGGGGGCTGCCGGCATGGGGATGATGGTGGAGCGGTGGCGGTGGCGTCGGCCGACCTCGACGAGGCCGCGCTGGTCGCTAGCGTCGACTCGCGGCGCCGTTTGGCCGAACGGCAGCGTCGCCAGCGTCTGCGCGTTCCGCATGGTGGCAGCAGGCGAAGTGGTGCGCGGCGTCGCCTGCCATGGGCTGCGTTGCTGCACCGGGTGTTCGGAGTCTCGGTGCTGATCTGCCCGCAGTGCGCCGGGCCGCGGCGGGTGTTGGCGGCGATCCACGGCCCGGCGGCGATAGCGCGAGTGCTGGGGTCGCTGGGGTTGTCTGGCGCGGAACCGGGGCCGGCTGCGTGCCGGGCACCGCCGGGTCGCGAAGGCGGTGGACCGGGCGGGAGAGTTCGGCTGGCCGGAGTGACGGCGGAATCTGTGCGCCGCCCACTTGGAGCTGCAGCGGTTGGCCCCGTGTATTCCCTGGTCTGCGAGCTGGATCGGAAGGGCTGTTCTCCGCCCGGCGCAAGGACTTGGCAGCGTCGTTTGGGCCACGTTAGAATGCGCTCGCCCAGCGCGCCGGCGAGGGCAGGCGTGACCACAGCTTCGCTTTCTTGCACCCTTTGCCTGAAACCGAAGACGCAACAGGATGACGACGCCGGGTACACGGCTTGGCTCATGGCGCACCGAGAGACTGGATGGATGGCGAACACCTTCAAGAACTTCCGTGCGAGAGTTCTAGAGATTCACCGTGCGCGGTGCGGAATCTTCGGCCCGGGGCTGTTGCGTACCCACCCCAAGTCCCTGCCATTGAGCCTCTCCGGGCATGCCAAGAAGGATGCGTGTGAGAAGCTTGACGGGTTCGAGTTGATGGTGCGCACTGACGGCACCCGCCCGTTGGAGTCCTACCTGAAGGCCGCTGGAACATGGAGAAGTAGCGATGGCACGTGACTGGCACGAGCTGTTCAAGACCTGGGCGAAGCCCCCGAGCGAAACCGAGGAGGAGAAGGGGAGTCGCGCGGCCACCATGGTCAACGACGCAGTGCGCGAGAGCGGCATTCTCGCTGGCCGAAACTTCTCAGTTCACCCGACGGGCTCCTACAGGAACAACACGAACATCCGTCTTGGCAGCGACGTGGACATCGCCCTCGTGCTGCACGACGCGTTCTTCTGGGTCATTCCGCCCGGTCGCCGAGCCGAGGAGTTCGGCCTCGGCCCGGGCGCAACCTATGGGCTCACGGACTTCCGCAGGGATGTGGGGCGAGCCCTAGCCGCAAAGTTTGGCGCCGACGTGACCCAGGGGAACAAGACCTTCGACATCGCTGGGAACTCGTACCGCCTTCCGGCGGATGCCACTCCGTTCCTCCGTCACCGCGAGTACACCGGCCAGCGGAATCTGGACGGCACATGGCATTACTTCGAGGGCGTCGAGACCCGGGCCGTCAACGCACCCGACCGCCGCATCATCAACTGGCACCAAGACCACTACGACCACGGGGTCGCCAAGAACAAGGCGACAAATCGACGCTACAAGCGCATCGCGCGCATCCTCAAGAAGCTCCGTGAGGACATGATGGCGAGTGGAACCGTTGAGGCGAAGGTGGCGGCGCAGCCGATGGCCTCATTCCTTCTGGAGTGTGTCTCCTTCAACGCGGCGGACCCCTGCTTCAACAAGGTCGAGGGCACCTACTACGAAGACGTGAAGGCTGTGATTTGCGACTTGTGGAACGCCTCGACGAGCGACGCCGCAGCGGCGTCGCTCGTCGAGGTCAACCGGCGGAAGGCTCTATTCGGCGCTCACCAGAGCTGGACGCGTGCGCAGGTCCACGAGTTCCTCTATCGGGTCTGGAACCACGTTGGGTTCAAGTAGGCCATGCCCGGCCGCCTGCCAATCTCCATCCTTGTCGGCCTCGCCGCCTGTACCTGGGTCTTGGTCCTGGTTGTCGCCGGAGGCGAGGTCGACTGGTGGTTCGCGAGGCCGTTCTCCTTTGTCGTCGGCGTCATCTCCGTTGTTCTCGCCTGCTTCGACCGATGGGTGTGGCGTTGGCCGGGCTTGCGCGCCGCAGTCCGCCGCCCCGACCTGGGGGGCACCTACTGGGGTGTGATTCGCAGCGAGTGGGTCAACCACGAGACTGGGCTGAAGCCCACCCCCATCTCAGCGGCTGTGGTCATTCGTCAGACCTACACAGCGCTGACCGTGACGGTTTTCACGGCGGACTCCTTCTCGTCGACGATCGCGGCGGAGCTGAGCGAGGAGCCTGACGGCCGCTTCTCTGTTGCAGGACTCTACAGGAACGAGCCGAGGCTTTCGGTTCAGGATGGCAGCCGCATTCACTATGGCGGCTTGCGTCTGTACCTCGCTGGCCCGGACACCAGGCTGCACGGGAGCTACTGGACGGACCGCGACACGAAGGGGGAGATGGAGTTCACCCGCGTTAGCGCGAAGCGGGCCGCGGACTACGTCGAGGCGAGGGGGCTCGCCATCCAGTGGGGGGCGGGCTTGAGCGCTTGCGAAGCGCTGGGGTCAGCCAACCGCGGCCGGGTCCAAGGTGGCATCTGAATCCGCAGGTCCCGGGACGGTTGCGACAACGTAGACGCACACCATCGGACGCGAGTGAGCGGCGCACAATCGAAACGCCCCCGCCATGCCCCAGAACGTTCGCGCGTGGCGGGTGGAGTCCCGGCCCTGTGTGGGGCGCGCCGCGACAGCCGCATGCTGTAGAGAATGCGACGTCGGGCAGAGTGCCTGGGGGCGCGCTGCGAACCGGCCAGCGCCGCGAGCCTCTTGGCAGCCATGGAGCGAGAGTATGGTGGGGCCGGATGTGGCTCCGTCGCCCGTGTCCGGCAGGTCCGATTCGGACAGCGCCTTCAGCCTGGGGCGGAAGGTGCCGCGCCGGCCGGCGTCTGTCCGTGGCATCCGCCGCTCGAGATCCGTCACCCAACGAACAAGGGCGGCCCCCCGACTGACCCCTCTCCGACCGCGTCGCCGCGGCCAGAGGAGCGCCCGCAGGGGGGCCGCTGCAGCCTACTTCTTCGGTGGGTTGTTCCCGCGCCCAGGACCCGACGGCTGGTTCGGAGTCTTGCTGGGCCAGTTCGGGTTCGGGGGCGTTGCGGGTGGAGTCGATGGACTCGGCTTCGGCGCGCCGCCGCTGGGCTTGCCGCCGGGTTGGCTGCTTGGGTTCGTAGTCATCTGTGGATCTGCTTGGTTGCCGGTGGGTTAGGTGAGGGGTGCTCCGGCACGCATTCCCTCGCACCACGGCAGGGACACTGGAAGTCAGGGCCGGCTCCGCGGTGAGCACTCCCAGCGCTGGATGGTGACCTCCTGTTGCGGTGAGGGGTGCGAGCATCTCGCCACGAGCCAGCACTCGCCCGGGCTTGTCCGACCTGGACGTGAGAGCTCGACTCCTCCCTACTCAGCTTCCAGGTCTCATCCTCGGCGCTTCTTCCTGCCCTTCTGGTCTGCGGGGATCCTCTGTCTTTGCCGCGGTCCGGTGGTTCGCGCAGGCCCCGATCGCCGAATTCCGAGTGTGAACCGTCCGAAATCTGGAGTCCGTGCCGCCAGCTTCATCAGCCAGAATTTTTTTGATTTTCTGACGCGATCGCCGCCGCTGCAGACGCCAACAAGGTAGTAGTCCGTTGTGGCCGGCTTGGCGACCGCACCGCGTGGTGCGGCTTCGGGCGAGGGCTGCTTCTGGGACCTTGGTCCTGGGGGCTGCCCGTGGCCGCCGACGCGACGTGCAGACGCCCTCCAAGAATCCTGCAATGCACTCTTCTCGCGCTCTCCCGCGTCGTCGTTGGCATGCTCTGAGTCTGCTGGTCCGTGGCATCGGGGGGGGCGCAGCGCTCCTCTGCACAGTACTGCTGCTCTTGGCTGGATCGCTGGTCGGGCAGGAAGAGAAGGATCCGTGTCCCAAGTTCAAGATTGGGCCGTTGCAGGGCGGCACGCTGCTCCTGGACACGTCCGGAACCGTGACCGAGACCGGGGATGTGAAACTGACCATTGGCCCACTCGACTACGAGACCGGCCTGTTGGAGAAGTGGCCCAACCCGTTTGCGCTCGAAGTCCCGAGGGGCGGTCGCGGTGGTGGCGGCTTTCGGCCTCGCTTTCCTCGGGGGGGATTCCTCTTGAGTCCGCCACATGGGACGGCTTGCCCGGACCCCAACTCGCCGCCCAGCAACAACATATGTGAGATTGTCACGATCCCGGCAGACGTCACGATTCCGAATTCGACAGACATGCAAGCCTGTGTCTGCGAAATCAGTGTGACCCCCGACGATTCGACTATGCCCTCTTCGGATTGGGGCAACCCCAGGGCAACCAACGCGAGTGGGCTGGGAACTGTAACGTCCTTCCGTTCCGGGGAGGGAGAGTTTTTCCGGTCCTACTTCGACACGGCGAACCACCAGCGGCTCGACTTCCTGGACGTGTTCCATGTCGATGGCACCGTATCGCGCTTCGTCAGGCTGCCAAATGCCCCGGGGGCCTTTGAGTCTTGGACGATCCAGCGGGTGACGGATCCCCACGACAACCAGACGCACTACGTCTACAGCAACGGCAGGTTGGCACGGGTTCGCTTCCCGAACGGCATCGACCAAGTCTGGAACTACGCACCCACCTGGATTGGCACGCAGGACCCGTCAGTACAGTGGGATCCGGACTACTACAGCGGGGTCGAGGTCACCTACGAAGACGTCTCGGCCAATCCTGCCGATCTTTCTGGGCGCACCGAGCGGTTCTTGTTCCTCCGCCGGCGTGATGGATCTGGCAATCTGGTTCCCGGCTCCTTGCCGTTTGCCGGAGACCTTCTGTACCGCTCATTCCACGCGCGCATGCCGGTCCTGGACGATCTGCCAGCCGGGGCCCAGGCCATGTACACAGTGCCGGCCGACCTGGTGGGGAGTGAGCGCATCTTGGTGACGCAGCTCTCCTACCACGCCGGAACTTCGCTGGTGCACGAGGTATCGCACCTCTGGGTTGCC
>JAEUHP010000253.1 GCA_016795295.1 Planctomycetota bacterium | reverse complement strand
CAGGATCGCGCGGGAGCCGCGGCACCGCGGGGACCGGCTTGGGGCGAGCCGCCCCATCCAGCCCGCTGCAGCGGCTCCTTGGCAGCCAAGACCTGCCCCGCACCTTGCACCGGCCCGGCAGCGTCATGCGCTGCCGGGCCGGTGTCGTTCACGGGCCGCTGGCTCGCCCGCGGCAGTCGAGGGTTGCCGCCAGAGCCGCAGCAGCCCTGCCACCGCGACGTCGCAGGCTCAACCGTCGCCGAGTTCGCGCGCTTTCTGCACCAGCCGCCGTGCCTGCTGCAGCGCCGCGGCGTCACCGCCATCGCCCATCGCCATCGCCGCCAGCTCCTTCTCCACTTCGCCCCCTTGCAGCTGGCGAACCCGCGAACGGGTGCGTTCGGCGCCAGCACCCCCCGCCACCTCCTTGTTGACCAGGAAGTGGTGTTGCGCGAACGCCGCGACGGGTGCCAAGTGGGTCACGATCACCACTTGGTGGTGCTTGGCCACCTCGTGCAGCTTCTTGCCGACCTGCAGCCCGAGCCGCCCACCGATCTCGGCGTCGATCTCGTCGAGCACCAGCAGCGGCGTGCGGTCCTGGTCGGCGAGCGTCTTCTTGATCGCCAGCACGATGCGCGCCAGTTCGCCGCCCGACGCCGTGTCGCGCAGGCTGTGGAACGGTTCGCCGGGGTTGATGCGCACCTCGAGGTCGACCGGCACCGGACCATGTTCGGTGGCGTCGTCGAGCAGACGCTCGACGGCGAACTGCTCCGCCATCGCCACCCGCAGCTCGGTGTGCAGCATGCCGAGATCCTGCAGTTCGCGGCGGATCGCCGCGGCGAACGGCCCAGCCGCCTTGCTGCGGGCCCGCACCAGCTTGCGGCCCAGGGCCGCGACCGCTTCGGTGGCGGTGCGCAGCTCTTGGGTGAGGCGCTCCGGGTCCGCGTCGGGGGCTTCGGCCGCCGCCAGTTCGGCGGCGATCCGCTGAGCCGTGGCGCGCAGGTCGGCCTCGGTCGGGCCGAAACGCCGCAGGGCTTCGCCGATCTCGTCGAGACGTTCCTGCACGGCGGCCAGGCGGTTCGGGTCGAGGTCGAGGCGCGCCTGGCCGGACTGCAGCTGTCGGCACGCGTCGGCCAGCAGTTCCTCGGCCTGCGCCAGTTGTTCGGCGGCCGCTTCGAGCCGACGGTCGATGCCGGCCGCCTGCTCCGCGGCGCGGCGCCCCTGCGCCAAGGCGTCGGCGGCACTGTGCTCACCGTCCTGCAGGGCGCCGAGCGCTTCGTCGAGTTGCTGGCGCAGGCCGTCGAGGTTGCACAGCAGTTGGTGCTCTTGTTCGAGCGCGGCGAACTCGCCCTCGCCGAGCCGCAGCTCGGTCAGCGTCTGGTGCTGGAAGCGCAGGAAGTCGAGCCGTTGGCGGCGCTGCTGCTCGCCGGCCGTCAGTTCGGCCAGGCGCGCCCGCACGGCGCGCGCCGCGGCCAACGCACTGGCGAACTCGCCGCGCAGCGCCGCCGTGCCACCGAACGCGTCCAGCGTCTCGGTCTGGATGGCCGGCCGCATCAAGGCCCGCGCATCGCCCTGGCCATGGATCTCCAACAAGAACTCACCGACTTCGCGCAGCGCGGTGAGCGTGGCCGGCTTGCCACCGATGCGCACCCGCGAGCGGCCACTGCGGTCGACGATCCGCGTCACCAACAACAGATCGTCGTCGACGCTGCCGCCGCAGCGTTCGGCCACCAGCGCCACCACCGCCGCACTGCGCCCGCCCTTGCCGAGCCGGAACTCCCCGTCGACTTGCAGCTCCTCGGCACCGTGGCGCACCAGGGTGCCGGGAATCTTCTCGCCGCGCAGCACCGCGAGCGCGGTGAGCAGCAACGACTTGCCGCCGCCGGTCTCCCCCGAGATGACGGTGAGACCTTCGGCCAACCGGATCTCGGCGTGTTCGAGCAAGGCCAGGTTGCGGATGTGCAGGGTGTGGAGCATGGCGCGGCGAAGGATGCCGGGTGCCGGTGGCCGGCGCCACGGCTGCCATCTCCCAGTGGGCCGAGGGGGGGCCACTTTTGTCGCGGAACGGGCTGCTGCTTTGCGTGGCACGCCCTCCAGCGGGGCCCGGAGGCGGCCCGGGGGCGGCCCTGGGGACGCCTCCTGGGGCAAAGCCACAGCTCCGACTGGGAACCGCAGAGGCCCGGGCTAGGCTAGGGACGTGCCCCCGCGCCGCCGCTTCGCCAAGTTCGTGCTGCTGTGCGGCAGCCTGGGCAGCATGCTGCTGGTGGGCGAAGGGGTGCTGCGGCTGCACGGTGGGTATCGGCTGTTCGCCGGACGGCTCACGCCCCGCTCGAGCGCACCGGACACCGACCCGGCACGGGTGCTCGGCATGGCGCCCCAGGTGGTCGAGCCGTTCGTGGCGCGCTGGCGCCAAGCCCGGCCGGATCTGGACGTGGGGTGGCTACGCACCTCGCCGCCGCCGCTGGAGCCCCCGCCGCCGCTGGGGCAGCCGCTGCGGCCGCAGCAGGACTGGCTGCTGCACTACTACGTGCTGAACGCGGCCTTGCTGCGCGCCACGTGGGTGAAGGGGCAAGGCCTGCCGATCTTGGCGGGGCTCACGCTGCCGGATCCGTTCACGGTGTTCGAGCCACCCGAAGGCAAGCCGGTGCCGCGCTACCGCTACCCGGCGTCGCGCACGCTGCCGACCGGCCTCGTCACCAACCGCTATGGCTTCCGCGGGCGCGATGTGGCCCCGCAGAAGGCGCCCGGCACCGTGCGCATCGCGTTCGTCGGCGCGTCGACGACGGTCGAAGCACACAGTGTGCCGCACAGCGCTCCCGAACTGATCGAACACTGGCTCGGGTTGTGGGCCGCGCAGAAGCGGCGCAGCGGGCCGTTCGCGGTGCAGTTCGAGGTGCTGAACGGTGCGCGCGAGGCGATCCAGTCGCACGACATCCGCGCCATCGTCACCGACGAGTTGCTGCCGCTCGACATCGACTACCTCGTCTACTACGAGGGCGCGAACCAGTTCCAACCCGCGACCCTGGCGAAACACGTGCAAGTCTCCGGGGCCTACCGCTTGGCCGAGCCGCCGCCCGGCGTGGTGGGGGCCTACGACGACACCGCGACCGCCGACAGCACTTGGCTCGACGGACTGGCCGAACACACGGCCCTGGGGCGCTACCTGCGCTCGGCCTTGCGGCGCGGCGCCGCGCGTGGCGAGCCGGCGAAGCCCGAGCAGCAGATCACGCTGCCCGCCGAACTGCTGCGCGGGCCGTTGCCGCTCGAGCGGACCGCGGGCCTGCTCGAACTGGCGGCGATCGGCGGCGACCTGACCGCCATCCGGGCCGCTGTCGAAGCCCGCGGCGCCAAGCTCTGCGTGTCGACGTTCTGGTGGCTCGCCCACGAAGGCCTGGAGCTCGATCCGGTGTGGGGGCACAACGTGCTGGTGCACCTGAACCGCGCCTACTGGCCGTTCCGCTATGCGACGGTGCGCACGCTCGCCGACCTGCAGAATCGGTTCTTCGCCGCCTGGGCGGCCGCGAACGGCGTCGATCTGCTCGACCTCGACGCGGAGCTGCCCCACGACCCGGCGCTGGCGATCGACGCGATCCACCACACCGACCTCGGCGTGCGGCTCAAGGCCTGGGTGTGGTTCGCGCAGCTGGTGACCTGCCTCGAGCGCGACCTCGCGTCGGGCCGCCTGCCGGCTGTGCCGCGGCCGGGTGTGGTGCCCGAGCTCGGGGCGAA
>JAEUHP010000180.1 GCA_016795295.1 Planctomycetota bacterium | reverse complement strand
TCGACGAGCGTCACGTCGCCCATGCCACTCAGGTGGACGGCATCCGCGCGATCCCCTTCGTAGAGGCCGCGGGCCACCACCGAACCACCCTTGTACCGAGGATCGCCGAACCAACCGTTCCGACCGTCGGCCAGGATCGTCACCAGTCCCTGCAGCACGGTCTCGCGGGCGAGCCAGGTGCCGCGCAGGTGCAGCAGCCGCGTGATCGCGAGATTGCTGCCCACATAGCCGGAGCCGAACACCGCCCGCTCGGTGTGCAACAGCCCGCCTTCGGTGCGGAATTCATACTGCCGCTGGAACGCGCACGGCAGCAGCAGCGAGGAGTCGATCACCGTGAGCCGGCCGCCCTCGCGAAGCGTGACGCTGCCGAACACGCGCAACGCCGTGCGCACCAGCCGCAACTCGCCGCCAGCGGCGATCTCCAACGGCGCATTGAGGGTTCGATGCTGGCCCGTGTAGACCACCTGCCCAGTGATCACATGGGTGGCGCCGTTCGGCGTGATCGGCACCGCGACCGCGGACGCCGGCTCGTAGTCGAACTCGTTCGGCGCCTGGGCCGCGACCTGGGTCGACCAAGACAGTCCGAACGCCGCCGCGAGGATCGCCCTATGCATGGTGGATTGCCGCATCGATTGTGTACCAAGGCAGCCGGTGCCGCGCAAGCACCGCAGACCGGAGCGATCAAGGCGTCATTGTGCCGAGCGGCGGACCGAGTGGCGGTCCGACCCGCGGCCACGGACCGGCCTTGGGCCGGCGCGGCTCGCCGCGGCCGCGGGCGCGGCACAGCCAGCGCACGACCACGTTGTAGAGCAGCTTGCCGCTCCACCGCCAAGCGTGCGCCAGCGGTCCGCGGGGCGGCATCACGACCCGGCCCGCACCGCGTGCCGCGTAGCGCGCGGCGTGCTTGGCGACATGGCGCAAGTCCTCCGCGCAGCGGCGGCGGAAGCCACGGCCGCGCGAACCATGGCAAGACGCGAGCTGGAAGTCGACGAGTGCCGGCCAGCCACCGGGGCCGACCAGGATGTTGTTCTCCTTGTGCAGGTCGTTGTGGCACACGCCGCGATCGTGCATGGCCTGCACCAGTTCGCCCAAGTGCGCGAAGAAGTCGGCCGGCAGCACCTCGACCTGCCACAGGGGCACTCCGGGCTGCCAGCTGCGCAGCAACACGGCATCCGAGCGCTCCCCGGGGACCGTGGGCGGCTCTGGATGCAGCTGGGGCACCCGGACGAGCCCGGCCAAGTGCTGCAGGGCGCGCCGTTCGCGCCGCAGCAGCAGCCGGGCCAGCCACGCCGAGCCCGGCCAACGCGACCCCACGGCGGCCCGGCGCACCCAACAGCCGCCACTGGCATCGGTCAGCCGCTCGACCCGGCCGAGGGTGTCGCGTTTCAGCAGTTCGACCCGCCAGGGCGTCGCCGGGCCAGGCGTCAAGCGGTGCCCTCGATTGCCGCTCCCGCGTGCGGCGCGGCGCGGCGCGCCCGCCCGGCCACCGCCGCCGAACTCACTTGAGCTTCAGCCGGTACTCACCCGAGAGCTTGCCGTTGCCGTCCACGGACGAGCTGTAGTCGACGCCGAACAACGGGCCGACGCTGCCGCCGTTCCTCATGCTGATCGAATCCGGCCACGGCATCAGGTCGGACGAGCCGAGCCCCGCATCGCCGTAGAAGTCCGTGTCACCGACCACCGTGTAGTTCGACGAGAACTTCCGGGTGTAGGCGATCTGGCCCGTGACGTAGAACGGGTTGTCGGAGCGGCCGTTCAAGGTGATGCCCCGGACCAGGCTGTCGGCGCCGTCGATGTAGATGTCAGTGTAGCCGCCCCAGTTCTGCGCTGCGGTGCGCTGGGCGGTCACGGTGAGGGTGCCTGCGTCCTGGGACAGTTCGACGGTGAGCGTGCCGTCGTTCTGGTCGAAGTAGGCGAAGCAACCGGCCCTCGAGTAGGAAACCCGCACGCCACCGATGGTGACGCTGTAGCCGGCGAGTGCCGACGGACCGGCCGTGGGGGCGAGCGTGACGGCGAGGATGCCGAGCAGGAGCAGGGACTTCTTGGCGTTCATGGCAGTGTGCACAGCGGCGCGCCGGATCGGAGCGAACCGGCTGCCCGCCCAGAGAGCAGCGAACGCCCCTGCCGCGTTCCTGTCAAGCAGCCCATGCTCGGCGCGCCGTAAGTCGGGCAAGCCGCGCAGCGAGTATGCTGCCTTGGCATGGCCCACTCCGCGGCGCCCCCCCACGCCCCCACCGCCACGAGCCCCCCGTCGGCCGAGGCCCCGCCCGTCCGCTGGCGCCGCTGCCTCGGCCTGTTCCTGCTCGGGCCGCTCGGCTACGGCCTGCTGTGGCTCGGCCAGCAGCACCCCGAGTGGGTCGAGTTGCACTACAGCCACGGCCTCTACCGCGGGATCCAGACCGGACTGGCGACCGCCGCCAGCTGGTCGCCGATCCAGGTCGGCGAACTGCTGCTGCTGCTCGGCATCGGCACTTGCGTCTGGCGGCCGGTGCGCGGCCTGTGGCGCTGGTGGCACGGCCAAGCGCGCCTCGGCAACCTCCTGGCCCACGCCGGCGCCAAGTTGCTGGCCACCGCCGGCGTTCTGCTGTTCCTGTTCGTGGTCCTGTGGGGCCTCAACCACGCCCGACTCCCAGTCGCGAGCCAGTTGGGCCTCAGTCCGCGCCCAGCGACCAAGGCCGCGCTGGCCCGCACCGCCGAACGGCTCGCCGAACGCGCCGCCGCGGCGCGTCCCGCCGACTTCGATCCGGTGCCACTGCCTGCCGATTGGCGCGACCGCGTCGCCGCCGCCTACGCCGCGGCCGGCCAGGACTGCCCTGGCCTCGCGGGCCCGCCCCCGCCGCTGCGCGCCGCCTGGATCTCACCACTGCTCACGCTGGCGTCGACCACCGGCATCTACTGCCCGTTCACCGGCGAGCCCAACGTCAACGCCGAACCGCCCGGAGTGCTGGTGCTGGCGGTCGCCTGCCACGAAGTCGCGCACCTGCGCGGCTTCGCCCGCGAGGACGAAGCGAACTTCCTGGCGTGGTGGGTCGGGTCGCGCGCCCCCGATGCCGCGCTGCGCTACGCCGCCGAACTGTTCGCCTGGCGGTATGTGATGGGCGAACTGTCGTGGCGCGACGTTCCGGCGTGGCACCGGCTGATGAACGCCGCCCCGGTGGCGCTGCGCGCGGACGTCGATGCGATCCGCGACTTCTGGGACCGGCAGCCGAAGACCGCCACCGTGGTGCTCACTTCCGTCGCGACGGCGACCAACCACACCTACCTGCGTTCGGCAGGCCACAGCGACGGGGTGCGCAGCTACGGGCGCATGGTCGACCTGCTGATCGCGGCACTCGACGGCAACTGAGCGAACCCGCGCTCAGGTCCCGCCGGCCAGCCACGCCGCGATCTGCGCCTGGTTGCGCCCGCCACTGCTGCGGCGCAGTTCGCGGCCGGCCTCGAACAGCGCCAGGGTCGGGATGCCCTGGATCTGGAACCGCGCCGCGAGTCCCGGCTCGGCCTCGGTGTCGACCTTGGCGAACACCACCCGCCCCGCGAACGCTGCCGCCGCCGCGTCGAAGTGCGGCGCCATCGTCCGGCACGGCCCGCACCACGGCGCCCAGAAGTCGACCAGCACCGGCAGCGTCGTCGCCGTGAGCACCCGATCGAACGAGGCCGCGTCGAGCGGCACCGGTGCGCCGAGCAGGCGGGTGCGGCAGCTGGCGCACACCGGACGGTCGGCGAGGCGTGCTTCGGGGACGCGACTCAGGGAACGGCAGCCAGGGCAAGGCAACACGAGGTTGGTCATGGCCGTGGCGAGCCTCACCGAGCCGCGGCGGCCGTTCAAGGCAGGATCGATGCGAGCACGGCGTTCGACGCCGACAGACCGCTGGCACAAGCACCATCGAGCCAGACGAACTGGGTGAAGAACGCCAGCCCCACGTTGCCTGGATTGGTCGGCACCGGAAAACCCAGGCTCGCCGTGCCCAGGCTGCTGGCGGTCGAGAACAACGACGTGGCGAGATTCGGGTCGACCCACACGTCGATGCCGAGCACCGGCAGCGGCGTCGGCAGGCTGGCCAGCGACACCACGCCGAAGCCCGGCGCACTGGCCGGGGCGCGGGTGCCGACGAAGGCGAACGAACCGTTGCCGAGGTTGGCCAGACCGGTGATCGCGGCCAGTCCGTCGCTCCGACAGCCGCTCGCGGCGCCGAAGTTCAACGCCCCCGGAAAGGCGAACGGCTGCAGCACGGCGACGCTGGGCCCGAACGTCGCAGGCCCGGTGAGCGTCGCGTGGTTGGTGCCCGAAGCATCGAGCAGGTCGCCGTCGAAGTGCCACGACGACGCCTCGCCGGGCAGCAACGACAGATCCTGCCCCATGCTCGCGGCGATCTGCGCCGCCGTGCGGGCGAACGGCCAGACGCGCAGTTCGTCGATGGTGCCGTTCCAGGTCTCGCCCCCGGCCACCGAGAGGTCCCCGCCGCCGATGCGGAACACCCCGCCGCGGTCGAGGATCGCCCCGGTGGCATTGCCCTGGGCCACCTGCGCGCCGTTGAGGAACAGCCGCAAGGCAGTGCCGTCGTAGCTCGCCGCCACGTGCGCGCCGGCGACCAGCACGGCCGGGGCAAAGGTGTAGGCGATGCTGAAGTTGCCGTTCGCCGTGGTCACCCACCACAAGAGGCGGTTGGCGCGCGTCTGGCCAGCCTCGACGCGCAGGAAGTACGACGCCTGGTTGGGCGAGGGATCCATCCGACACACGGTCGGGAACCGCCAGCCCGAGCCGAGCGTGCTGCCGTCGTAGGTGAGCCAGGCTTCGACGGTGAGACCGCCGCGCGGCACCAACGTCGGCGCGTAGGGCGCGTCGGCGTACGCGGCCGTGCCATTGGCAAAGGCCAGGGCTTGGTTCTGGGCGGGCGCGTGGGACAACGCACCGAGAGTGGCGACGAGCAGGTGGATCCGCTGCATGGTTGGTGGACGGGAAGCCGGCAGCATACGCGAGCCCGCAACCACACTGGGGAACGTGAGCCAACGGCCCACAATTCCGCTTGACCGCATCGAGCGCCGCCATTCCGAACGTGGATGCCCCGCCAGTGAGAATTCCGTAACCATCTTCATCTAAGGACTTTATATGCCACCCAAAAGCCCGGGTCGGCGCCCCGTGGAATCCCATCAAGATCCCGTGAAGAACTGTCCCATAGGTGGCCTTCCGCACCCCCCCAGGGTCCAATCGCAGCCGATACCTGGACACCCCCCATGAGTGAGTTGCCCGAACTGCAGCCGATGCGCCTGCCCGACGACAGCTTCGGGCGCTTGCAGCGCCAGCCCGACGGCCCGGCCCCGGCCGCCTCCGGGGCACCGACCAGCGCGGAGGTGGCCGCAAGCAGCGGGAGCACTCCCTCGACCAGCACCGCGGCCCAGACCGGCAGTACGCCACCGAGCACCCCAGCCCCCCTCACCGCACCGCTGGCCAGCATCGACCGACCGACGCTGTTCGTGAACCGCGAACAGTCCTGGCTGGCGTTCAACCGGCGCGTGCTCGAAGAGGCCCAGGACGCCAGCAACCCGCTGCTCGAGCGTGTCAAGTTCCTGGCCATCGCCAGCACCAACCTCGACGAGTTCTTCGAGATCCGCGTCGCTGGAGTGATGGAACTGGTCGACGCCGGCCTGCAGGGCGAGAACCCCGACGGCATCAAGCCGCAAGAAGAACTCGAACGCATCCGCGCCGACGCCCAGACGTTCACCGCGGCGATGCACCGGACCTGGCGCGAACAACTGGTGCCCGAACTGGCCAAGGCCGGCATCGAGTTCCGGCCGATCCGCCAGCTCAGCCAGGCGCAGCAGAAGTGGGTCGACGGCTGGTTCCATCGCGAGATCTACCCGATCCTGACGCCGCTCGCGGTCGACCCGGCGCACCCGTTCCCGGTGCTGCTCAACAAGTCGCTGAACCTCGCCGTGCTGCTGCTCGACCCGCGGCAGGCGCGGCGCACGCTGCGCATGGCCGTGGTGCAGGTGCCGCGCACCCTGCCGCGCATCCGCAAGCTGCCGGAGATCGAGGGCCAACGCGCGTTCGTGTTCACCGCCGACGTGGTGCGCGAGAACCTGCGCGAACTGTTCCCCGGGCTCGAAGTGGTGCACGCCAGCACGTTCCGCGTCACGCGCGACAGCAACCTCGACGTCGACGAGGTGCAGACCACCGACCTGATGAGTTCGATCGAGAAGGAGCTGGTGAAACGGCGCCGCGGCGAACCGATCCGGCTCGAGATCGACAACGGCGCGCACCCCGACGTGGTCGAACGCTTCACCCGCGCCCTCAACCTCGAGCCCGACGACGTCTACTTCTGCGACGGCCCGGTCAACCTCGGCCGGATCATGGAGCTGTACCAGACCACCGAGCAGCCCGAACTGAAGGACCCGCCGGTGCAGCCGCGGCGCGTGTGGAGCTGGGGCTCTGCCGACGAGATGTTCGCCGATCTGCGCGAAGGCGACATCCTGCTGCATCATCCCTACGAGTCGTTCACCACGGTCGAGGACTTCATCCGCTTCGCCGCGCGCGACCCGAAGGTGCAGGCGATCAAGCAGACCATCTACCGCGCCGGCAGCAAGAACCCGCTGGTCGAAGCGCTGATCGAAGCAGCCCAACAGAAGAAGCAGGTCACCGCGATCGTCGAGCTGAAGGCGCGTTTCGACGAAGAAGCGAACATCCAGTGGGCACGGCGCATGGAACAAGCCGGCGTGCACGTGGTCTACGGGATCGTCGGCCTGAAGACGCACGCCAAGTGCACGCTGGTGGTGCGCCGCGAGGACGACGGCAGCTTGCGCCGCTACTGCCACCTCGGCACCGGCAACTACAACCCGAGCACCGCGCGCCTCTACACCGACATCGGTTTGCTGACCGCGCGCGCCGACATCGGCGAGGAGGTCGCCGAGACCTTCAACATGATCACCGGCTACTCGCGCGTGCCGCAGATGGAGCACTTGCTGGTGGCGCCGTTCACGCTGCGCGACAAGGTGCTGCAGCTGATCCGCAACGAGATCGAGCACAAGAAGGCCGGGCGCCCCGCGGGCATCAAGGCCAAGCTGAACAACCTGGCCGACGCCCAGGTGATCCTGGCGCTCTACGAAGCCTCGCGCGCCGGCGTGCGCATCGAGCTGTGCGTGCGTTCGGTGTGCTGCCTGCGCCCCGGTCTGCCCGGCCTCAGCGACCAGATCTCGGTGGTCGCGATCGTCGATCGGTTCCTCGAACACAGCCGCGTCTACTACTTCGAGAACGCCGGCAATCCGCTGGTCTACCTGTCGTCGGCCGACTGGATGGCGCGCAACCTCGACCGCCGCGTCGAGGTCGCCGCACCGATCCTCGACCCCGAACTGAAGAAACGGGTGGTCGACGAAGTGCTGGGCGCGGCCCTGCGCGACAACGTGAAGGGCCGCCGAGTCCTGGCTTCGGGCGCGAGCGAACGGATCGTGCGCGCCGATGCCGAGCCGGCCCTGCGCAGCCAGCAGGCGCTGCTCGAGATGACCATGAAGCAGCCCGAGTCGACGCCGGAGGGCTCGGTGTCGGAGCCGCAGAAGCGGCGCAAGAAGAAGAAGCGCTGAGCGACCCGGCGCCGCGGCACCGGTCACGCCGGCGCGACCTGCACTTCGGTGGCTTTCAACGCCACCCAGACCACGGCCCCGACTGCGAGCCCGAGCGCCAGAACCGCCGCAGGCGTGACCTCGGCGACCAACGGCAACGGCCCGCCGAGCCGCACCCGGTTGGCTTCCGGCACCGCTTCGATCGCCAGCACCGGGGCCTGCCAGACGTTGCGCGGCGAACCGTCGGGCCGGCTGCGGAACAGCGCGATCGCGCGCGGATGCACGGTGGCGACCGCCGCGCCCTCGATCGCGGTGGCGACCACCAGCGTGGCCCCGGACGCCGCCGTGAACACACTGTCGTGCACCGCGCCGACGACGAAGTTGAGCCCGACCAGGTCCGCGACGTAGCGCGAACGCGGTGCGCTGCCGAGTTCGGCCGCGGTGCCGATCTGCACCACCCGCCCAGCCTCCAGCACCGCGATGCGCTCGGCGAGCACGAACGCATCGACGGCGTCGTGGGTGACCAGGAGCCGCGGGCCGGCGAACGCGCCCAGATGCTCGTGCAGCAGTGCGCGCAGTTCGCGCCGTGCCGACGCGTCCACCGCAGCGAGCGGCTCGTCGAGCAGCAAGACCTCGGGTTCGGCGGCGAGCGTGCGCGCCAGCGCGGCGCGCTGCGCCTGCCCACCCGAGAGTTCGTGCGGCCGCCGCGGCCCGTAGCCCGCGAGCCCGACCCGTTCGAGCCACTGCTCGGCGCGCACCCGCGCCGCAGCGGCCGGCACCCCGCGCGCCAGCGGGCCGTACGCGACGTTGTCCTGCACCGTGCGGTGCGGGAACAGCAGCGGTTGCTGCGGCAGCCAGCCGATGCGCCGCGCCTCGGGCGGCACGAACACACCCTGCGCCGGCGCGTCGAGCACCCGCCCACCGACCACGAGGTGCCCGCGCGCCAGCGCCAACAGGCCCGCGCACACCGACAGGCAGGTCGACTTGCCGGCCCCGTTCGGCCCGACCAGGGCGAGGGTCTGGCCCGCGGACACGGTGAGTTGCAGTTCGAGCGCGAACTCGGAGCGCAACACCGACCCGGACAGTTCGAGGTTCATCGCCCGACCTCCAGACCGCGGCGCACGGCGAACAGGACCACCAGCGACACCACCGCCAGGATCAGGCTCAACGCCACGGCTCGACCGGGGTCGTTCTCCATCGCCACGCCACACAGGAGCGGCATGGTGCGCGTGGTGCCCGCGAGGTTGCCGGCGAACGTCTGCGTGGCGCAATACTCGCCCAACGCGCGCGCCCAGCACAGCAGCGCCCCGGTGCGCAGCGACGGCCACACCAGCGGGATCGTCACCGTCCAGAAGCGCCGCCACGGCCCCGCGCCGAGCGTCGCCGCCACTTCGCCGTAACGGGCGTCGAAGCTGCGCAGCCCGGCTTCGGCCCCGAGCACGAAGAACGGCATGCCCATGTACGCGGCGGCCACCACGGTCGCCAGCGTGGTGAACGGCAGCACCACCCCTGCCGCCGCAAGCCACCCACCGACCACCCCGGCGCGGCCGAACGCGGCCAGCAGCGCCACGCCGCCGACGATCGGTGGCAGCACGATCGGCAGCAGCACCAGGAGCCGCACCAGCGTGCGCAGTCTCGACTGGCCGCTGGCCAACCAGGCCGCGGTCGGCAGACCGAGCGCCACCGCCAAGACGGTGGCGCCGCCAGAACTCAGCAGCGACAGCCACAGCGCCTCGGCGACCGCCGGCTGCGCCAGCAAGCCGACCAGTTCGCCCCACGGCGCGCGCAGGCACAGGCCGAGCACCGGCAGGCCGAACAGCAGCGCCGCAGCACCAGCCGGCACGCCGAGCCAGAGGGAACGCAGGGGACGCATCACGGCACTTCGAAGCCGTGGGCTTGCAGCACCGCGCGTCCCACCGGGCCGGTGACGAACACCACGAACGCCGCAGCACCGAAAGGCGCCCCGCCCTTCGCCAACGCGGCGATCGGATAGCTGGCGATCTGGTCGTGCTCCCTGGGCAGCGCGATCCCCTGCACCGCAGGCCCCCGCACATCGGTCGCATACACGATGCCGGCGTCGAGTTCGCCCAACTGCACCTTGGTCACCACCGCCACCACGCTCGGTTCGTCGGAACGCGACGCCACGGCCACCGCGGCCTTGGCCAACGCCGCCCGAGCATACCGGCCGGCGGGCACTTCGGGCCCGCACAGGGCGACGCGCAGGCCGGGCCGCGCCAGATCGGCGAGGCCCTGGATGCCGTGGGGATTGCCCGGGGCCACCGCGATGGCCAGATGGTTGCGCGCGAACTCGCGCGCAGCGCCCGCGAGCCGGCCCATGGCTTCGACCTGGGCCATGTGCTCGGGCGCCGCGGCGGCGAACACGTCGGCCGGCGCCCCTTCGCGCAGTTGCAGCACCAGCTGCGGGGTGCCGGCGGTGTGCA
>JAEUHP010000177.1 GCA_016795295.1 Planctomycetota bacterium | reverse complement strand
CCTCAGGATCTCGCGGCGCAGCATTCAGGCTGCAAGTCAACCTGGGGCGGAAAACCAGGCCAAGACGACAGATGCCAGGGCAAGCAGGATCAAGAAACCAGAGCACCCTGGCTTGGTGATCGCCCGCAGTTTGTGTCCACTCTTGGCGAGCTGCATCACTACAACATCAGCTCGCGCAACGGCTACGCGCTTCGCCGCAGCGTCATCGGAAGCACATCGAAACTCCCGCATGGCTTCATTGTACTTTGCATTCCATGCGACCACTTCCGCCGCCATCTGCTGCTTGTTTACTGGGGGAGGAGGCATCGACTGAATGCCACTGGCCCTCGCGAGCAGCCTGGTTAGCTCCAAGACCTCTTCCTCTGTGAGAGCGATCAGGGCCGCCCTGGCCTCCTGAGAGAATGGAGGCCCGTTGACGGCGGCCCCGAGTGCAAGTGCTAGGCGGTTCTGGTCCATGGCGATTCAAGTTGTCCTTCAGCCTGCAAAGGCTGCTTACGGCCGAGCAGTGTGCAGCGCTATGGCAACGGAGACCTTCCCCAGAGAGTCCAGCGCTTCAAGGGTGTCTTCATGCCCAGCCCACCCGTACCGGTGGCGCCACGTGAGCCCATCCGCGTCCACGTATGTGTCGCAGCTGAAGTCCCCGGCGAAACGTGCTGAGTCGCGGGCCGTGCGCGACCATCGCTTCTGAATGATTGGCAATCTCGACTTGCCCTCCTGCATGGTCAGCAGGAAGAATGATCTTGCGACGGTAGCGAGAAGGCGAGAATTCTGGTGCACTTGAACCTCAAGGGCAAGTGAGTGATTCTGCCCCCCTTCGCTCATTTCGAACCCATCCAATCTGTAGTTGCCCCCCGTGGCAATTCCCCAGAGCAGCTTGAGGCGAGGGATCGCGTGCACGCGGCCAAGATGGATGTGGTCGACCCCCAGAAAAGCGGCTGCTGAATCAGCAAGATGCAATCTTGAAGCCACGCTGGGCTGCCCTGTGCTTTCAACGTCTGAGTTGGCCATCGATTCCTCTAGTCCCGACTTCGGCTAGCTGGGTTCGCACGAGCGTCTCTCCTGCGAATCCCTGGGAACGGAGGTTACCGCGGCCTTTGCTGGCTTGACAGACTTCGAATCCGATCGTCGAAACTCCGCTGGCAGGTCAGTAGACCACCACCCAGGCTACTTCACCCTCGGCGGCATCCACTTCCCACCCGCCGGCGGCGCCGCCGCCCGCATCTGCTGCAGGATCGCGTGCGCCTGCGCGTGCTCGGGATCGTGGCGCAGCACGACGGCGACGGCGCCAGGCGTCCCGAACAGGTAGAGCGAGCCGTTCGTGCCCTTGCGCCCGTCCAGTGCGACGTGGTCGTGGGACACCCACTGCCCATCGCGCATCGTGAACCCGTCGCGCAGCACCGCCCGGGCTCCGCGAAGGGCCAGCGCGCGGCCGGCCGCCGGTCCGACGATGCGGCACGCGTCGTCCATGCCCAGCGCGGCGAAACCCTGCATCCACGGCTGCCACCACTCGCCTACGCCGTCGCCGAGGCGCGCGTCGTTCAGCTCGGTGTGCCACACGTCGTTCGGCTTCGCCGACAAACGCGGGATCAGGATGCGCTCCATGCGGTCGCGCCACCGCTGCACGACCCGCGAGGCGAGCACGCGATCCTCGAGGTTCAGGTGCACGTCGACGACGAACTCGCCCTCGTAGCCGATCTCGCGCTGGCTCCAGAGCCCGCTGGTCGACCAGTTCGGCTCCGCCGTGCGCTGCAGCAGGTAGATGCGCGCCATCTGGCCGAGCAGGTACTGCGCGGCGGGGCTCCCCGTGTAGCGGGCACCGGCGGTGAGGCCGCGCGCCATGAAGTGCTGGTTGTCGGGCCCGTAGCGGCCGCGCGCCTCGCCACTCTCCTCGCTCAGCGCCCGCGGCTTGCCCAGCAGGCCGGCCGGGTTGGCCGACGCGTTCGTGTGCGGCCGCCCGTCCCAGAACAGCAGGCGCGGCGACACGTGCCGGTCGAGATCCAGCGGCTCTCCGCCGATCTCGTGATGGTTGCACGGCCGCTCGCCGTGCAGCTTCAGCGCGCTGAACAGCACGACGTTCGTCGCCGCCGGGTGCAGCATCGGCTCGCCGCGTGTCCAGAACTGCTCCTCCTGCCCGCCGCTGGCGCTGCTGCGGATCGCCGGGCCGATGACCGGCTCGTCCCAGGTCCACAGACGGCGCGCGCTCTCGGGCAGGTTGCCGGCGATCCAGCTGCGCACGTTGAACGACGCCGGGTAGGTCGGGTTGCCGTCGGCCCACACGCGCGAGACGCCGACGGCGGACACCGACCAGTCGGCCGCAGCGCCGACCGAGCTCCATTCGCTCGCGCGCCGCAGGTGCTGGAGCCAGAGGAACATCACCGGAGCCACGCGGCCCTGGCCGTCGGCGAACGTGTCGCCGGCCGTCAGGAACGGCGCGAGGCCTCGCCCGGGCAAGATGGTCAGCGCCGACCCAAATTGCAGCGCGGCGCCCGGCGGCGCGGTCGCGATCATGTCGGGCACGCCAGGATTGCTCGCGATCACCGCGCACTCGCCGTAGGCCCACGCGGGCTGGTCGGGGAACCATGGCACCCACACGGTGACGACGAACATGCGGCCCACACGTCCGCGCATCGTCGCGAGCCAGGCGGCGCCGTCCGGCTGCAGGCCGACCAACGCCAGCGGCTCACCGGCGAACGTGCAGGCGCCGCCGAAGTGCGCCAGCGGGTCGGCGGGCAGCGGCGCCAGCGCGAACTCGATCGGCGTCGACGCGGCGA
>JAEUHP010000126.1 GCA_016795295.1 Planctomycetota bacterium | reverse complement strand
CGCCGCGGCGACGACCTTCGACGTGCCGTCGTGGGCGATCACCTTCAAGCCGCCGTCCGGCAGGGGCTCGACCGCGCTGGGCGCCACCAGCATCGCGGCGGCGGCGGCGTAGCGCTGGTGGACCAGGTGGCCGAGGAAGGCCTCCTTGGCCCGCTTCGGGCTGTCGCTCCGGAGTGTCAGGACGATGCCGGCCACGACTGCGATTGCGCCGAGCAGGAGTTTGGGGCGTAGGTTCATCGAATGGTGGTCCGAGTATCCCCTCGGGGGGCGGGCCATGCCTGTCCATACATCCTTCCAGGGCAGGATCGGCCGCAGAGCGGCCTGCCCAGGGGGTGTCGCGCGACCTGCGTGCAGATCCGCACCCGTGCCGCGGGTTGCGGCAGGATGTGGTCCGTGGCGGCCCGCTGCCGAGATTAGCGGAGTTGCCACCCCGCCGGTAAGGTCGGCGGTCGCCCCATGGTCAAGGTCCGCGGGTCGCCGGCGTGACACAGCGCCGCGCGAATCCGGTTGCGAGGCTGTGCCTTCGCGTCGCGGTTCCCCTGGCAAACGGGCGGATTCCTCGCCGCCCGGAGAACTGCCACCGCCACGTCA
Organism: Planctomycetota bacterium; assembly: GCA_016795295.1. Lineage (GTDB taxonomy): Bacteria > Planctomycetota > UBA1135 > UBA1135 > UBA2386 > JAEUHP01. Next base: position 5,794 of record JAEUHP010000126.1, on the reverse strand, counting down.
CGCGGAGTCGCTGCCGACCATTCGGAGGGGGGTGACCAACCAACCGGCCGGCGCCCCCCCGCTGTTGGTCGGCCTGACCGGGTTCGCGCGCGGGTCCGCCACGGGTGCCGTGACCGGCGGCGTCGCCCCTGTCGTACTCGTCACCCCAGCGCCGCCGTCACAATCTCCTGCGCCTCTTTCACGATCTGCTGCAAATGATCCGCCGACAGGAAGCTCTCGGCGTAGATCTTGTAGATGTCTTCCGTTCCCGAGGGCCGTGCCGCGAACCAGCCGTTGGCGGTGGTGACCTTGAGGCCGCCGATGCCAGCGCCGTTGCCGGGGGCTTTGGTGAGCTTGGCGGTGATGGCTTCGCCGGCGAGTGCGGCGGCCTGCACCTTCTCGGGGGTGAGTTGCTTGAAGGCTCTTTTCTGCTCGGGGGTGGCGGCGGCGTCGATGCGGATGTAGTGGGGCGCGCCGTAGTTTGCGGTGAGGGCGAGGTAGTGCTGGCCGGGATCCTTGCCGGTGACGGCGGTGATTTCGGCGGCGAGCAGGCCGAGGATGATGCCGTCCTTGTCGGTGGTCCACACGCTGCCGTCGCGGCGCAAGAAGCTGGCGCCGGCGCTTTCTTCACCGCCGAAGCACAGGCTGCCATCGGCGAGGCCCGGTGAGAACCATTTGAAGCCGACGGGCACCTCCAGCATCTTGCGGCCGAGGCCGGCGACGACGCGGTCGATCATGCTGCTCGACACCAGGGTCTTGCCGACGGCGGCATTGGTCCATTGCGGCCGGTGGCCCAGCAGGTAATGGATGGCGACTGCCAGATAATGATTGGGGTTCATCAGGCCCACCGAGGGCGTGACGATGCCGTGGCGGTCGACGTCGGCGTCGTTGCCCCAGGCGATGTCGAAGCGGTCTTTGAGGTCGACGAGGCTGGCCATGGCATAGGGGCTGGAGCAGTCCATGCGGATCTTGCCGTCGTGATCGAGCGTCATGAAGCCGAATGTGGGATCGACCTTGGGGTTCACGACCTCGATGTTGAGGCCGTAGTGTTTGGCGATGCGATCCCAGTAGGCGACTGCCGCGCCGCCCATGGGGTCGACGCCGATCCTGAGGCCTGACTTGCGGATCGCTTCCATGTCGATGACGGTGCCCAGATCGGCGATGTAGTCGGCTGCGAAGTCGTGTTGCGAGACGCACGCGGCCGCGATGGCCTGCGCATAGGGCAGGCGTTTGACGCTGGCATTGCCCTCACTGAGCAGGGCATTGGCGCGGTTCTCGATCCAGCCGGTGACATCGGTGTCGGCCGGGCCGCCGTGGGGTGGGTTGTATTTGAAGCCGCCGTCCTGCGGTGGGTTGTGTGAGGGAGTGATGATCAGGCCGTCGGCAAGCCCACTGAGCCCCCGGCCTGCCCCCGCGGGGCCAGTCCGGCCCCCGAGGGGGCCGCGCTCGCCTTGGGCTTGGGACGGCCCGGCGCCGCGCTCGCCTCTCATCCTGCCCGCGTTGTGCACGAGGATGGCGCGCGAGATGACCGGCGTGGGCGAGTAGCCGTCGTCCGATTGCAGCACAGTCGTCACGCCATTGGCGGCGAGTACCTCGATGGCATTGCGCTGCGCGGGATTGGACAGGGCGTGGGTGTCCTTGCCGAGGAACAGCGGCCCGGTGATGCCTTGCTGGGCGCGGTACTCGCACACGGCCTGGGTGATGGCGAGGATCTGCGCCTCGTTGAAGCTCTTGTTGAAGGCGCTGCCGCGATGGCCGCTGGTGCCGAAGGCGACACGTTGCGTGGCGATGCTGACGTCGGGCGACTGTGCGTAGGCAGCGAGCAGCGCGGGGACGTCCATCAGCAGGTCTGCAGGGACGGGTTTGCCGGCGAGAGGGTGGGCCATGTTGTGACTTCGGAAAGCAAAAGCCTGATGGTGAGCTGGACGGCGGCGCTCCTGACGTTCCTGTGGGTGCCGCAGCAGCGTGGTTCGGCGGCGTAGACCGTCGTCGGAGGCCGAGATCGAGGGAAGAGGTGAGAAAGCGCATCGGCTCCGGGAAGCTGGGAGTGTGAAGCAACCGTTCCCGGAGAAGTTCTGATGCGCGCCGAAACTGTAGCGCGGCGCAAGCTTTCGTTCCCGCGGCTGTCGGTCGGCTAGGTCAGGTTCGAGGCCGACGAGCTATCGCCGACTGCGCGACTTCGCCGCGTTCGGCACCAGGACTTCGGCCTGCAGTGCCGCGCGGCGGGCGCGGGCCTCGTGGAACAGCCTGCGCAGCTGGTCGACCCGGCCAGCTGCGCACCGGCCGCTGGTCACAACACCCCGATCACCGTCTTCAGCGCATCGCTCGCCTTGACCGACCCGTTCGGTTGCAGGATCACCGCTTGCAAGAACAGCTTCAGGCCGACGAAACCCGTCCAGGTCGTGGCTCCGATCGTGTGCGCGATCACGCCGTTCGGCTCTGGGAACGACAGCACGTGGAAGTCGAGCGACGTGTAGATGTTGCACGTCGGCGACCCTTGCGGTGCCAGGTTGTAGGGCAGCGGCACTCCGGCGTGGGTCTGGTCGGAGAAGCCGTAGACGAAGATCCCGGTCGAGAGGGCCGGCACGTTCGGGCACTCGATGACCGGCAGCTGGGCCGTGGACATGCCGTTCCAGGAGTAGCGCCAGCGCAGCGCCAGGTTGCCGAGTGCGGTCGGACACCCGGTGCCGAAGCGCTGGTCCGAGGCCAGCAGCGGCCGCGTCACCACGCCGAGGGAATTCAACATGCTCGAGGTCGTGGTGCCGACGAAGCCGACGACCTGTTGGCCGACCGGTGCCACGAAGTTGCGCCGTGTGTCACCGGTTTGGGCTGCGCCGAAGTTGTAGCTCGTCGACGGGGTGTAGATGCGGAGCTGGGTGACGAAGCTGGAGATCGCCCAGACGTCGACGCGCCGGATGTACTCCCCGGGCGCCAGATTCACCGCCGTGGTGATGACCGCCTGCTGCGAGAAGTTCAGCCCGAGCTGCGTCGAGAGCCCGGTGGCCGTGGTCATGTCGCGGCCACACCACTCGATCTGCAGACCCCGAACCAGCGTCGGGTCATGCTTGACGAGCAGGCGCCGCGGCTGGGCGTCTCCGGTCGCGCGCACGTCGAAAGGCGTGCCGCTGGCCAAGTTGCCGAATGCCGGGAACACGGTGTCCTGGCTGCGGGCGGATGCGGTGAAGAGGAAGAGGCCGAGCAGGCCGGTGAGTGCTGGGAATTTCATGGCGGTGGGAAGGGAGGCTTGGATCGTCGGCGGCGCACGACCGCGTTCTGTGGGCCTTGGCGACATCGGCCGCGATTCCGGCCACAATTCCTCCGAATCGCTGCGCGGACTGGACCTGGATGCCATTGCTCGACCCACGTCGCAGCGGGGGAACCGAACCGCGAGCCTGCACCCGCTGAGGGGGGTGACACGACCGCGGCAAGCGCTCTCGTCATCCGTCGCGACGATGCGCGCCGCGGGGCATCTCCTGCCCGATGGCCGAGATTCTCAGAACACACCCACCGTGAATTGCAGGCCGTTCGTGGAGCCGACGAACGAGTAACCACTCAGGCCGAACTCGAGTTCGACACCCTGGTTGAACACGACTGCGCCCGCCAGCGAGGGTGTGTTCGGAATCGGGAAGTCCCAGGTCACTTCGCCGGCGTTCGGGATCAGGAAGTAGAGCAACACATCGGGGCTTGCCAGGCCCACGCACGTGGGACCCGCATTCTCGAACCCGGGGATCGTCGCCAGCGGGATGTTCACCGGCGCGATGCCCACGACCGCGAGGCCCAGCGAGTTCGGGCCGAAGCCTGTGGCACGCAACACGCTGGTGGCTCCGATCCACGGCAGCGGGGCTGCGGTCAGGGACAGAGGACCACCAGGGCCCGTGCACCCAGCGCCATAGGGGGTTGCGAGCGCCGGGCAACCAGAAACAAGCCGGGCGAAGCTCTGTGACGTCGCGCCACCGACCGTGACATCGATCCCCACCGCGAGCTCACCGGCCGGAGTGAGGGCGAGCGCATTCACGGGCGGCAGGAAGCCACTCGGGGCGATCGCAACCCATGTCGAGGTGGTCGCATCGAAGCGCGCGATGTTCGTGATGCTGGGATTGCCCACCACCTGGAAACTGCCCGAGGCAACAACGTCCCCATTGGGCAGCGTCACGATGTCGCGCACCAGCCCGGCCAGTCCCGCCCCGAGGGGTGACCAAACGCCACCCGAGTAGCGGACGATCCCCATGGCCGAGATGCCGTTCGCGGTGGTGAAGCCGCCGCCGGCCAGAAAGCCGCCATCGGGCAGGGCGCGGAGACACATCACAGTCCCGTTCATGCCGGTGCCGAGCCGGAACCACGAACCACCGCCCCAGACGGCGAGCCGATTCGCGGTCTGACCGAGTGCCACCTGGGTGACGAAGCTGCCACCAGCGACCACGGTGCCGTCCGACAAGGTGGCCAGCGATTCGACCACCGCACCGAGGCTGTTGCCCATGGCCACCCAGGAGCTGCCGTTCCATCGGGCGACGTTGGCGATGAAGTCGACTCCGACGTTCGTGAACTGCCCACCTGCGATCACGTCGCCGTTGGGCAGCACCGTGAGCGCGCTCACGCCCACGTTGCTGCCGCCATTGGGGCCGCTGCCCAGCGGCGCCCACGAGCTGCCGTTGAAGACGGACACGTGCGCTGGGTTGGACAAAACAGGGGTGAAGATCCTCCCACCGGCGATCAGGTTGCCGTTGTTCATCACGGCGAGCACGCGAACATCCGCGGCGCTGCTGCCGAGCGCGCCCACTGCCTGCCACGCAGTGCCGTTCCAGCGTGCGACGTTTCGCACGGTCGCAGTGCCGGCAGTGGTGAACGAGCCGCAGGCGAACAAGTCGCCGGTCGTCTGCAGCAGATCGGTCAGCGGACCGTTGAAGCCAGGGTTGCCGCCGGTCAGGTTCCATTGCGCGTTGCATTGCGCGTGCGCGGTTGGCGCAGCACCGAACAGCGCTGCAGCACTGAGCAGCATGGCGGGCAGTCGCGAGAAGCTGGAGATGCGTCTCGGAGGCACGAAGTCGCTTGAGCGCGAGCTGGATGCGACAAGGGCAGGGATAGAGGGGTTTCGATTCATGGTGTCAAGGGTTGGAGGTGCAGGGCGTTGCAGCACAGGTCGTGCTGCCGCCCGCGTGTTCGTGTCGAAGCCAACCTCAACAGTTCTTCCTTGGTGAATCTCCGGCGCGCATCGCACCGTGTCGGGAAACGCCGAACCGTTGACGCAGCTTGCTGCGCCGACGCTGCCGCTGGTCGGCTCGTTGCCGGAGGGGCTGGTGCGACGGTACACTGGGATTCGGCGGGTCCGGGTGGTCCGGGACTGCATGTTGAGCTCCCAGCGCGCACGCGGTGCCGGTGCGGTTGCCGCTCGCCGAAGTGACCAACGTGGACCCCTCGAAGCTGTTGCCGATGCCGATGCCGCAGGACCTCGTCGATTCGCTGAATGCAGGTGGACTGCGCAATCTGCTCGCGTTCCTGCAGTGGCGCGGGCATGGCCTGGAAGCCGGCAAGTAGGCACGGCATGGCCCGCCTCGAGGTGGTCGGCTGGTGGTTCTCCGACGAGGCGCCGAGCGGGCTGCCTCGGCCTCAGGCGCTGGTTGCGGCGTGGCCGCCGGCCGAACGCGCCGCCGTCGCGCGGCATCTGCGCGCCGGCAAGGTCGTGGTGCGCTACCCGGATGCTTCGTTCTGCCGCTTTGCGTGCGGTGAGACGGCGATGGGAGCCGAGGATCTCACCGACGGCACCTACGTTTGGCCGTCGGGCCTCGTGCACTACGTCGAACAGCACTCGGTGCGGCTG
>JAEUHP010000080.1 GCA_016795295.1 Planctomycetota bacterium | reverse complement strand
CGCGACACCGGCCAGATCCGCAAGCTCGAGGGCAACCCCTACCACCCAGGCTCGCGCGGCCGCAACTGCGCCAAGGGCCCGGCGACCCTGAACCAGATCCACGACCCCGAACGCATCCTCTACCCGATGCGCCGGGTCGGCCCGCGCGGCAGTGGCCGCTTCGAACGCGTGAGCTGGGACGAGGTCCTGCAGACCCTGGGCGCCCGGATCCGCAAGGCGATCGTCGAAGGCCGCAAGACCGAGGTGATGTACCACGTCGGCCGCCCCGGCCACGACGGCTACGTCGAACGCGTCCTCCAGGCCTGGGGCGTCGACGGCCACAACTCGCACACCAACGTCTGCAGCGCCGCGGCGCGGCTCGGCTACACGCTGTGGAGCGGCTACGACCGCCCGTCGCCGGACTACGAACACGCGAAGTTCACGCTGCTGATCTCGGCGCACCTCGAGACCGGCCACTACTTCAACCCACACGCCCAGCGCATCATCGACGGCAAGATGGCGGGCGGCAAACTGGCCGTCTGCGACATCCGCCTGTCCAACACCGCCAGCATGGCCGACTACTGGCTGGCGCCGCGGCCGGGCACCGAAGCGCTGATGCTGCTGGGCTTCGCCCACGTGATCCTGCGCGAGAACCTGGTGGCCTGGGACTTCGTGCGCGACTGGGTCGATTGGCAGAGTTACCAGCGCGCGAAGGGCCGCGCGGTCGACTTCGCCGCGTTCCAGCGCGGCCTGCGGGAGGACTATGCGTTCGCCACGCCGGCCCACGTGGCCGAAGTGACCGGGCTCGAGGCCGGCACCATCGACCGGGTCGGCCGCGAGATCGGCCAGGCCGGCAGCCGCTTCGCTTCGCACGTGTGGCGCAACACCGCCGCCGGCAACGAGGGCGGCTGGGCGACGGCGCGCTGCCTGCAGTTCGTGACGGTGCTGGTCGGTGCAGTCGGCACGCTGGGCGGCACCGCCGGCGCTGGCACCAACAAGTTCGTGCCAGCACCGTTCAAGAAGCCGCGGCCGCAGGACGTGTGGAGCGAACTGCTCTACCCGCGCGAGTGGCCGCTGGCGCATCACGAACTCAGCTTCCTGCTGCCGCACCTCTTGAAGACTGGGCGCGGCCGCATCGACACCTACTTCACCCGCGTCTACAACCCGGTGTGGACCAATCCGGACGGCGCGATGTGGATCGAAGCGCTGTCGGACGAGCACTTGGTCGGCTGCCACGCCGTGCTGTCGCCGACCTGGAACGAAACCGCGCGCTGGGCCGACTTCGTGCTGCCGATGGGCCATGCCACCGAGCGCCACGACCTGATGTCGCAGGAGACCCATGCCGCGACCTGGATCGGCTTCCGCCAGCCGGTGCACCGCGTGCTCGCCGAGCGCCAGGGCAAGCAGGTCACCTGGACCTACGAGTGCAATCCGGGCGAGGTCTGGGAGGAGGACGAGTTCTGGATCGCGCTGTCGTGGGTGGTCGATCCCGACGGCGCGCTCGGCATCCGCCAGCACTTCGAGTCGCCGTATCGCCCTGGCGAACGCATCACGATCGAAGAGTACTACCGCTGGATCTTCGAGAACTCGGTGCCCGGGCTGCCCGAAGCCGCCGCCAAGGAAGGCAAGACGCCGCTCGAGTACATGCGCACGCACGGCTGCTTCCTGGTGCAGCAGCAGGTCTACAAGACCCACGAGAGCGAACTGCCGGCCGGTGAGTACGAGATCGACGCCGAGAACGGCGTGGTGAAGCAGAAGGGCGCACGCGTCGGCGTCTACATCGGCGGCAAGGCCTACGCCGGCTTCCCGACCCCGAGCAAGAAGCTCGAGCTCTACGCCCAGACCATGGTCGACTGGGGTTGGCCCGAGTACGCGACCCCGGTCTACGTGCCGAGCCACATAGACGAGCGCCAGCTGGATCGCAGCCGCGGCGAGATGGTGCTGGTCGGCACGTTCCGCCTGCCGACCCTGATCCACACCCGCTCGGCGAACAGCAAGTGGCTCACCGAACTGTCCAACAGCAACCCGGTGTGGATCCACCCGAGCGACGCCGAACGGCTCGGTCTCGCGATGGGCGACCTGGTGCGCGTCGCCACGCGCATCGGCTACTACGTGAACGCCGTCTGGATCACCGAAGGCGTGCGGCCGGGTGTGGTCGCGTGCAGCCACCACCTGGGGCGCTGGACGGTGCGCGGCGACCAGGTCTCGGGCAACCACTGGCAGTTGCACGACGTCGACCTGCGCAAAGTGACGCCGACCGCCTACCTGATGCGGCGCACCAAGCCCGTCGGCGGCTTCCAGAGCAGCGATCCCGAGAGCGAGAAGGTGTGGTGGACGTCGGGCGGTGTGCACCAGAACATGACGTTCCCGGTGCAGCCCGACCCGGTGTCCGGCATGCACTGCTGGCACCAGCGGGTGGTGGTGACCAAAGCCGAGCCGGGCGATCGCTACGGCGACGTCTACGTCGACACCGCGCAGTCGATGCAGGTGTTCGAGGAGTGGCTGGCGAAGACCCGGCCCGCGGGCGAATACGGCGTGGGCGGCCTGCGCCGGCCACTGCATCTGAAGCGGGTCTGCCGGCCGACCGATGCGGCGTTCCGGCTGTAGGCCGTATGGTTTGCGTGGCAAAGTAGCTGGCATGGAAAAGCGCCTTGCACAGCAGAGCGCCTAGGGAACTAGGCACTTTGCCAGGTGCCTAGGGAACTCGGCACCCAGCCCAAGCCTTGCGCGCCCACCCGCCACCCCGCAGGTTCCCCTCGCCACCCGCCCCGGGTAGCGTGCGCCGTTCCGAGAACCACCGCATGATCCACCCGACCGCCCAGGTCCACCCCAGCGCCCAGGTCGCCGCCGACGTCGAGATCGGCGCCTTCGCCATCGTCGAAGCCGACACCGTGCTCGGCCCCGGCTGCCGCCTCGCCGCACACGCCGTCGTGCGCAGCGGCAGCGCGCTCGGCAGCGCGGTCCTGGTCGACAGCTTCGCCGTGGTCGGCGGCCTGCCGCAGATGCGCAGCCCGGTGGCCAACCCCGGCCGGGTCGTGGTCGGCGACCGCTGCGTGCTGCGCGAAGGCGTCACCGTCCACCGCCCGACCAAGGCCGAAGGGGTGACCCGGCTCGGCAACGACTGCTACTTGATGGCGAACAGCCACGTAGCACACGACAGCCAGGTCGGCGACTTCGTCACCCTGGCGAACAACGCGATGCTGGCCGGGCACGTCACCGTGGGCGCGCACAGTTTCGTCGGCGGCGGCGCGGGCATCCACCAGTTCGTGCGGGTCGGGCCGATCGCGATGATCGCCGGCAATGCGGCGATCTCCTACGACGTGCCGCCGTTCGCCATCGCCGCCGACCGCAACGACGTGTGCGGCCTGAACCTGGTCGGCCTGCGCCGCCAAGGCATGGACGCGGCGACCGTGGCCGACCTGAAGCGCTGCTTCCGCGCCGCGTACTTCCAAGGCGGCGACCCGCGGCGCCTGGCCGCCGCGGCGTTGGCGGCGGGCACCTGTGGCCTGACCGAAGCCGGCCGGCAGTTCCTCGGCTTCTTCGCCGAAGGCAAGCGCGGCTTCGCCCGCGCCCGGCGCAGCAAGGACGGCGCCGAGAGCCAGGCCGCGGACTGACGCACAGGGGTCGGGAACGACCGAAGCCACGGGACTGGGACGTGACGGAGCGGGCCCCGGAGCGGTAGAACCTGCCGCCGGCCCGCAGCCAGCCAGCGCCTCTCGATCCCGGAGCATGCCGTGACCCCAGCGACCCATTCGCCGTACTGGAACCCCAAGACCGAGACCCTGCCCAAGGAGCAACTGCGCGCGCTGCAGTTGGCCAAGTTGCAGCGGCTGGTCACGCGCGCCTACCACACCTCGCCGTTCCACCGCCGGCTCTACGACCAAGCCAAGGTCGCCCCAGAGCAGATCCGGAGCCTCGACGACCTGCGCCGGCTGCCATTCATGACCCGCGAGGACTGGATGGCGAACCAGGCCGAACGGCCGCTGTTCGGCGATCTCATCACCCGCCCACCGGGCGACGCGATCCGCTACCACCTGACGTCGGGCACCTCCGGTCGCCAGCCGCTGCGCGTGCTCGACGGCCGCAAGGACTGGTCGTGGATCGCCGACATGTGGTGCTACGGCTTCTGGGGCTTCGGCATCCGCCCCAGCGACACGGTGTTCTTCGCTTTCTCCTACGGCTCGTTCATCGGCTTCTGGGGCGCCCACTACTGCTGCGAGAAGATGGGCTGCCTGACCCTGGCGTCGGGCAACATGACCACCGAGCAACGCGTCAAGCAGATCGTCGAGATGGGTGCCACCGTGGTCTGCGCGACCCCGACCTACGCGCTGCGCATGGGCCAGACCGCCGAGAAGATGGGCATCGACCTGAAGAAGGACGGCAAGGTGCGCCGCGTGGTGGTGAGCGGCGAACCGGCGGGCTCGATTCCGGCCGTGAAGAAGATGATCGAGGAGATGTGGGGCGGCAAGTGCGGCGACACCGCCGGCATGACCGAGATCGGCACCATCATGATCTTCGAGTGCGACCATCAACCGGGTGGCCCGCACATCCTGGAGGACCACTTCATCGAAGAAGTGCTCGACCCTGACACCGGCAGTCCGGTCGGCTACGGCGAACGGGGCGAGCGCGTGGTGACTTCGTTCGGCCGCGGTTTCATCCCGCTGCTGCGCTACCGCACCAAGGATCTGGTGTGCAAGGTGCCGCACAGCCGCTGCACCTGCGGCCGCACCGGCGACCTCTACGAAGGCGGCATCCTGGGCCGGGTCGACGACATGAAGCTGATCCGCGGCACCAACGTCTATCCGCGCGCCGTCGAAGCGGTGGTGCGCGAGCACGCCGAGGTCGAGGAGTTCCAGATCGTGATCACGCGGGTCGATTCGGTGCAGGACGAGATCACCGTGAAGGTGGAGCTGAAACCCGACCAGCAGGACTGCTGGCCGCGGCTGCAGGCGCAACTCGGCAAGGACCTCGCCGATGCCCACGAGGGCCTGCGCTTCAACGTCGAACTGTGCAAGACCGGTGAGCTGCCGCGCTTCGAGTTGAAGGCCAAGCGGCTGCAGGATCTGCGGCCGCAATACTGAGAGACCAGAACCCCGCGACATCATCTCTGGAGGAGCCCACCATGGAACATCCAACCACGGACCTGCTCGGCAACCCGCTCAGCGCGGACGACCGCGAACTGCTCGACCTCTATGCGCGCCTGAAACGGCTGTCGGCGCGCGCCGACCTGCCGCCGGTGGTGACGGCGAACTGCAAGCAGGCGTTGGTGATGCTGTGGAACGCCTGCAACGACCTCGCGCTGCTCGGCGAGGAACCCGGCTGCGACTGACCTGAGACTGAGGAGCGCCGACGACTTGGACTCCATAGGGCCGACTGGGGAGTCAGCGTGCAGAATCTCGAGGAGCCTCGCCAATGTTGTGCAGGCGAGCGTGCGCACGCGGCGTGCGACGAAGTGGAATGGGTCCAACTGATGACCCAAGAGGAGTTGGGGATCAGCAATCCTGGATCGCTTTCTGAGACTCACTCAATCTACTCCCATTCTGAGGTTCCTGCGAACCCGGAGAATCGCCTGGACAGGGTTTGCCGGATGGGCTGGGACAGCGTTAGGATGGGAGCCAGCAGCTCCGGGTGGTCCTGGACTGAAGTTTGAACTTCCTTCCATGAGAAGGCCTTGATCGTCAAGCAGCAGTTCGTCGCCCTGGACCGCGAATAAGAGACATCGTCCGCCGTGCTTCCATCCGCACTCTGAGGGACCTGTTCAGGTCTGGTGCATGTTGGGGTCCGTCCAGCCGGG
>JAEUHP010000069.1 GCA_016795295.1 Planctomycetota bacterium | reverse complement strand
GCGTGCCGGGTTCGTGCACGCGGGGCCATCGCACCTGTGGCGGCCGTTCGAGAACCTGGCGCTGGCGATCGGTTGGCTGCGCCGCCGCACCACCATCTACATCACCGACATCGACCATCGCGAGTCGGCGCGCATGAACCTTCGGACCGGGGCCTGGTCGCGCGGTGCCTACTGGCGTTCGCGGTTGGTCTACCAGCCGTGGATGTCGCTCCAGCACCACTTGGCGCGCATGCTCTGTTCGGTGTTGTTCTTGAAGGGCCAAGCGCTGGTGCGCGACTACGGGCGAGGCCGGGCGCACGTGCACTACCTGCTGGACTGCGCGCACCACGCCGAGCTGGTGATCGACGCTGCCCGGCTCGAAGCGCGCTGTCGGCGCATGGCGAACCAGGCTTCGCCACTGCGCGCGTGCTACTTCGGCCGTCTGGTGCCCTACAAGGGCATCGATCGGATGCTGGCGGCCGTGGCGGCGGCCCGGGGGGCCGGCGCTGCGGTGACCTTCGACGTGTTCGGCGCCGGTGAGGCGGAAGCCGATCTGCGCCGCACCGCCGGCGAACTCGGCATCGCCGATGTCGTGCACTTCCACGGCGCGTTGCCCTATGGCAGGCCGTTGTTCGACGCGCTCGACGGCTGCGATCTGTTGTTGGCCGCCCCGCTGCGCGAAGACACGCCGCGCAGCGCCATCGACGCCCAGGCCCTGGGCATGGGCGTTCTGGCCTTCGACACCTACTACTACCGCGAACTGGCTGCGCTCGGCGCGGGCGTGCAGACGGTGCCGTGGCCCGACACCCGAGCGCTGACGCAGGCCTTGCAGAAGTTGGCCCGAGACCGCGCCGAACTGATGCGGCTGGCTCGTGCCGGCGTCGCTTTCGCCCGCGACAACACCCAGGAGCTGTGGTTGCAGCGGCGCGCCGCTTGCACGCCTGGCATCGCGCCGTCGGCCGGCGCCCGATCTTCCGGGCCCGATCTCCCGGACCAAACTTCCTGAGTCTCCGCCGCCGCTCAGCGCAGAACGGTCGTGGACGGGTTGGACAACGCCACCGCGTTCGTGGTCAGGTCGACCGTGAGGGCTTGGGCGTTCAGCGGCGCGCCGACGAACGCCGGCAGGTTGGGCAGGCCGACCCCGAAGTAGCAGCGTTCGTCGCCGACCACGAACTGCAGCGGCAGCACTGCGTCGGTCGGCACCGCGATCGGGCCGTAGGCCGAAGGCTGCGGCGGCGCAAAGGTCGAGAAGCTGACCCAAGCGATCGCCATGCTGCCGTTCGGTGCCGTGATGCCGAAGGTGACCGAGCCACCGAGCGAACGACCACTGACTGGCGCCACGTGCAACAAGGGTTGCGGCGCGTTGTTGTGCACGTAGCGACCGAGTTCGTCCGCGCCGGTGCTGTATTGGCCGTGCAGCACCCAGATGGTGCCGTCGGGACCGAGCTGGGTGTCGAAAGCGTTGAAGTGGTTGGCGAAGAAGTGGTTGGCGACCACGTTCTGCCCGTTCGCCGAGAATTCGATGCGACGCACGTCGCCGCCGAGCCAATGGCACATGTACAGGCAGTCGCGGAACGGGGCCGGGTAGGCCGCGCCAGCGCTGAAGGCCATGCCGGTCAGAGCCGGCTGTTGGGGCAGGGTCAGCAACGGCGCTTCATAACCCACGGGCATGCCGGGGCCTTCGAACTGCGGCCAACCGTAGTTGCCACCCGCGACGATGCGGTTGAGTTCGTCACCGACCAGGTAGCCGTTCTCCGTGGCGTACAACCAACCGCGGGTCGGATGCACCGCCAAACCAAAGCTGTTGCGCAGGCCCACTGCATAGGCAGGCGAGCCTGGGAAGGGGCTGTTCGCCGGCACGGTCA
>JAEUHP010000052.1 GCA_016795295.1 Planctomycetota bacterium | reverse complement strand
ATCGCCGACCAGAACGACGAGGGCGTCACGTTCTTGCCCGGCAGCCGGCACCAGGGCCTGCTCGAAGGCTATCCCGTGCGGTTCCTGGTGCTGGGTGCGGCAGCGCGCGAACGGCTGTGTGCGGTGGCGCGCTGGGCGTATGGGGGGGAGGAGTTCCCGGCGGTGCAGTTGGTGTGGCCGGACCCGCAGGGGCGCTGGCCGTGGGATCCGGCGACGCGGGAAGGGTATCGGAAGGGGCAGCCGGTGTTCGGGGAGCGGGAAGTCGAAGGCGGTTAGGGCGGTGGCCGTTGTTGGCGCGGCTCGGTGGGGCCCATGCGCATGCCCAGGTGGTCGGCGGCCACGGTGCGCCCACGCCGGCGGATGGGGCAAGCAGCTACTGCGAGTCCGCCAAACGTAGGAACAGGTCGACCAGCAATTGGATCTCGCGTGTACGGAAGTAGTGGTTCAGGGCCGCGGTGTACTCCTGCTTCACCGCCTCGATGGGGATTGGCTGCAGTCCGAGACTGACGAGAACCTGGGCCATGACGAGTCGGCTCGAACGGCCGTTGCCGTCTTCGAATGGGTGGATTCGGACGATCTCCGCGTGCAGCCAGACGGCCACGCGAACCGAGGCTGCTTCGTACTCTGGAGAATCCGGGTTGTGGCGGATGCTTGCCATCGACCGCCGGGCTTGGTCGAAGGCCCGCTCGAGTTCGGCTGCCACCTGGTCACGGTGGGCCGACCGGTTCGGGCCGAAGGTCAGGCGTTCTGCTCCCCAGCCCTGGGTGCGATGCCTCCCGGCGTGATCACGCACGCCGCCGAACACGCGACGATGCAAGGCGCAGAGGCCGGCGACCGAGACTGGCTCCGAAAGCCAATCGCCGCGATGGATCTCCAGCGCCAAGTCCGCCAAGTTCCGCGTGAGCAGACGCTTCTCCTCGTCGGTGTAGTCGCGGTGGTCACCGTGATGATTCACCGCAGCAACCAGCGTCGAGCATCGACGTCCTCGATGCGTTGCGAGGCGATCACATCGCGAGCGACCAGATCGGGATCCAAGGTTGGCTTGCCAGAGCGCTCCAGACGCTTGGCACGCAAGCGACCGAGAATTGCGCTGCGGTGCGCAGCGTCCAAGGCAATGACTTCGGGTGGCCGAGTGAATCCGTTGACCTCGAGAGCCGCCAGCAAGTCCGCGCGGCCGAGCCCCAGCAAGTTCGCCGCAACGTCGATTTCGATGGCACCTTTCGCGTAGGCCATGGCTGCAATCCGGAACTGCTCACTCTCTGGCACGTGCATGCGCCGGTGGATGGCAGACAACTGGTCCGTGCCCACCTGGATGCGGTGGGCCAACGCTTCCTCGCCGATGGCGCGAGCGAGGTTGCACACCTCGCCGACAGGAACCGAGCGCAAGAACTCCGCTGCGCTGTGCAGCATCTCTTGCCCCATCTGATCGAGGGGGGGGCGAGTTCCGGGCCGAGGCGAGAACCGCTCGGCCAGAACGGTTGCAGAAGCAGCGAACTGGTCTGGAGAAACCCCGCTCGCAACTTGGACCTCGGGGATCCAGTCCTGCGAGTCCTCGAGTTGCTGCCAACTGGAGATGCCGCGCAGCCGAACGACCTCCGTGATGGCGAGCCCTACGGCAAGTACGTCGATGAAGGAGGCGAGCAGCTGCAGCACGTGCGGTTGCAACGTGCTCTGATTAGGCTCCGGCCAGCTCACTCTCGCCATCCGATGGTGCAGTCTTCGCCCCGTGCTCCGCAGTTGGTCGGGTCGCGGCAGATCCACGAAGGTCGTCATGGTCAAGGCCCGGCAGTGTAATGGTGCTGGGCAGGCCAGCGGTAGGGGCCTCTTCGGCTCGTCCACGAGTTGTCCTGGACGATCCTTGGCAATGTGTCAGGGGCGAAGCGGCCGGTCCCTCGCACGGACCATACGGACAGCTCTCGAAGGGGGGGGCACACCGAACCACCGCGCCCGGAACGCCCTTCAACCGTCGACGTCGAGACGGTAGCCGACGCCGTGCACGGTGCGCAGCAGCAGCGGTGCCGCCGGATCGACTTCGAGCTTCTGCCGCAACTGGAAGATGTGTGTGTCGACCGTGCGCGTCGTCGGCGTCGTGTCATAGCCCCACACCGCGCGCAGCAGGTCGTCGCGGGACAGCGCTTGGCCACGATGGCGCAGCAGGTGCCCCAGCAGATCGGCTTCCTTGGGCAACAGTCGGAACGTGCGTTCGCCGCGGCGCACGCTGTGGCCGGCGAGGTCGATCTCGGCGGACCCGAGGCGCAGCGTTGCCGAAGGTTGTGCGGCGCGCCGCTGCACCGCCTGCATGCGTGCGTCGAGTTCGTGCACGCTGAACGGCTTGACCACGTAGTCGTCGGCGCCGAGTTGCAGGCCGAGCACCCGCTGCGCCACTTCGCCGCGCGCGGTCAGCACGATGACCGGGGTTCGGTCGCCGCGCTTGCGCAGGGCGCGCAGCACGTCGAGGCCATCGCCGTCGGGCAGACGCAGGTCGAGCAGCACCATGTGGAAGCGCTGGGCCTGCAGCGCCGCGTCGGCGGCCCGGCGCTCGGCGCAGGCGGTCACCAGCCAATCACGGCTGCGGAAGAAGTCGACGAGGCTCTCGCGGATGCTGCCGTCGTCCTCGATGACCAGTAGCTGGTTCACGAGGCCTCCGTGGCGACGATCGGCAGGCGCAGGGTGAACGTGCTGCCACCGCCATCGCGCGGCAGCACTGCGACGCGGCCGCCATGGCTGTGTGCGGCGGCGGCGACCAACGCGAGGCCGAGCCCGCTGCCGGCGGTGCCGGGCCCGGCACTGCTGCCGCGTACGAACGGCTGGAAGATCGCGCCGCGTTCGTCGGCCGGCACGCCCGGGCCACGGTCCTGCACTTCGACGACCAGTTCGCGCGCGCTGGCGAAGGCGCGCACGACCACGGTCGAGCCGGGTGGCGCGTACTTGGCGGCGTTCTCGAGCAGGTTGCGCAGCGCGCGCGTCAGCACTTCGACGTCACAGCGCACCTGCGGCAGCGCGCGCGCAGCGTCGAGTTCGAGCTGCTGGCCGACCAGGCGCAGGGCCGGCCGGCCGGCGCGCAAGCCGCGGGCCAGGAGCGTACGCGCTGCCAGGGGCTCGACGCGCAGCGGCGCGCCCTTCTGCAGGCGGTCGAAGGCGAGGATGCGCTCGACCTGATCGCCGAGGCGTTGCACGTCGTGGCGCAAGGCGGCCACGTAGTGCTCGCGGCGCTCGGGTGGCACGTCGCCTTGCGCGAGCATCTCGGCCTTCAGCGACAACGCGGCGAGCGGCGTGCGCAGTTCGTGCGAGACGACGTCGACGAAATCGGCGCGCAGTCGCACCAGTTGCAGTTCGCGTCGCGTCAGGCGCCACAGCAGCAGATTGCCGACCACGAAGGTCGCGAGTGCCAGCAGCCAAGCCGCGTTGGCGGAGGCTTGCAGCAGGGCGCTGCTCGGGGTGGTGGTCGGCACCGCCGCCAAGGTCGTGCCGAGCAGCGGAAACTCGCGTCGGGCGGCGTCGGGCGGTGCCCCAAGTGCGTCTTCGAGCCGCCACTCCGGCCCCGAGCGCATGGGCGAGCGCAATGCCAGTTCCCGCGCCGCGTCGAGCACCTGCGGATCGACCACGGCCACCGCCTGAGCGCCGACCGGCTGCAAGCAGATGCCATCGACCGTGCGCGTTTCCTCCGTCGGCGCCGGCGCGTGCCGATGACGCAGGGCAAGTGTCGCCGCGGCCCGCAGCGCGTGGCCACGCGGGGCGAAGGCGAGGTCGGTGGTGTCGAGCACCGCGAGCAGCGCCGCCGCTGGGGTGTCCAGCGCCAGCACCCAGAAGCGATCGAACCACGCGGCGCGCGCGTTCGCCGTCGGCGGGAAGCTGCGCAGTTCGTGCAGCAGCGTCAGCATCTCGAACGGCAAGCCACCGCAGCGCGCGTACGCATGCTGTTCGACGGCCTGTTGCAGCAGCGCCTGGGCGCGCGGGGCGTCGTCGCCGCGGAGTGCGTCGACGTAACGCAGCCAGCCGACGGGCGTCAATTCGTCGTTGGCGGCTGCGTGCGCGAAGTACGGCAGCGCGGCGCTGGGGGCGCCGAGCTCGCAGTGCGCGAGCGCGGCCTGCTCGGCCAGCGCTGCGGTGTGCTGCGTGTCGGCCGCATCGGCAAACGGAGCGACCACGCGCCGCTGTGCGTCGAGCTGCAGCACGATGCGGTCCGAGGCGTGCCGCGCCAATTCGGCGTCGAGCGTTTCCCCGGCGAACGCCAGCACATGGCCGGCGGTGCGCTGCTCGTCGGCGCGCGCTCGCGCGATGCCGCCGCCGGGAACGAGCCACAGCCACCAGACGAAGAACGCCGCCGGCACCGCGAGCGCCAGAGCGAACCACAGGCCGAAGCGAGCCGGAGCGGGTCCCACGCGCGGCAGTGTAGATCGCGGCGCGGGGGCGCCGTCATGGGGTTGTCAAAAGTGCCGCGAGGGTGTGTGCCACCGAGGTGGTTTCACAGGCCCATGACACGGCGGCGAGCCGGATGCCCGTCAATGTGGGCATGGAACGAACCATCCCGATGGGTGCGGCCCGCGCTGCACCGTTCTCGTCCGCGAAGGTCTCGAGTCTCGTTGCGGCGGCCCTGGCCACGGTCCTGGGCGCTGCTGTGCCGGCACAGCAGGATCCCACGACCCTGCCGGGCTACCGGCTCGCCCAGGCCAAGCTCTTGGAAGCGCGCGGCGACGTCGCCGCCGCGCGGCGCGCGCTGGAGGATGCGCTGGCGAAGGCGAGCGAAGCCGACCAGGTGGCCCTGCGCGAAGCGCTGGCGGCGCTGCCGCAGGACGGCAAGACGACCCCTGACGACGAGGGCACGCTTGGCAAGTGGGTCGACGATCCAGCGCTGGCACGGTTCCTTGAGCTTCTGCAGCAGCGCGGCTTCCCTGCCGCCGCCGCTGCCCAGGACCCGGTGCAAAGGCGAATCGCGGTGCTGAACGAAGGCACCCCGGAGGTCAAGGCCGTCGAAGAGGCGATGCGCCAACTGAATCAGCTCGGTGCCCTGGCCGTGGCGCCGCTGCTCGAGGCTCTGCCGAAGGTCGGTCGGTTCGGGCTGGTCAACGTAGTGAGCCTGTTGCAGAGCCAGAGCGATCCGAGGATCGCGCCGGCGTTGCTCGAGCGCGCGAACCGCGACCCGGCGTTCGCCGTCCTGATCGTCGAGCGGCTGCAGAACATGGCGGATGCCGTGCGCCAGGGCTTGGTGGCGGGGATCGACGCGACCAAGCTGCCGCTGGCCGTGCAGCTGCAGTTCGCCGAAGTCATGGGCGGACTCACCGGCCTGGACGAACGCCGCCGAGTTCTGGCCATGCGGCTCGCCGACGAGCCAACGCTGCAGGAGGATCTCTGTTACCGGCTTCGCAGTTGGCAGGTGCCGTGGGCCGACGCGGTGTTGGCGAAGCTGCGCGCGTCCCAGGACCCGGCGACTGCCGCTCAGGCGACCGCGCAGTGGCTGCTGCTGCAGACGGACCTCGACGAACCCAGCGCCCTCGCGGCGCTCCAGCAGCTCGATCCGCGCTACCGCGGGTCGGTCGCGCGCCAAGTGACGACTTGGGCGATGCACTGGGCCAAGGTCGCACTCCTCGGTTTGGGCGAGGGTGCGAACCACAAGGATCTGCACAAGGAAGCTTGGTTTCTCAATGTCCTGTGGCGGCACGGCGGCGGTGACGCAGCCACCGCGCTCTTGCGGATCGCCAAGGCGCAGCCCGATGCTCTCGAGGTGATCGTCCCGCAGGTGCTCGAGATCGTGGAGGACGGCTGGCTCCTGCCGCGGGAGTGGGACTCGACCCTGGGCAGCTACAACGCAGCGGTCCTCGCGACGGCTTTGCCGAAGGACGACGAGGCACGCGCGCTGGCGGCCTGGCAAGGCCTCGGCAGCGACGTTCGCTCGGCCTTCGTCGACACCAGCATCAACCTGGGGCGCGCCTGGCACCGTGTGGTTGCCGCGCAACTGGCGGCTGCGCAGCACTACGAAGGCGTACAGGCCGGTTGGTTGCGGCGGGACTGGACTGGCGCGCCTCCAGAAGTTGGTGCGGTGCTCGTGGCTCTGGCGGAGCGGTTCCCCGCGATGCCGGTGGGGCATGCCGAGCGGGCGCAGCGTGCGCAGAGCAACCCGGTGGACTGGACGGGCAGTTTGATCGAGGCGTGTGGTCGACACCGTGAGCTGCCGCCGGCGATCCTGCTGCCACTCGTGCGCGCGGGCAACGCGAACGCATGGGCGGCGCTGGTCCAGCGCGATCCAGGTGCCGCCCTGGCGAGCGCCCGGGCGCCGGACAACCGCTGGCATCAAGGCTTGCCGGGCCTGCTCGGCGAGCACGGCACCGCCGACGATGTGCCGACGCTCGTGCAGTTGCTCGGTTGGCATGGTCTGACACACGATGATGTCGAGCAGGTGCTCCCGTTCGTGCTGCGCCATGGCGTCGGCAACCTGGCACTGCTGCAACGCGTGGCGAAGTCGACGCACGCGGCCAAGCTCGGGCCGGCGATCGCGGCCAAGCTCGCGCGGGCTCAACTGCCGACGTTCTTGGCGGTGCTGCCCGAGCTGCCATCCGACCTCGCGAAGTTCGCGACCGAAGTGTTGCAGCCGCAGTTGGGGGCCGCGGACGCCGCAACGCTCGTCCAGGCTCTGGAGCACGCGGAGGCCCGCGAGCCACGATCGGTTGTGGAGCTGCAATGCGTGCTGCAGCTCATGACCCGCGTTGCCGCGCCGGAGTGCCTGCCAGCGCTGCGGCGCTTCGTGGCCAGCGAACGAGCCGGCGCGTGGCGGGGCAGTGCCGCTGCGTCGATGATCGCCTGCGCCGGTGCAGAACGCCGCACCGTGCTGCGCGAACTGCTCGCCAGCGGCGCGGTCGATGCCGTCGCCGCAGCCTTGGCCGCCCCGGAGGTGGGCCAGGACCAGGAGCTGCTGGCTGCAGCGACCAAGGCGTTGCTGGCGAACCTGCGCTCGCTGGGTGACGTCGAGGGGTTCTTCCAGGGTCTCGAACCGCGGAGTCGCGCCACCACCGCAGGCGCCGTGCTGCACGCCGCGGACTTCGACCAGTGCGCCCCGGCGTTCGCCGTCAGCTGCCTGCGCGCCCTCGGCGACCTGAAAGACAGCCGGCTGGCGTCCGACCTGGCACGCGGCACACAGCACCCGAATGCCCAGGTGCGTCGGGTCGCGACCCACCAGCTCGGGCGGCTGTTCGCCCGCGAGGCGGCACCGTTCCTGCTGGAGCAACGGAAGGACGACGACGACGAGGTGCGCATGATCGCGAAGCGGAGTCTGGAGCTGCTCGCCGACTACCTCGACGACCGCGCCCAATGGGCGGAGCGCCTGCGCGGGAAGTGAGCGCGGCCGCGCCGAGCGGCTCTGGCTGGGTCTGCCGCTATGGAGTGTGTACCAGATTGGATACGGCCCGTAACGCAACAGGATCGATTGCGCTGGTGGCTCTTGGCTGTCTTGTGCGAATGTCGGAGGGCCTTGAGCATTTCACCCTGTGGCACAGCTGTTGCGCTCGGAGTGCCGACCCACAGACCTACCACGATGATCAACCGTTCCCACGCACTCGTCTCACGTTGGCCAGCATCACCCAAGAACCTCGCTGCTGCGCTGCTGCTGTCCATGCCGGTTGCCGCCCAAGTGCCCGACGGCTGGATCGTCTGGGGCTCATTCATGGGCGTCAATGCGACCCTCGGCCAGAATGGCATCTGGTTCTCGCACCCTCGCGATGGCCTCGTTCCGTCGATCCGCGTCACGGGCCTGCCGCCAGCGCTGGGCTACGATCCCGCCGGCCTGCGTGGCGCCGCCTGCATCAGCTACCGCAGCAGCGACGGCATGCTGATTGCCGGCGAACGCGCGCCCGCGGGTACTTCCGTCGACCTCCACGTCATGCGTTTGCAGGGGAGCGCCGTTGTGTTCGACCAACTCTTCTCTGTTGGCACCAGTGCTGGCGTCGGCGAGATTCCACAAGCGGCGCTGTTGCCTGACGGCCGCATTGTAGTCGCCGCAACGGCCCTGCAACCCGGTGGTCCACTGGCACAATTCCAGACATTGCAGTACGCATGGCAAGGAGTCGGTATCGTCGACACCATCAGCGGCTCGGTGACGCCGATCCCCATCAGCAACCTGAGTTCGTTTCCTGGAGTCATCAATGGGTTGGCGGTCACTCCAGATGGCCAGGATGTCTACATCACGAACTACATCAGTGGCACGCTTGGCGATCTGTGGCGCGTCCCGATCGCCGGCGGCACGGCAACGTTGGTGGCGACGGTGACGGCTGGAGCCTCGAATGTCGCCATCGACAACGACGGCACGGTCCTGGTCACGGCGCTGGCCGGGCCGCCAAACCTGTTCCGTTACAACCCTTGGAACGGCACTGTGACGCCGATCGCGACCGTCAGCGGGCCGTTGAATGCGGTTGCGGTCGAGAGAGCAAGCGGTGAGTACGTCTTGGCCACTGCCAATGCCGGCTCGCCGTCGCGTTCCTTGATTCGCATGAATGCGTTCGGGGCGGAGACCGTGCTGTTGTCGCCCAACCAGCAGACGATATCCGGGGTGGACTTCAATCCGAACCCGGAAGCCTATGGCGCGAGCACGCCGGGGGCGGTGGACTACTTCTGGAAGCTCGCCCCCAATCCAGGTGGCTTGCCGCTGCTCGGCAACGTTGGGTTCTCGCTGACGCTCGCCGGAACGGCATCGACCGTCGCCAACGCAATCACGGCCATCTCGCTCCAGCGCACCGCGCCGACTCCCTGGTTCGGCCTCACGTCGCACGTTGATCTCGCCCTGGCGGCCGTGCAGTTCACCGTCATGGTCGACGAAATGACCGTGCCGTTGCCGCTGCCAAACAACCCAGCGTTTCTCGGCGTCGAGCTCTTCGTGCAGACCTTCTTGTCGGAGTTGCCGACCGAGCTCTTGGCGGCCTCCCCAGGGGTATCGTTGACGCTGATGTGATGAATGGGGGGCCCGGTGAGTCGTTCTTGCACTCTGCACTGTTGTGCTCTTCAATTGCCCCGCGCGTTCTGCTGCCGGTGATGCCTCGTGGCCCATGACCAGATCCATCCCTAGGTTCCTTCCCAGCGTCCTGGCCGGGCTGTTCGCGGCTGCTGCCCCGGCGCAACTGAGGCCAAGTCCCGATGCTCCCGGCCGCATCGCGCCCGGTTGGCGAGCCGAACTGGCGCATGCCGCGGACGCCGGCATCTGGTACGCGCATGTGGCCAAGGTGGTCGCTGATTACGGTCAGAACGAAATCATCGCTGGCGATGACAAAGGACGATACCTGCTGCTGACCGTCTACAGCGGCCAATGGACTGCTCATTCTTGCACACCGGATGGCTTGTGGCTGGCACCGACCCGGCCGGCTGACGTAGACCCCCGCGTGCCAGGGCGCGAATTGTATGCCGGTGGCCGCGCCGGCAGCCTGCACCAGATCCAATTGCGGCCGCAGCCGTTCGCCAAATTCACCCTCGAAAGCCGCGAGATCGGCCACGTTGCCGGCGAAGAGTTCCACGCGGTAGTGGCTGCCGACCTGGACCCGACGCAGCCTGGCGACGAGCTGTTGGCGTTTGCCATCACAGGTGCGGTCTACGCGGCAGAGCCGAGCGGCGAGGGAGGTTTCGCACTGAGAAATGTGGGGCAGGTGCCGGGTCGCGTCCGCGACACCGCCCTGACGAGCCTGCCGGATGGCAAGGGCCGACAATTGCTCGCGGTCTCTCGTTCGGGGGACTTGCTGGCGCTCGACTATCGCAGCGGCAAGCTGACGGCGCGTTCGCTGATGCGCGAGGACAGCGGTCTAGGTCGCCTCGCCGCCTCACCACAATGCCCGGGTGTGGTGTATGCCACCCGTGACGATGGCCTGCTGCTGCGCTGCGAGGCCAAGGCCGATGGTTCCTGGCACCGCGAGCCGTTGTTTGCGGGGCCGCAAGGCCTGCGTGGTGTTGCGGCAGGTCGTTTCCACGCCGATGGTCGCGAGGCCGTGGCTTGCCATGGCTATGGACAGACCGTGCACCTGCTGGCGCGACCGCCCGGTGGGGCCTGGCAGGTGGAAGAGATCTACCGCGGCGACGACAAAGGCCACTGGCTTGCCGTCGGCGAGCTCGACGGCCGCAACAACACCGACGAACTGGTGGCCACCGGCTTCGATGGCAAGGTGGTGGTGTTGGCGCGAGTGCCTGGCCATGGCTTGCCGCAGGCGTTGGTGCCCAAGCCAGTCGTGCCCGGCGACCAGGTGCCACCAGCAGTGCGCCCGCTGCGGCTCGCTGCTTCCTATGGTGATACGGCACTGCAGGAGCTGTCGCCGCTGCGCTACCAGGGTGGCTTCGAGAGCAAGGCGCTGGTGTATGAAACCTTGGTCCGCCGCGATGCCGCGGGCCGCATTGTGCCGGGCCTTGCCACGTCCTGGCGCACCGAGAAGAGCGGCCAGGCATGGTTGTTGGGATTGCGCGAAGGCGCGTGCTTCCACGATGGCACGCCGGTGACTGCGGCAGCGGTCGCGGAGCACTTTCGCCGCTGGGTGGGTTTGCCAGAACACGATTGGTTGTACTGCAACAGGCGAATCGCAGCGGTCCGCGCCGTTGGCGAACGCGAACTGCGGATCGAGTTGACGGAGCCCTGTGCGCTGCTGGCGGATCTCTGTGCGATCAACCCGACGGCTATCCGCGGGCCCGGAGCACTCGATCGCGAAGGCAACTTCGTGCGTCCGGTGGGTTCTGGGTCCTTTGCCTTCGTCGAGGCTCGCGAAGCTGGCGAAGTGTTGCGTTATCGCCGCCATGGTGGCACCGCCGGCGAACTGGTGGATCTGGTGCGCTGCAGCGATCCACTGGCGGCCTTGGCCGCCGGTGAAGTCGATGCGGTGTTCTCGAGTTGGCTGGTGCAGGTGGATCCGGCGCGTGCGCGCGCACTGGCGGCGGAGCCGCGCTTCCAAGTCACCAGCGGGCCTGGTTCGTCGGTATGGCATTTGGCGCTGCGGACTGGCTCAGGCCCGCTGCAAGACCTGTCGCTGCGGCGGCTGGTCGCGGCAGCCATCGATCGCCAGGCGCTCATAAGCGGCGTGGTGGCAGGGTTCGGCGATCCGGCGACGGGCTTCGCCGCACCAAGTGTGAGGGATTGGCCTGGGGGCAGGATTGTGGCCTCACCACCAGGCAAGCCAGTGCTGGGTGCCGCGCTGCGCCTGCTGCCGTATCGCGACACGCCGGAGTTGGCTGCGGCGGTAGCGGCGCAGTTGCAGCGTGCTGGCTTGCCCTGCACCGTGGTCGATGCCGGGGACAAGGACTGGGATCTGCGCCTGGAGCGCACGCATGGCGTGCCGTACGACCCGCATACGACGGTGGTTTCGCGGTTCTTGCCGCCGCCGCCGCTGCCGAACGCGTCGCGACCGCACGGCGTCGAGGGGGACGAGGTACTGGCGCGGCTGGTGGCTGCCTTGGCGAGCGACCCAGACGAAGCGGGGCATTCGGGGCATCATGCGCTCATCCAGGCGCGGCTGGACGAGCACCTGCCGCTGGTGCCGCTGTTTGCGCCGCAACGGCTTGCGGTGCTGCGGCAGGATTTGCCGGCGCCGAAGCTGGATCACGGCATGTACGGGCTCGACGCAGAATGGCTGGCCGCCGTGGTGACCCGTCGCCGCTGAGGGTGGGTGGGAACTGCGGGTGGCGGCACGTTGTGCTGGGGAACTACTGCAGGCAGGGCCGCAGCCAAGCGTGCGCGTCTCGCGTGGGTTCCACCACGCAATGCTCGAACGGGCTGAACGCGAGTGCGACGTGGTGCGTTCGCCGCGGCTCTCGCGGAGTTCACCAGGACGCTGGCGATCAACGATACGTGCAGGTCTTGGGTGGAGCCGATGGTGGCACGCGATTGCGTCACACTGGCGGAAGGAGAGGGACCGCGACAAGCAATTGCTGAGAACGAGGTCCCCTGCACGGCCTGCTGCTCGGTGCCCGCTCCGGGCGCGTGGCCGCATTGCCCTTCGCACGCCGCTTGCGGGCCAGCCGATTTGGCTCCCGTGAGCCCCCACCCCGCCTTCGGCGGCGGATCCTGCCTGCCCGCAAGGGCGGCCTGACCCGCCACGGAAATTCTGGAATCCGCGAACCGCCGAGCCAGCACGCGACACCAAAGGACGTTGCCGCGCGTGCGGCACGCGACACCCAACACCCTGCTGCAGACTCCTGGAGATTCCCATGCTCTCGAGATGGATGCCTGGTTTCCCGGCCCTGATGGCCGTCTTCGTTCTCAGCGCCGCCGCCGTCGCACAACGGCATCCCGAAGATCCCTGCTCTCGGATTTGGCGCGTCGAGTTGGACGGTGTACTCAACCCCAACGAATTCTACATCTTCAATCCGGATCGCAATGGAGACGGTACTTGGGGCACTTGGCACAACTTCGAGGGCAACCGGACCTACGGTTGGGGCCTCTACTTCTGGGACCCGGCGACTGGCACGATCGAGTACATCAACTTGAGCGAGGACGGTGGCGGCAACCAGACCGGCACCTACACCTGGGACGGCGGCAAGTACGTCCGCACCAAGGCGTCGCATCCCGAAGCGCCGCCGATGGCCCTGCGCTAGCAGATCGGGCGGGAGCGGCGGACCTCGGCGGCTGCACACCACACCGGGCGGCGCGATGGTTCGGTCGGTCGCTGCTTGTGCTCGGCCGGCGGAGCGCTACGCAGAGGCCGATGGACGGCACGCCGCAGGCCATGCGCCACTTGTTCGCCCAGGAACGCCATGCGGTGCTCGCCACCGCCCACGCCGCCCACGACGGCTGGCCATTCGCGTCCTTGGTGCCCTACGCAGAGCTGGCCGATGGTGACGCGGTGGTCCTGCTCGCCGACATCGCCGAGCACACGGCCAACCTGCGGGCAGACGGGCGCGCGACCCTGTTCGTCGCCGACCCGGACGCGCGCGAACGGCCCCAGGCCGGTGCACGCATCGCGTTGATGGTGCAGGCGGAACAGCCGACGGGCGCCGACGCCGACGCGATCGCCGCGGTGTACGCGCAGCGCTTTCCCCGCGCCGCGGGCTTCGCCGCTGCCCACGGGTTCGGGTTCTGGCGGCTGCGTGTCGACCGGGTGCGGTGGATCGCCGGGTTCGGGGCCGCGGGGTTCTGGACTCGGGAGCAATGGGCAGCGGGTATCGGGTAGGACGGTGCAGGGGCCGGCCCGCCTGGGGGCTTGCTCGGGACGCGGCGGGGCATGCAGGGCCGATCCGCATGGCCAACGGCCTGGCCGCGTTCGCGAAACGCTGCGCCGGCGCTGCAGGAACCAGTCGGCGCCGCCATGGCCTGCGGATGGCTTTCCGGCGCCGTTCGAGCCGCGCACCGGCCGGCAAGTCGCCGCCGCGACCCGCAGGTCACCACGCGAAGGTGAACTTGGTGGTCTCGTCGATGCCGGGTGCCTGCCGATCCTGCAGCCGGATCTGCCCGGTGCGCGTTCGCTTGGCCGTCAGCGGCCGAAGGGTCTGCGGATCCGTGACGACCTCGTAGGTGAGCTCGACCCGCACCTCGAGCACTGCCTTCGGGTCGAACTTCTGGCCGGATTCGGCCGCCATTGCCGCGAACGCCTCGGCGAAGGCGGTTCTTGCGCCGTCGCCTTCGGCCGTCGCCACGCGGGTCAGGCGGACGTGGTGCGGATGGCCCTCGGCGGCGCCGTGATTCTTCAGGGTCACCTTGGCTGGCAACGTGGCGCCCAGGTGCACGAGGTGACCATCCCTCTGCAGTTGCGCCCCGGCGGCCGGCAGATCGCCAGCCCAGGCTCCCACCCACGCCGACCAATCGTCGGCGAGCCCCGCCTGTCCCGCCTTCTCGGCCGACGGCATGCGCAGCGCCGCCATCATCTTGGTCAGCGTCGCACGAGCCGAAGCGCTCTCCTCCGCCTCGATCTTTGCATCGGCTTTGGCGAGCATCGGAGCGAGTGGCCCGACGCTCGCAACGTGACCATGCGCATCCACCTGGAGTTCCGGCAGGATCGAGGTGATGAACTGCAGCGGTGCCAGTTCCTTCTGCCGAGCGGGCGTGGTGGTGTCCATGCCGTTCACCGAGCGGAAGTGGAAATCGGCGTGCTGCACTTGCAGGCCGCCGCCGTCGCGCGGAGTCCACACCAGCAAGTAGTCCAAGACGGCCGTGTCACCGCGCTTCACGCCGTCCTTCGTGACGCGCACACGCCCCGCGTCGGGCCACTGGAACACGAAGCGCAGCGGCGTGGTTGGCGTGGCCTCGGCCGGTGGTTTGGTGGCCGGTGGGGTCGGTTCCTGAGCGAGGACGGTGGTCACCAGGACCAGCAGGGGCAACAGCGTGGTTGGCATGGGGATGGGAAGTTCGAGCCGTGGTCGCGGACCACTCGGATCTCTGCCTGCCGACTCTACCGGCTGCACGCCGGCGCGACTCGAAGTCACGCTGCCGTGCCCGGTAGCGAGCCGGGGGGTGCTGATCGCGTGGCGTTCGTCAGCCCTGGAGCCAGGGCCGGCTACTTGCTCGGCGCCAGCAGCAGCCGCTCCCCGGGGATCTCGCCGCCGATGGCGGCCACCACGAGCTCGTAGCCCCATTCCGCCTGGCTCGGGTCGCGCCACAACCGCTCCGGCAACTGCACGACCGACGGCGAGATGCTCAGGATCGGCGCCGCGCCGAGCTCGGTGCCGTCCTGCCGCTGCACGCGCAGGTTTTGCTCGGGCTGCAGCGTGCTGCGCACCGACTCGGGCACGTAGGCGCGGATCCGGCGCGGCCGCGGATCGACGATCGTCAGCAGCGGGGTGCCGGCGATCGCCCATTCGCCCGGGTGGCAGCGGAGGTCGACGACGCGACCGCTGATCGGCGCGCGCAGGTCGAGTTGCTGGGCCGCATGGGCGATGCGTTCGAGCTGGGCTTCCTGGTCCTTGAGCCGCCAGCGCATCGGCGCCAGCGCCACGTCGAGCGCCGGCGACGTCGGTTGTCCGGGCGCGAAGTCGCGCAGTCGCTGCTGCGCGGTCTCGGTGCGAGCCCGCTGTTCGGCGAGCAGGTTCTCGAGCTCGCTGACGCGCTTCTGCAGTGCACCGCGCTCGGTTTCCCACCGCACGACCTCCGGCTGGCCGATCATGCCCTGGCCGCCGAGCTGGCTCTGGCGCTCGGCTTCGACGGCAGCACCCTGCAAGCGCACCCGAGCTTCCTCGAGCTGGGTGCGGGTGGTGAGTGCCGCCAGTTGGAACGTCTCGACGGCGGTGGCGAGTCGTCGTTGTTCGGCGCCGGATTCGAGTTCGTGCCCGGTGGCCGAGTTGCGCGCATCCTGCTGCCGATCGAGTTCTTCGCGCGCCATGTCGGCCCGCAGGCGCTCGAGCTCGAAGCCGGCCTGGTTCAAGCGCAGCCGCACGTCGCGGTCGTCGAGCCGTGCCACCACGGTGCCGGCTTCGACGTCCTGATGCAGGTTCACGAGCAGCGTCTGTACGCGGCCGTCGACGGGTGGGCTGACCGCACTGCTGCGGGCGTCGGCGATGGCGCGGATCGAGCCTGTCGGCGGCAGCGCGCGGCCGAGCCAGAACAGGGCCGCCACGGCGAGCAGCCAGACCACGAGCGGAGTGGCGGCTCGCAGCCGGCGCCGCAGCGATTGCGACCAGGAACTCGTGGCTCGGGTCGGTTGCCAGACCAAGTCAGATCTCCTCGTGCTGGCTCTGGACCAGCACGCTCACTTCGGTGGCGCCGGGCAGCGTGCGCACGTCGGCCACCAGGGCCGGATGCGAGCTCGGATCGCGCAATCGCAGCTGCCACGCGTAGTCGACGTGACCGGGATGTTGGTGCGACTCGGTGAGGCTCACCAACGAGAACTCGCGGCAGTGGTGGCGCAGCATCGCCTGCAGGTCGGCGTCGTGAGCCCCAGGCTGCGGCAGCGAGACGCGCAGCACACCGTCGTTGGCGATGCGTTCCCCGAATCGCACGCCGAACAGATACCAGGCGCAGGCCAGCGTGACGGCGGTGCCGACCACCGCCAGCGTTGTGTTCTGCACGCCGGTGGTGATGCCGATCGCGACGGCGAGGAACAAGAACACCGTGTCGCGGCTGTCCTTGATCGGCGTGCGGAAGCGAATCAGCGCCAGCGCCCCGAACAGGCCGAAGGCGCGCGCCATGCTGTCGCCGACCGCCAGCATGACGATCGCGATGATCATCGGCAGCAACACCAGCGACTGCACGAACGAGCGCGAGTAGCTGGTGCCTTGGTGGGTGCGCACGTAGACGAACGCCAACGGCTTGCTGAGCACGAAGGCGAGCAGCAGCGAGAACAGCAGGGTCGGCAGACCTGGGGTCGAGAACGACCAGTCGCCGAGGTTGCGCAGCAGTTCGGGCATCGCAGCGGGTAGGCGGGGATGGTCAGGGCGAAACGACGCGCGTCGGCTTGGCCAGCGCGGCCATGCAGGTGCTGTACTTCGAGAACGACCGTCGGCGCAGGTCCAGGCTGCGGATGATGTCACCGAGCCAGTTCGGGCAGCGATCGGTGAACTTGAGTTCGATCACGACGCCGGGCACCGGCACCGGCCGATAGCGCGGGTCTTGCAGCAGCAGCACCGGCCCCAACTCCTGGATCGCCATGAGCTGGCGGTCGACGGTGACCCGAACCTCGTGGTCGCCGCGACCCATGTAGGCTTGGCGTTCGTAACGCACCTTGCAGGCGGGCAGGGCTCGGCGCAGGATCATGCGCCGCACGAACTCGTCGAGGGTCTGACGTTCCGCGTGGCGCAGGCCGGGCAGGTCGTGCACCTGGCCGCGCAGGAACGGGCCGAGCAGATGCCGCGGCAACGGGCAACGCTGCTTGTGCACGATGCGGTCGGCGCGACTCTTGATCTCGAGGAACACCGGCTGCTCCGGTGCATCGCCATAGCTGCGGATGCGCAGCTTGTAGCGCTCGGAGCGTCCGTCGATCGTCTCCTGCTGCAGGGCGTGCGCCGCGGAGTCGAGGTAGAGGCTCGCAATCGGGTAGCTGTGCCCGGGGCGCGTCCGCGCGTTCGGATCGGGCTCGACGAAGGCCGCCGCCCGCGCCAACACGGCGCCGGCCACGGTCTCGGGCACGACGAACTTGCATTCGTGGCGGTTGTGGTAGGTCACGGCCGGAGCTGTTTCGCACTCGTCACGGGCGGATCGTGATGTTCAGCGCGCGGCTGCTGTCCAGGCCCGCGTCGTCGCGCTGTTGGTTGGGCGCGCGCAGGCGTTGGTCCGCAGCGGCCAAGGGTTGGGCTGGCGGAACGTCCGGGAGCCGTGGCCCCCCGTTCGCCAGGTCGTAGAGGTCGGGGACCTGGGCGAGGGCTGGGGCGGCAACAGACGCCAGCACGGCGACGAGCAGACCGCGGTTGGTCATGGTGGGCGAGTGGAGTGGAGGCGGTGGGCAGATCCGCCAGGGCCGGGGTCCGGGTAACGAGCGCCTACGCCGGTTCTTCACAGTAGCGATACAAGTTCTTCGCAGACAGTCCCGTGGGGAGCTTCCGGTGGTGCCTTCACCCGTCCGGTTCGAGGCGGCCCCCTGCCGCCGGTGCTTCGATCCGCGGTGCCTGGCGCCCAGCCCGGCGCCTGTTCCGCGGCACCGCACGATGCCATGGGCGCCCTGGAGCTGGGCGTGGCCGATCTGCCGGTGTTCGTCGTGCGGCAACTCCAGGAACAGGCTGGCCCCGGGCGCTACCGTGGCCGTCTCGGTGGTGGATCCGGGCGGCCGGGTCCCCAGCTGGCAACCGGCGCTCGGCCGCGCCGCCTCAGCGTTCGACGCACCACCGCTGCCGAGCGACGTCGTGCCTCGGACGCGGCCGCTCGGGCTGCGGAGGTGCGCCACCCGTGTTGCGCCTTCGCGTGACAGCCAACCTGCGGGATTCCTGAACCCTTTTCCGCCCCTCCTGGCGATGTTGTCGACGTGCTCGGTCGAACACCGAACGAACCGGCGCCGGCGCGGACCGCCGTAGCGGGCGCCCCGCCCCTGCCGCCACACGCCGCGATGCTGCGTCGCTACCTCTACGTGCTCGGCGCCCGGCCCGATCGCATCGACGATCTGGTCCAGGACACCTTCGTCGTCGCGCTGCAGAAGACCCTCGAGGACCGCGGGGCCGCGGCGGCGGGTGCGTTCTTGCGGGGGGTCGCCAAGCACCTGTTGCTGCGCGAACGGCGGTCGGCGGCGGCGCGGCGTGAGGTCGAACTGGCGGACCAGGTCTGGCACGAGCAGTGTGCCGACGGCTCTGGCGACCAGCGCCTGGCCGCCCTGCGTCACTGCGTCGGGCGCCTGCCCGAGCGCAGCCAGCAGGTGCTGCGCCGCTGCTATGCCGAGGGTGCTGGACGGCAGGCGCTCGGTGGCGAACTCGGGATGACTCCGGACGGCATCAAGACCGCGTTGCGCCGGCTGCGGGCGGCGCTGCGCAGCTGCATCGAACAACGGTTGCGCCGTGAGGTGGCAGAATCATGAAGGACGGACCGGTGCGGGATCTGGCGCGCGAGCGCTTGCTGTCGGCGGAGCTCGCCGAACTGTTCGACACCGACCTCGCGCAGCTCGAGGCGCGGGGGGCCGGCCCGCAGCGACGGCACGGCCCGTGGCTCGCGGCCGCGCTGCTGTGCCTCGGCGCCACCGTCGCCTTCGGCGTGGCGTGGCTGCGCCGGCACGACGATGCCGCCGCGGCACAGGGCAAGTTCGACCCGCTCGACCCGTGGTGGGAGCAGGAGCGTCATCCGACGTTCCGGGTGCCCGAGGTGGTCGTGACCACCCCGGAACAGGTGGCCGCGCTGCCTGCGGCGGTGGCACGCATCACGGTTTCGACCCGGGAGGCCCAGGATGGCACCATCGAAGCGGTGCTGCGCCGCTCCGGCCTGCGCCAGCTGCTGTTGGTGCACGGGGATGCGCAGGTTGCGGCCCGCGTGCCGTGGTCAAGTCTCGCGGCGCAGCGCTCCCTGCATTCGCTCGGCTGCCACGCTCTGCCCGTCGCGGCCGATTGGCTCCGCAGCCTGCAGCCGTGGCCCGAGCTGCGCAGCCTCGCGCTGCCGAACGGCAGCATCCGGCTCGATGCTTCGACCGCGACGGCGCTGGCGGGGATCCGCACGCTGCGGCACCTGGACCTCGCCTACGACGAGCTGGAGCCCGAGGGCTTGCTGCGGCTCGCCGCGTTGCCCGAACTCGACACCCTGGTGCTGGGTGTGCCGCCGCGGCAGCAGCCCGACCTGCGCGCCAACTTC
>JAEUHP010000026.1 GCA_016795295.1 Planctomycetota bacterium | reverse complement strand
ACCTGCGCGACGAGACCGGCCGGCTGCGGCCGCACGTCAGCGCGTTCATCGGCAAGGAGCTGATCCGCGACCGGCGCACCCTCAGCGACGCGCTGCAGCCGAACGACCGCTTGTCGCTGCTGCAGGCACTCAGCGGCGGCTGATTCCCCCAACCTCGCCCACCTCCCCACCTCCCCACCTCCCACCATGGCCCCACAAATCCTGGTCGGCACCCGCAAGGGCACGTTCGCTCTCGAGAAGCACGGCAAACGCTGGCGACCGCGCCTGCTCGGCCACGCCGGCGTCGGCGTCAACTTCGTCGCCCGCGAACCCCGCACCGGCCGGCTGTGGGCGCTGCTCGGCCACGGCCACTGGGGCGCCAAACTCTCCACGAGCGACGACCAAGGCGCGACCTGGCGCGACCTGCCGAACCAGATCGCCTACCCGGCCGGCGCGCGCTACCTCGGCCAGGACATGTTCGAGGACGAAACGGCCGAGTTCGGCGTCGGCTTCCGCAACGTGGTGCGCACCGCCACGCTGCAGAAGCTGTGGGTTCTGGGGTTCGCCGCGGACGGCGCCATCTACGTGGGCACGATCCCCGGCGGCCTGTTCTGCAGCCGCGACGGCGGCACTTCGTGGCAGCTGAACCTGCCGCTGTGGAACCACCCCTCGCGCGGCGGCGACCTGTTCGCCGGAGAGGGCTCCGGCGCAACCAAGTGGTTCGGCACACCCGCGGCCGAAGGCGTGTTCGCGCCGGGCATCCACTCGGTGGACATCGATCCACGCGATCCGAAGCGGCTCTTGGTCGCGGTCTCCACAGCCGGCGTGATCGGCAGCGACGACGGCGGGCTGACCTGGCACAGCCGCAACCGCGGCATGACCATGGACCACAACCCCGATGCCGAAGCGGAGTGGGGCCACGATCCGCACTACATCGAACGCTGCCCAGGCGATCCCGACCACGTCTGGCAGCAGAACCACTGCGGGGTCTTCTACAGCCAGGACGGCGCGCGCAGCTGGCGCAAGGTGAATGGCCCGAAGCAGGGCGTCGGGTTCGGCTTTCCGGTGGCGACCGACGACCGCGACGGGCGCGTCGCCTGGCTGGTGCCAGGGCGTTCGGATGCGCAGCGCATCACCGTCGACGGCAGCCTGTTCGTCGCGCGCACCGAAGACGGCGGGGCAAGCTGGCGGCAACTGCGCACCGGTCTGCCGCGACGCGACGCCTATGACGTGGTCTACCGGCACGCGCTGGCCCAGCGCGGCGGGGTGGTGGTGTTCGGCACGACCACTGGCAATCTGTTCTTGAGCGAAGACCGCGGCGATCACTGGCAGGCGGTGTCGCACCATCTGCCGCCGGTGTATTCGGTGCGGATCGGCTGAGCGAGCGGGGCGCCGCTGCGGGGCTCGCCCCTCACTGCTGCTTGCGCAGTTCCTCGTCGAGCAGCTTCACGAGCGCGTCGCGATCGTAGGCAAACGCCTGCTCGGCATTGAGCTGAACGACCCGCGCGATCGCCGCGCGAATGGTCAGCTCCGCCTCGCGCTGGTCGGGCACCACCATGTAGCGGCGCTTGGGCGTCGCGTCCTCGAGCGCCGAGAGATATGCGGCGGCGACGTCGTCGGGCTCCCTGTACTGCTCGCGATGCATCGGCTGCGTCAGCAGGCGATCGAGCTGCTTCTGGTAGCGCGAGCCCGCGCCGCCGTAGCCGCCCTGCACGAGCCGCTCCTTCATGTTGGCCATGATCTCCGAGCGATAGTTGCCAGGCTCGACCACGCTGACCTGCACCCCAAACGGCTGCAGCTCGGCCGCGAGCGTGTCGGTGAAGGCTTCGACCGCGTGCTTGCTCATCGTGTACGGCCCGCCCATCGGCCACGTGACGATGCCCGAGATCGAGCCCGTCGTCAGGACGCGCCCCTTGCTCTCGATCAGCAGCGGCGCGAACGCCTTGGTCATGCGGTAGGGCCCGTAGACGTTGGCGTCCATCTGGAACGCGAGGTCCCTCTCGCTCACCTCGATCAGTGGCGCCAGCACGGCGACGCCCGCGTTGTTGATCAGCGCGAACAGTCCGCGCCCGCCTTCCTGGACCGTCTTCACGGCAGCGTCGATCTGGTCCTGCTTCGTCACGTCGAGGCGCAGCGCTTGCACGTTCGGGAGCGCCGCGAGCGCCTTCAGGTCGTCGTCCTTGCGCGCGGTCGCGTAGACGAAGAAGCCGTTCTGTGCGAGCACCTCGGTCGTCTTGCGGCCGATGCCCGTGCTGGCGCCGGTCACGAGCACGGCGCGCTGGGGCTTCTGGGGGGTTGGCTCGGTCGGCGCCTGCGCGAGGAGCGGGAAGGCGAGGGCGGCGAGCAACGGAGCGGTGCGGAGTTTCATGGTGGGAGTGGGAGAATGGCGCAGCGGCGGGGCTGCGTCACGCGCGCGCGGTGCCTTCGACGGCACCGATGCACAAGCATGGAGTGTCCAGGCGCGCGCCTTTGCTCCGCACGAGCCGCTGGATCCCGATGCCCTCCCGCCGGTTCGCTCACCCCGGCGGCACGCTGCACCACTCCCGCCGCGTGAAGTACGGCCCGTAACCAGCTTCGTGCGTGAAGACCATGGTCCACTCCAGCGACTCGGGGAAGACGTACAGGTCGTTGGTGAGGAAGGTCAGGTCCGGCATCGCCGCACCCGCTGCGCGCACGCCGAAGCCGGTGGACCAGTTCTCCGGCACGACGAAGAACGTCTCGGGCTCGATCTGGAGATACTGGCGCCGCGCAGCGTGACCCGAGATCGACGGGACGAGGCCCTCGGCGAACGCGTGCCAGTGCAAACCCCGGCGGGTGTATCGGCCTTCGCTCGCCTTGACGATCTCGCAGAAGGAGCGGCACCAGTCGCTCCAGCGGCGCATCGCCTCGGGACGCTCGAGAGCTTCGACACAGAAGCCCATGTGGTGCAGTCGTGACGCGAGATCGAGCATTGGCGCGCCACGATACCGCTCGCAGGACACACTTGGTCGGATGGACGGTGTCGCGAGGCAACTGCTCGAGCTCACTTGCCCAAGTCGTGGACGGCGCGGATCCGCGTCACAGGAACGTGGATCGTGAAGCTGACCGTCTTCAGCGACGCCCAGCCATCGCTCCAAGCGACGAGTTTGCCTTCGATCTTCTCGGCCTTCTCGTCGGGATCGTCCTCGATGTAGACGGCCACGAAGCGCCCGTCCGCAGGACATGGAGCCGCCAGTGTGGCGGGACGCCAACAACCAGTCAGGAGCCCGAGCAAACAGCCGGGCAACGCAACGCGCATTCGCACCATGGTCACCGCACTACAACGCCAATGTCAGTTCGCCGTCAACATCTGGCGGCATCGACACGGGCGCGAAGGTGTGCGACGCGAGGCCAACCTCCGTCAGGATCGCCGGAACCGCGCCGGAGAATTCGGTCGTGGTCACGGTCGCACTCGCGGCCAGACCCCGCACCGCCCCACGCAGTCACCGTGTTCGGCTCCAGGCTGCTCCCGCAGCCAGGCGCGATCACGCACCGCTGGGCATCGCCCAGCGTCCGCTCCGTGGAAGCACCCGTGCGTGCCACCCGAACCAGCCTACGCCGACCCAGTACTCGCCGCGGCGCAGCCGCCGCTGCTGAGGCGCATCCGCGAGACCAGCTGCGAGGTCCAGGCCATCTGGCTGTTCGGATCCCTCGCCCGAGGGCAGACGAACGCGAACAGCGACCTCGATCTGGCGGTACCGGAAGCCCAGCCGCTGGCTTCCGTCGCTCTCTTCGTTCTTGGTCTGACGCTCGGTGTGTTGGCCCTCCACGCCATGGTCTACAAGACGGCCCGGATGAGACCATGCTGCGCGGTGGCCACCCCTGTACCCCTGGCAGAGCAGGCGGCATGCGGTGGAAGGCAGGGTGGCCGCGCTGTTACTGCTCGGTAACAAGCCACCTGCGCCGGAACCTCGCTTGCTCAACCTTCCCCTGGTCCCGAGAGTCCACACGCGGCAGGAATCCTGTAGGGCGAAAACTCCCCGGGCCCCATCGCTGAGGTCAGTTCTGGTATGCTGGTCCAACTGGGAAGGGGCCGCAGCCGTGCTGCAAAGAGCATCGCCGCCGCCCTATGTGCTGGCATGACTTTTGCCAGGGCCCCAACATGCCCCCGGCTTGCAAGCTAAACACCTCGAAGTCCAAGTCGATGTCGCTTTCGCACCTAGTGGCTCTGTCGTCGCTTCTTTTGCCGCTCCTCCTCGGTCTGACTCCAGCGATGGCGCAGTGCACCAGTCAGTGGCAGCCCGGAGAAGGCTACCCAGGTCTCAACGGCGCAGTCACTGCGGTCGAGTCGTGGGACCCTGATGGCAGCGGTCCAGCCAGTCCGATACTCGTCGTGGCCGGCAACTTCACCCTCGCCGGTTCGGTCCCAGCGAACGGGATCGCCAGCTTCGACCCGGTGACAGGCAATTGGTCGACCTTCGGTGGCTCGGGGATGAACAACACGGTTGGTAGATTGGCAAACATGCCGAACGGGGACCTCGTCGCTGCAGGAGGCTTCACAATGGCTGGAGGTGTGGCAGCCAACGGCATCGCGCGATGGAACGGTATTGGTTGGGCGCCACTGGGCTCAGGGCTAGCAGGCAACGTTTCAGACCTTGTTGCAATGCCGAACGGCGACATCGTGATCGGTGGCACTTTCACTGCAGTGGGGGGCGTCTCCGCCAACCACGTTGCCCGTTGGGACGGGGCGGCCTGGTCGCCGCTGGGTTCCGGCATGGACACCACCGTCCATGCCTTGGCACTCCTTCCCAATGGCGACCTGGTCGCCGGAGGTGGTTTCACCGTCGCCGGAGGGGTCGCCGTCAGCTACGTCGCGCGTTGGAATGGGGTTGCTTGGTCGCCGCTCGGATCGGGTGTGAATGGACGAGTGTTCTGCCTGACCACGATGACCAACGGCGACTTGGTGGCATCGGGCAGCTTCGGCTTCGCTTCGGGAGTCAGGGTCTCAGGCATCGCCCGTTGGAACGGAGCCGCCTGGCTGCCACTGGGCACCGGCCTGAGCAACACGAGCTCCAAGCTGAAATGCCTGCCGAACGGCGATCTGGTCGTCGGTGGCTCCTGGTTCAACGTGGGCGGAGTGTCCACCAGTATCATCAAGTGGGATGGCATCTCATGGTCCGCCTTCGGCTCGGGGACAGTCGGCGGCGATGCCCGTTGTTTCGCAATCTTGACGAACGGCGACCTTGTGGCTGGTGGTTACCTGAGTTGGGCTGGTACCGTGACGGTGCGAAGCATCGCACGCTGGGACGGCACTTCGTGGCATGCCCTCGGTTCCGGGCTGAATGCCTCGGTCGACACGTTGCTGGCGCGCTTCGATGGCACCCTTGTAGCTGGCGGCAGCTTCAACTCTGCTGGTGGGGCCAATGCCAATCACCTAGCGCAGTGGAACGGTTCCACATGGTCCACCTTGGGAACAGGGACCGACGGGCCAGTTCGCGCTCTGGCAGTGCGTCCGAACGGAGATCTCGTCGCTGGTGGCCGGTTCGCCACGGCAGGAGGCTCCAGCGCCAGCAATATCGCCAGATGGAACGGTTCCGCGTGGTTTCCTCTGGGCAACGGGATCGACATGGAAGTTCATTCTCTGTTGGACTTGGCCAACGGCGATCTTGTCGCTGGAGGCTACTTCACCATCGCAGGGGGATCGGCAGCCAACTGCATTGCTCGCTGGGACGGCACGAACTGGGCGTCAATGGGCGCGGGCATGAACAGCGCGGTGAGCGCCTTGGTCAGACTGCCCAATGGCCACTTGATCGCCGGCGGGAGCTTCACGACTGCCGGTGGCATCGCAGCCAACCGCATAGCACGTTGGGACGGTGCAAACTGGGCGCCCCTGGGCTCAGGAATGAACAACGCAGTCCGGGCTCTTGCCACCCTGCCGAATGGCGACCTGGTTGCCGGTGGCGACTTCACCGTGGCCGGTGGTGTCGCAGCCAATCGCATCGCGCAGTGGAACGGTACTGGCTGGTTTCCGTTGAGCTTCGGGGCGAACGTCACGGTCTGCACGCTGACCGTTCTGCCCAACGGCGATCTGGTGGCCGGTGGCGACTTCACCGCGATCGGCACCACCGGAGCCAGCCGCATCGCACGTTGGAATGGGAGCATCTGGTCGGCGTTGGGCACCGGACTGGACGGCTCGATAGCATCGCTTGCTTCCTTGCCGACGGGGGACATCGTCGTCGGCGGCCGGTTCAACAATGCTGGAGGGAGCATTTCTGCCTATTTCGCGCGACGCACCACCACATGTCCTGCGAATGTCCGCTCGCTCGGCGTGGGCTGTATTGGTTCGGGCGGACTGAACTTCTTGACGTCGACCTCATTACCTTGGATCGGATCGACGTTCACCGCGATGGCCACCGGCATGCCGGCAAATGCAGTCGCTTTCGATGTCCTCGGCCTCGGCACCACGTCCTCTCCGCTGACATCGATACTGGCACAAGGCGTTGCGGGGTGCATGCAATATGTTACAATCGACCATGTAATCCTCCGTTCTCCGAATCTTGGGGCCTTGACGACGCAAGTCGTTATTCCCAACGCAATGGCACTTGCGGGCTTGGCAATGCACCATCAAGTGGCTCCCCTGGAGATCGATCCACATGGCACCGCTCTGGCTCTCACGAGCACGAATGCGCTGACGATCACCTTCGGGACTTTTTAGAAGGGTGTGAAATAGCTACATCGCTTCTGTGCTGCCAGCTACCGGCGACTCCGGCAGGTTGACCTCGACTTGCCACACTGGCGCGGACCGACCAGCAGGGCGATCGCGCTGCGGGCGAGTGCGGCACGCAACTCCGCTTGGTATCGACCCCGAGGATCATGGTTGAAAGATTGCACTCTGGGTGCCGTTTTTCACCCATGGAGGCAGCGCGCGCCAACCACTTGGCGGGCTCAGAGTCGAGATCCGCAATCGATCGTAAGTGATCGTAAATTGGCCTGAATGACAATAAAACGATCACTTACGATCGTTTTTCGTCCACCGCCGCTGCCCCACGGCCGCAGCAAACTCACGCCCACGAACACGCCGCAGACCCTCACCACTGCAGCCGCAGCGTGCGCGAAACATGCGCCACCAGCGGCTCCGGCACCCCGAGCTCTTCCGCCAGCGCCCGCCAACCGGCGAACGCCGCCACCACCCGCTCCAGCAGCCGGCGTTCCCGGCCGCGCGGCAGCCCGGCGTAGTCCGCGAGCTGCTGCAGATCGTCGCGCGTGAAGCCTGCCGTCTTGCCGTTCAGGCTGAGCTGGTGCCGCGCCGTGAATGCGCTGCCCTCGGCGTGGCACAGATCGTAGGCCGGCGCCAGATCCCACTGCCCACGGCGATCCATCAGGAACGCGAAGTTCTTGACGTGGTCGTCCTGGTTGCAGCCCACCAGGTTGAACAGCACCCGCAGGAACTGCTGCTCGAAGGCTGCCGGCGGCACCCGGAGCTGCTTCATCAGCAGGAACAGCTGCTCGTAGGCATACGCCCCACTCTCGTGGAAGTCGTAGTGCATCAGCGCGGCGAAGGTCTGCACGAAGCGCTTGCCGCCGTCCGCTTCGCGATCGAACCGCCGCGTCATGAAGTGGCTGCGCCCGTTCTCCTGCAGCAGCCGGCACTCGGCCATGGTGACGCCACACTGCTTGGCGATCTCCGAGTAGCTGTACTCGAGCAGACCGTAGCCCTTCGGGTCGGCGAGGCCCCAGTCGCCGGAGTAGGCCACGCCGTCGAACTTGATCAGCCAGTGCTCGAAGCCAGAAGGCAGCTGCGTCTGCCCCGAGCGAACTTCCTTGGTGCGCGGATCGAACGCGATCACCGCCTTGGCCCGCGCCCCGCCCGCCGAAGTGCCGACCCTGAGGATGTCGAGCAGGGCCCGTTCGCCGCGCTCCCCGTCCAGCACGGCGGCGAGCCGATCCTTGGCGGCGAACGCGGCGGCGGCGAGTTCGACCAGGTCGGCGACTTCGAGGCGTTGGTCCGCGCGATCGTCGAGGCCGGTCGACGGCTCGAACTCCAGCGCCCCCATGCCGCGCGTGCCGGTGTAACACAGGCGATCCACGGCGTGGAACTGCTCAGGAGTCCGGCCGGTGCGCGCCAGCCAGACGTCGATCAGGCGGTTGCCGTAACGATCCGGCAGACTGTCGGCCAACAAGCCCGGCAGGCCATGGAACGACCGCGGCGCCAGCCCGGGAAACTGGTAGACGCGCCCCGGCACGACCGGCATCTGCAGCGGCGCCAGTTCGATCCCCGCTGCGGCGAACTGCGGGTCGTATTCGAACCGCGCGAAGCGTTCGCCACGGTCCATCGCCACGTAGCCGATCGGCGTGCCCCACAGCCGCACCGTCGCCGTGGTCACGGCTTGCCGTCCCCCCACACGAACCCGGGCCCGGCACCACCCCCGGCGCGCCGGCGCCGCGGGCGCGCCCCTTGCAGCGCCTCGGCCCGCGGCGAACGGAAGTCCGCGGGCAGCAGCTGCTCGAGCGAAGCATCCAGCCCGAGCGGCTGCAGCAGGCGCACCCACGAACCGAGCTTGCCGTCGCGCCCGTCTTCGATCCGCCGCAGCGTGGCGATCCCCACGCCAGCGGCCTGGGCGAGGCGTTGCTGCGAGAAGCCATGCTGCTTGCGCAGGTGGGCGAGGCGGCGCCCGAGTTCGCGCAGGACCTCTGCGGTGGGGGTGAGTCGGTCGATCTTCATGCGATCACTGGTGAGCGATTCTATCGGAACATCGACCGCAATTGATCACTTACGATACAGTTCTCGCCAACATCGGCCGGTGCCGTGCGACTCCGTGCGGCGAGCGTGGCTCAGTTCGCCGCGCCGATCTTGAAGCCGACAGCCTCCTCCAATCGATCACTTACGATCACTTTCCGTCCCACCCGCCGCCAACCGCCGCTGCCGCCGGATCAACCACAAGTTGCGCGCGTAGATCGGCGGCCCACCGAGGTTCGCCATGATGAACGGCGGGTCCATCCGGTAGATCGCGTACGCCAGCGTCATCAGCCCACCAGCCAGACTCAACCACCAGAACACCACCGGCATCACACTCTTCTGCTGCCGCTCGCTGGCGATCCACTGCACGTAGAACCGCGAACCGAACACCAACTGCCCGCCGAAACCGATCGCCCACCAATACCAAGGCGTCGACTCGACCAGCCCATCGACCACGTTCGCCAACATCAGCACTCCTCCTTGACCCGGTGCAGCAGCAGGCGCGTGCGCAGCCAGCGCATCGCGAAGCAGTCGCGCAGGCCTTTCCAGATCCGGTTGCCGATCCCGTACTTCGCCACCCCCGCCGCGCGCGGCCGGTGGTTGACGTCCACCTCCACGACCTGCCCGCCGAGGTAACGCACCAGCGTCGCCATGAAGCGGTGCATGCCGACGAACTTCGGCGCGCGCAGGAAGTACTCGCGCCGGATCACTTTGATGCCGCAGGCCGCGTCGGTGACGCGGTCGCCGGTCAGCCAGTTGCGCACCCCGTTGCCGATGCGCGACGACACCCGCCGTACGAACGTGTCGCGCCGCTTGCGCCGCACGCCGACCACCGCGTCGGCCTCGCCCGCTTCGACGCGCGCCAGCATCGCCGGCAGATCGCGGGGATCGTTCTGCATGTCGCCGTCGAGCGTGGCGACCAGCGGCCCGCGCGCCTGTTCGGCACCGGCCATCACCGCCGCGCTCTGCCCGCAGTTGCGTTCGAGCACCACGATGCGCAGCCAGGCGGCGCCGTGCCGCTGCTTCCAGTCGCGCATGCAGCGCAGGCTGTCGTCGCGGCTGCCGTCGTCGACCGCGAGCATCTCGAACGGCCCGTGGGGCGCCAGCACCGCCGCCACTTCGTCGAGCAGGTTGGCGACGTTCTCCTGCTCGTTGTAGATCGGCACCACCAGCGAAAAACGCAGTTCGGCCATCAGGAGAGCTCCTGCCGGAGGCGCGCGTCGACCGCGGCGCTGCGCCGGCCGGCGCGCGCCAGGATCAGGGGATTGACCTCGACCTCGCGGATCTGCGGGAAGTCCTCGACCAGCTTCTGCAGGCGCAGCAGCACGGCGACTGCAGCGTCGACGTCCGCGGCGGGGGCGCCGCGGAACGCGCCGAGCAGTGCCGCGCCCTTGAGACCGGCGAACATCTCCGCGGGATCACGCCCGTCGAGCGGCCCGACCCGCACCGCGACGTCGCGCAGCACCTCGACCTGCACCCCGCCCAGGCCAGCCGCGTAGAGCGGCCCGTAGCGAGGATCGCGGGTCATGCCGACCAGCACTTCGCGGTGGCCTTCGGCCTGGGCCTGCACCTGCAGCGCCACGTCGGGGAAGTCCTCGCGCAGGCGCTCGAGCAGCTCCTTGGCGGCGGCGAACACTTCGTCGCCGGAGCGCAAGCCGGTGCGCACCGCGCGGTGTTCGCTCTTGTGCAGCAGTTGCGCGGCCTCGGCCTTGACCACCACTGGAAAACCGAGCCGGTGCGCGGCGGCCACCGCTTCGCCGGGGTCGCCGACGCGCAGACTGGGCGCGAACGGCACGCCGTAGGCGGCGAGCACCGCTTCGGCGGCAGCTGCCGGCAACCATTCGCTGCTGCGGTGCTGGCGCAGCAGCTTCGCCACCGCGGCCTTGTCGACGCGCAGCGCGGGCACCGGCACCGGCCGCCGTTCGAGCCAGCGACCGCGCCGCAGCATCAGGCGCAGCGTGGTCGCCGCGTCCTCGGGATAACGGAACACCGGGATGCCGGCGTCCTGCAGCAGGCGCTGGGCCTCGTCGCTGCGTTCGCGGCCCATCACACAGGCCAGCACCGGTTTGCCGAGGCCGCGGGTCTGGTCGACGATCGCCTGCGCCACCGCCGCAGCGTCGATCATGATCGGCGAGACGAACAGCACCACCAGGCCGTCGATGCCGGGGTCGCGCGCCACGACCCGCAGCGCGTCGCGGTAGCGCCGGCCATCGGCCGAGGCGATCAGATCGACCGGGTTGTGCACGCTCGCTTCGGGCGGCAGCACCTTGCGCAGCGCCTTGGCGGTGGCCGGGGTGAGGTTCGCCATGGCCATGCCCAGGCCGACCAGGGCGTCGGTGGCCAGGATGCCCGGGCCGCCGGCGTTGGTCACCACCGCCATGCGTTCGCCGCGCGGCGGCGGCTGGTGCAGCAGGGCCTGCGCCAGCGCGAACATGTCGCGGAAGTTGTCCACGCGCAGCACCCCGCACTGCTGCAGCAGCGTGTCGGCGGCGACGTCGGCGCCGGCGATCGAACCGGTGTGCGAGCTGGCCGCCAGCGCCCCCGCGTCGCTGCGCCCCGATTTCACCGCGATGATCGGCTTCTTGCGCGCCACGGCCCGCGCCACCTGCACGAACTCCTGCGGTTCGCCAACCGTCTCCAGGTAGAGCAGGATCACCTTCACGTGCGGGTCGTCGCCCCAGTAGGCGACCAGGTCGGCGGCGGTGACGTCGACGCGGTTGCCGACCGAAGCGAACATGGCCACACCGAGGCCCGCCTGGGCGGCGTCGGCCAGGATCGCCTCGCCGAGCGCCCCGGACTGCGAGACCATCGCCACGCTGCCCGGCAGCGGCTGCGCGGCGGAGAAGCTGGCGTTGCAGGCGAACTCGGGCTGGGTGTTGAGGATGCCCATGCAGTTCGGCCCGACCACGCGCATGCCGTAGCGGTCGGCGATGCGCCGCAGCTGGGCTTCGCGTTCGATGCCGACCCCGCCGATCTCGCGGAAGCCGGCGGTGATCACCACCAGCCCCTTCACGCCCTTCTTGCCGCACTGCTCGGCAACGGTCAGCACGACTTCGGGCGGCACCACCAGCACCGCCAAGTCGACCGGGCCGGGGATCGCCTTCACGCTGGCGAAGGCGGGCACCGAGAGCACCACTTCGGCCTTCGGGTTGACCGGGTAGACCGGCCCCTGGAAACCACCCTGGATCAGGTTGGCGACGATCTGGCGGCCGATCGAGCCAGGCCGCCGGCTGGCGCCGACCACGGCCACGGAACGGGGACGGAACAGGCCGTCGAGGCCTTGGGTGCGAGCGCCGCGCATGGAATGGCGGGGCACGATAGCCCGGCGACGGAGCGTACGGAACGCCGCACTAGGGCTTGCCTTGGCCGCGGCAGCGCCAATGATCGCCATCCCATGCCGGTCGCGCTCGAAGCCTTGCGTCCCCACCAGTGGGTCAAGAACCTGCTGGTGCTGGCTCCGCTGTTCTTCACCAAGCGCCTCGGAGAGGGCTCGGCCTGGCTGGCCGCCGGCCTCGCGTTCGCAGCGTTCTGTGCGGCGGCGAGTTCGATCTACCTGCTGAACGACCTGGTCGACCGCGAGGAGGACGCCCGCCATCCGAAGAAGCGCCTGCGGCCGATCGCCTCGGGGCGGCTGCCGCTGCCCGCCGCCCGCCTGCTGCTGGTGGGCATGCTGGCGCTGGCCTTCGGCATCGGCTTCGCCGTGCCGAACGCCGCGCGGCCGGGCCTGTTCGTGCTGTGGCCGGCCGGCTAC
This sequence comes from Planctomycetota bacterium, assembly GCA_016795295.1. Taxonomy (GTDB): domain Bacteria; phylum Planctomycetota; class UBA1135; order UBA1135; family UBA2386; genus JAEUHP01. Next base: position 28,628 of record JAEUHP010000026.1, on the reverse strand, counting down.
CTGGTGCTCAACCTGCTCTACTCGTTCTGGTTGAAGCGGCTGGTGGTGGTCGACTGCATGTGCATCGCCCTCGGCTTCCAGATCCGCGTGCAGGCCGGTGCGGCGGCGATCGCCGTCGATGCGTCGCACTGGCTGCTCCTGTGCACGTTCTTCTTCGCCTTGTTCCTGGCTTTCTGCAAGCGCTACGAGGAAGTGGGCCGCCAGGTCGAAGCCACCGGCCAGACGCGCGCGACCATGGCCGACTACACGCTGGCGTTCCTCAACATGATGATCGGCCCGCTGGCGGCGCTGAGCATCCTGAGCTACTCGCTCTACACGGTGAGTGAAGAAACCGTGCGCCGGCACGGCACCGACCGGCTGATGTTCACCGTGCCGATCGTGACCTACGGCGTGTTCCGCTACCTGTTCTTGGTCTACCGCAAGAGCGAAGGCGGCGATCCGGCGCGGCTGTTGTTCCGGGACGTACCGCTGATCGTGTCCGGCGTGCTCTACGCCGGCCTGGTGGTGGCGTTGCTGCACGGCGGTGCCGCCGCGGGATCCTGAAGCCCCGCAGCATCATGAGCAACCCAGGCGACACCCCCGCGGCCGAACCGAACCCGGCGCGGCCGAACGAGCTGCCCCCGGAGCTGCGCGAACGGATCGCCGACGATCTGGCTTCGGGCCGGACCGTGGCCCTGCCAGCCGAGGTGCTGGCCAATCCCGAACTGCGCGGCAACCTGCCGGCGGTGTTCGAGTCGCTGCAGGCGAAAGAGCGGCCCGCCGCGGGTGCGCTGCAGATCCCGGGCTACCGGATCGTCTGCGAGATCGGCCAGGGCGGCATGAGCACCGTCTACTTGGCGGTGCAGGAACGCCTGAACCGCCACGTGGCGCTCAAGGTGGTGCCGCACTGGCTGGGCGGCGGCGAACGCGCCCGCCATCGGCTGGTCACCGAAGCGCGCGCCCTGGCCCAGCTGGCCCACCCGCACATCGTCGCCGTGCACGACATCGTGCAACACGGCGACGTGCTGGCGATCGCCATGGACTGGGTGGACGGTTTGAGCCTGGCCGGCCTGCTGCAGCAGTTGCCGAGCACCGCCGATCCCCTGGACGGACAGATCCTGCAGCGCACGCTCGGCACGGCCCCCGAACACCAGGCGCGCCTGGAAGGCCCTGCGCACCGGATCTTCGCCCGCATGATGGAGCAAGTGGCCCGCGCCGTGCAGCACGTGCACGACCACAAGCTGCTGCACCTCGACATCAAGCCGTCGAACGTGCTGGTGCACCGCAGCGGCATGCCGCTGTTGGCGGACTTCGGCGTGGTCCGCGAACTGGGCGGCGAATGGAGCCAGACCCGCAGCTTCGCCGGCACGCCGATGTACGCGGCCCCTGAGCAGCTGCGCCGCGCCGACCGCGAAATAGGCCCGCACACCGACGTGTATGGGCTCGGGGTGACGCTCTACGAGCTGCTGGCCCGGCGCCATCCGTTCCGCGCCCACGACGTGTCCAAGGTGCTGCAGGACATCCAGACCGGGCGCTTTCCGCCGCTGCAACAGCTGGCCCAGGTGCCCAAGCCACTGGCGAACATCGTGCACCGCGCCATCGCGCCGGTGCCAGCGGACCGCTGTCCGACGGCCGCGGCGTTCGCCGACGATCTGAAGGCGTTCCTCGAGGGTGGCACGGTGCAGGCGCGCGCCACTTCGCGGCTCGATCGCGTGCGCTGGTGGGTGCGCGCCCAACCGTGGCTCGCCGCCATGCTGCTGTTGCTGTGCGCAGCACTGGGCGCAGGTGGTTACTTCGGCGTCCAACTGTGGCAGGCCCTGCCGCGCCTGGAGCAGATGGATCGCATCGCGGGCGCCAAGGCCGTGGCCACCGAGGTCGACTACGCGCTGCAAATGTTCTTGGTGCGCCAGGAGCTGGAGCAGGCGGAACTGGACAGGCTGCAGGACTTGGCGGAGAAGTGGCCGACCCACCCGGATCTGTTCGCGACCCTGGTTTCGCTGCAGTCGCGACAGGATCCGAAGGGCGCCTTGCGGCACATCGATGCCGCGGAACGAGCCGGGCTGCGCACTCGCGGCACCCAGCTCGCTCGGCAACGGGTCACGGCCGGTCGGTGGTACTTCACCGAAGAGGAGGTCGCCGCATTGCGCACCAGCCAGGAGGACGTGGACATCCTGCTCCGGCTCGTCGACCGTGTGCTGTGGGCCCAGAACGCCATGGCCAAGGCCGACCACGCCATCGCCGCCAGCGATCTCGAGCGCGAAGTGCAGGCAACCGAGCCGAAGGCCCTGCTGCACGGCCTGCGCGCCTTCGCCGCAGCGATCGCCGGCGACCGCAAGGCCGTCGAAGCGAGCTGCTACGCCATGGCCAAGAACTGGCCAGAGTTGCCTTCGGTCGTCGCTTGGCAGGCCACCGCGTGGCACGAAATCGACCGCGATCGAGCGCGCGCGGTGCTGGAAGCCCATCTCGCCAACCACCCCGACGACCAGCGCGCGTACTTGCTGTTGGCACGAACCTACAGCACGGATGGCAGCTACGGCGCCGCGCTCGCGGCCCTCGACCGGCTGGCAGCGCGCAGCAGCAGTGTCGAGCCGTACCTGCGCCTGTACCGGGCCACCGCGCTGTCCAGGCTCGGCCGCAACGACGAAGCCCGGGCCGAGCTGGACACGCTCGGGACCGCCATCGGCCAGGAGAAGCGGCTGGCGGTCCTGCAGTGGCTCGACCCAGCCGAAGCCCAGCACGGCTACGAAGACGCACTGGCCGCCGGAACCCTGTCACTGCCGGGACTGAGCGATGCCGAGCTGTTCGCGGCGCGGCATGCCAACGTCGATCTGATCGAGAAGGTCGCACGAGCGGGAGTGGCCAGATTCCCCGAGTTCTTGAGCTTCCGCTGGCGGCTCGCCGAGGTGCATTGGCGGCGCAAGGACTACGCGGTCGCGGCCGCCCTGGTGCGCGATCTCCGGGTCCCGGAGTACATGATCGACAGCTTCGGCCCCTACTTGGCGGAGGTCTGGCGCTCGGAGCGGGAATGGCAGCGCCTGCGCGACCTGGCCGAGGGCTGGCTCGAGCTGCACACCGAGCGTGAGTACAACGCCGAATACCAACTCGGAGTCGCGCTGTCGCGGCTGGGCCAACGCGAAAGCGCCCGCCAACACCTGGCCCGGCACATCGAGATGCTGACCGGCAGCCAGAACAAGACCCCGCGCAGCCGCCCCTACCGAGAGGCCTACCTGGAGCTGCTCTGGCTCGACCTCGATCCGCAGCAGCCCGACGTCGAACGCCGGCGCGCTGCCGTGCAGCAGTTCGACAGCAACCAGCGGCGCAATCTCGACAACATGGCCGACGGCGGCGAACGCACCCGCAACGGCCCCCCCACGAGCCCCAGCGCCTTCTGGACCCTGGTGCGGGCCGAGTTGCTGGCGTTCGAAGGCAATTCGGCCCGCGCCAAGCAGGAGGCCCAGATGGCGCAGCAGCGATGCGCCAAGGCTGGGCTCGCCGGCGCCCCCGCCGACATCGAAGCACGGATCGAGAGCTTGCTGGCACGCCTGCAGTGACCGGCACCGCCCCCGCCAATCAGGGCAGGGGCACGACCCGCGCCACGGCGCGGCCCTTGCCACCTTCGCTCGCCACCAGCAAGCGGCCATCGGCCAGCACCGCCATGCCCTCGGGCTGCGGCAACAGCTCGGCATCCAGCGCGCGCCCCCCGCGGACGGTGCCGTCCGGCGCCACCCGCAGCAGCAGGTGGTCCACGGCCGACAGCACCAGGAGCTCGTCGCTGCCGGGCACCACGGTGAGTTCGCTGCAGTGCAGCTTGAGCACCGGTCGCTCCTTGCCCTTGCCCGTGGTGCGCGTTGGCAGCGCCACCCCGAGCCGTTCGAGCTGCTCCTGGACCGCGCGGCGCGACAGCACCAGCACCGGCTGCGTCTGGAACGCACCCGCCGCCAGATCGAAGGCGTAGACGCCGATCTGGGCCTTGCCGTCGGGTCCGTCCCCGACGGGATCCTTGGGCAACACCAGCAAGGCGCCGCGTCGGGCATCGAAGCACAGGCCTTCGTACTCTTGGTGGGCCAACAGCAATCGATGGGTCGCCGCGATCGCCAACTGCGCACCACGCATTTCGAGCTGCAGCAACACCCCGTCACTGCGCAGCACCCAGTACGCCTCGCCGACGCGCGCCAGTCCTTCGTAATCCCCGGGCGGCCCGAACGGCAGTTCGCGCACCGGCCGTTCGCCGCGCAGGTCGACGAAGAACAGGGACCCGACCTCGTCCTGCACGCAGGCGATGGTGCGTTCGTCGACCACCGCGATCCCGGAGACTTCGCGCAGGACCTTCGGCAGCCGGAGCACGCCGTCGTTCAGGCCGGCCTGCGGCGCACTGCAGCCCAGGGCCACGAGCAAGGGCCAGCCCAGTCCAGCTCGTCCATGTCGTCGCACCTGGCGCATCGCCGCAGTATCCACGACACAAGCGCGCGCGCACCGGGCCAGCTGCACGCAAAACTTGTCGCAGACCTGCAACCGCCGGCCGCCCCGGAGCTAGAAGATGTCGACAGCGCCGCGGAGTGATCCTCGGCGCCTGTCACCCGAGACCCTCCGCCGAGGAGGAATGGGCACGTCGCCCGGACCTCCGGGGGCAAGGCGGAGGGTCTCCCGTTATTGCGTGCGCTGAGCGCTGCCACCCCGCAGGCCACCCCTCAGCGCCGGACCAGCTGCAACCACGCTTCGACCTCTGCCGTGCCCTGTGGCTCGGCGCCGAACACGGTGACCAGCACCTCGCGCAGTTCCGCCAACGAACTGCCGAAATGCAGCGCCCCGCGCGCATGCGCCACGAACTGCCGCTGCTGCCGCATCGCCGCCAGAGCACCCACTGCCACCAGCTCGCGAACGTGCGGCGACAACCCGGGACGGGCCAGAATGCGCCCGTAGGCGGCTTCGAGGACGAAGTCGTGCAGTTCGCCGTGGTGGCGCTGCAACATGCCCCGCACCGCCGCGTCGTTCTTGCCGTAGATGGCGGCGAACAACTGGCGCCCCGCAGTCCCGCGCTCGGCCGGGGGCAGACCACCGCCGGCGGGAGGCTCCGCCACGGGCCACACTTCGGCGAGGGTCTCGAACGCGGTGACCACCCGCGGAAATCCGCAGAACAGCACCGCCTGCAGCAACAGCTCTTCGAAATCGGCGCGCGGCAGGCCCCGCGCCCGCCCCACCGCCACCGCCTCGTGCAGTTCGGGCCAGGCCCCGCGCCAGATCGAAGCCATGCCGTGGACCAGCAAGCGGTTGCCCGGCGCCAAGCCCGGGCGTTCGAGCAGTTCGCCGAGCACCATGCAGGAAGGCTACGCCGCGACCCTCACCCGGTCATGCTCGCCTGCGCCACGGCGTCGCGGATCGCGGCTTCGTCCGCAGCCGACAACCCCAGGGCGAGCATCGAATCCGGGTCGCAGAGGTCGCCCCGGTAGCCACCGCCCGCCCCACCAGCGTGATGGGCGAAGGTGTTGGCCGCTTTGACCAGGAACCCGCGCGCCCAGTCCTCGGCGTTGGTCGCCGGGCTGTGGTGGTACATCACCGCGGCCTGCACGTTCTCGGCGAGTTTCCAGCGGTTCGCCAACAGGCCGCCGACGTGCGCGTGGTTGAACCCGAACAGTTCCCCCTCGGCCTTGGCCAGCGGCACTTGGTGCTTGGCAGCCGCGCGCAACGCCTCGCCAAACCGATCCGTCTGCGACTCCAACAGAATCAGCTTGCCCACGTCGTGGATCAGCCCGCAGGTGTAGGCGTCGTCCTTCGCCATGCCGGCGGCCACGGGCGACCGCTCGGCGAGCATGCGGCAAGCCACCGCGGTCTTGAAGCTGTGGTCCCAGAGCCAGTTGGCGTCGAACCCAGCGACGTCTGGTGAGTTCGCGAAGGTCTGCAGAACCGTCGCCTGGACCACCAGGTTCTTGATCGCCTTGAGCCCGAGGATCGAGCACGCGAGGTTGATGTTCGAGACGGCCGAGCGCAGGCCATAGAACGGGCTGTTGACCAGCCGCAGCACGCGGGTCGCGATCGCCGGGTCTTTCTCGATCACGGCCGCCGCGTCCCGGGCCGAACCGTCGGCCGAGTTGAAGATCGCGGTGATCTCGGTCAGCACCGTAGGGATGGTCGGGATCGACACCGTGCCATCGATCAGGTCCTCGAGTTCGGCGGTGGTGCTGATCATGGCTTGGATTTCGTCGCTTTGCGCCACCGACTTGAAGGGGCGTCCCGCACCGCGACCGGGTCGGTTCCTGCAGACACCGGCACCGCCGGCAGCGACCCGAACGCACCCACGGCAAGGCCCGTTCGTTCCGCTCCGGGAGCGCAGTGTGCGCGATCTGCGACAGTCGGAACCAGCGCACGAAGACCAGGGATGTGCTTACCAAACTGGCACGTGCCTTGCTGAAGTAGTCGGGCCATGACCGCTCTCTTCCCTCTGCTGCCGCGCGCCCTGTTCGCTCTGGCGGCAACCGCGATCCTGCCCACGCCCCACCTGCTGGCCCAGCAGGCCCCGACCGAACCGGCCAAGCCGTCTGCCGAGCCGAACGCCCCCCCACCCGCTGCAGCCAAGGCCGAGAAGGCCGCCGAGGCCAAGCCTTGGCGGCTCAAGGACCAGCTCACCTGGGTGAAGCTCAACATCGAACAGCGCAGTCGCTACGAGTCCCTGCACAACCAGTTCCGCTACCAGCGTCAGGGCGGCCAGAACGTGCACTTGGCCGACAACGACGAAGACGTGCTCGCGCTGCGCACTTCGCTGCTGCTGGAGACCGGCAACCAGTGGCTCAGCGGCACCCTCGAAGTGCTCGACGCGCGCCAGTACGGCGCCAGCCCGGAGTCGAACCTCGACACCACGATGGTCAACTCGGCCGACGTGCTGCAGGCCTACGTCGACCTCCAGCTCGGCGAACTCGGCACCGGCACCCATCGCCTGCGCGCCGGCCGCGAAGCCGTGGATCTCGGCAACCGCCGCCTGATGGCGCGCAACGCCTTCCGCAACACCATCAACTCGTTTCTCGCCGTCGACTGGCAGTGGACCACCAAGGACCACACCCTGCGCGCCTTCTGGAGCATGCCGACCGAACGCCGGCCGGAGGACTTCACCAGCCTGCGCGACAACGACCAGGAATGGGATCGGCAGAGCCTCGATCTGCAGTTCTGGGGCGTCTACGAGGACTGGCGCGTCACCGACCGCACCAACCTCGAGCTCTACCTGTTCGGCCTCGACGAGCGCGGGCTGGACACCCGCCGGCGCAACCTCTTCACGCCTGGGGTCCGCATCAACCGCACCCGCAAGGCCGGGTCGTTCCACTACGAAGCCGAAGGCACGGTCCAGTTCGGCGAGTCGAAGGCCAGCGCCACCTCGACCACGGCCGCCGACACGGTGCTGCGCGACCACTTGGCGGGCTTCGCGATGGCCGCGCTCGGCTACACCTTCGACGTGGCGTGGACGCCCAGCGTGACCGTTTCCTACACGTATGCCAGTGGTGACCAGGACCCGAACGACAACACCAACAACCGCTACGACACCCTGTTCGGGGCGCGGCGCTGGGAATACGGCCCAACCGGGATCTGGGGCGCGATCGGCCGCGCCAACCTGCAGTCTCCCGAACTGCGGCTGGAAGCGCGCCCGGTCAAGAACGTCGAGCTGATGGCGGCCTACCGCGGCGTGTTCCTGGCGTCGGAGCGCGATTCGTGGACGGCCGGCAACCTGCGCGACCGGACCGGCACTTCGGGCCACCACGTCGGCGACCAGCTCGAGGGCCGCATCCGCTGGGACGTGCTGCCGAGAAACCTGAGGCTCGAAGTCGGTGGTGCGGTGCTGTTCGCCGGCAGCTTCCAGGAGGAAGCCAGCAACGGGCGCGGCCGGGATGCGACCTACGGCTACGTCGAGATGACCTGGTGGTTTTGAGCGCGCCGGGCCCCCGCGCGAGCCTCAGCGCTGGGCCGTGAACGCCGGATCGCCGTAACGCTGGTCGCGCAGCCGTTCGGCGAGCGCTTGCTCCGCCGCGGTGAGCGCCGACGGCACCAACGCGAGCCCCAGCGCAGCCGCGAGCTCGCGCGCCAACGCCTCGGCCAACCCCTCCCGGTCCAGGCCAGCAGCCTGGTCCTCCGCAGCCGCGACGAACGGCGTCAGTGCCGGCCGGCGGAGCACCAGCGAGCCGTGGTGCAGCACCCGCGGCCGCGGCTGCTGGATGCGCCGCTGGGCCGATCCGAGCAACTTGCCGCGCGGCGTGACCAGATCGTCGCGCCCCGGCTCGGCGAAGCACCAGCGTTCGGCCGGACGCGCCGTCTGGCCGTGGCCCGCCGGCAGCCGCGTGGCCCGGCAACCGAACGCCGCCAGCGCCGCAAGCACGGCGTCGTGCAGCAACGCGTAGCTCCCGGCGACGTCGCGCGGCAGCAGGCTGGCGTCGAGCGCCAGCGCGAACGTCAGTTCGTCGCCGTGGTGGATCGCACCGCCGCCGGTCAAGCGGCGCACGATCGGCGTGCCCGAAGGCAAGTCGGCGAAATCGGCAAAGCGCTGGAAGTAGCCCAGCGAAACGGCGTGCGGGGCGAAGCCGTAGCAGCGCAGCACCGGCTCGCCAGCTTCCAGCAACAGCGCCTCGTCCACCGCCATGTTCCAGGCGGCGTCGCACGGGGCATCGCGGAGCCAACGCAGGTTCACGGCCAAAGGCTACGCCGGAACGCTTCGGCGCCGCTGCCTCAGCCTTCGGCCTGGCAGTGCGCGTCGTAGGTCTTGCCGTCCACCAGGTCGGGCGACTGAGCCGTCACCTTGACCTTGATCATCCACGCCTTCTCGAACGGATCCTGGCCGAGCCACTCGAGGTTGTCGGGCAGCGCCTTGTTGACGTCGACGACCTCTCCGGTCACCGGCGCGTACAGGCTGCTCACGGCCTTGACCGACTCGATCTCGCCGAAGCTCTCACCGACCGTGACCCCTTGGCCCTTGTTGGGCAGGTCGAGGAAGACCAGATCGCTGAGGTGCGACACGGCGTGGTCGGTGATGCCGATCGTGGCGATGCCGTTCTCGATCTTGCACCACTCGTGGGACTTGAGGTACTTGCGGTCGTTGGGACGCATGGGAGAGGTCTGGGGGCTGGCGACGCAGGTGGGCAGCGGGCGCTGGGTTGCTCTAGGAAGCTCTCAGCGAGCGCGCTTGTAGAACGGCAAGGCCGCGACCACGGCCGGCTCGGCCTTGTCACGGACCAGGAACTCGAGGGGGGTGCCCGGCACCGCCAGATCGCTGCGGACATAAGCCGTGGCGATGTTGGTGTCCAAGGTCGGCGAGATGTTGCCCGAGCAGACGTGGCCGACCTGCTGGCCACCCTTCACGATCGGATACCCCTGACGCGGGCAACGCTTGCTGGCGCTGGTCAGACCGACCAGCTTGCGGCCGGTACCACCCTTGGCCTGCACCTGCTCGAGCGCGGCGCGGCCGACGAAGTCGTGGTTCATCTTCACCGCCCAGTCGAGGCCAGCCTCGATCGGATTGGTGGTTTCGTCGATCTCGTGGCCGTAGAGCGGCATGCCGGCTTCGTGGCGCAGGGTGTCGCGCGCACCGAGGCCGATCGCCGTCATGCCCACGGGGGTGCCGGCCTCCATGAAGGCGTCCCACACCTTCTTCTCCAGCCCACTGGGAATGTAGACCTCGAAGCCGTCTTCCCCGGTGTAGCCGGTTCGCGACAGGGTCATCGGCACACCGCAGACCTCGGTCTCCATCCAGGCGTAGTACTTGAGCGACTTGAGATCACCCTTGGTGAAGCGCTGCGTGATCTGTTCGGACAACGGCCCCTGGATCGCAATCATGCCCAGGCTCCCCGTGCAGTCCTCGACCTTCACGTCGAAGCCCTTGGCAACGGCGCGCATGATGCCGAGATCGCGCGCCGTGTTGCCGGCGTTGATCACCACGAAGAAACCGTCGTTGCGCGGGTTGCGGTAGACCAGGATGTCGTCCTGGGTCAGACCCCGCTCGTCGAGGATCATCGCATAGCGGATGCGCCCCGGCGGGATCGCCGCCACGTCGTTGGTCTGCAGGCGCTGCAGGAACGCTTCCGCCTGCGGCCCCGAAACCTTGACGCGGCCCATGTGCCCGAGGTCGAACAGCCCCGCCTTCTGCCGCACGGTGCGCGCTTCGTCGAGGATGCCCCGATACTGGACCGGCATGTTCCAGCCGCCGAAGGGGACCATGCGGGCGCCGAGGCCCTGGTGGATCGACTCGAGAGCAGTGCTGTGCATCGGGGCGTCGGAGTCTAGCCACGCGCTGCATGCGGTGCCATCGCCAAGCCACGCACGCGGCCGCTTTCGGCTCTACGGGTTCGCCCTCACGATCCGGCGAGTCGCTTCGCCAACTCGTCGAGATCGCAGGAACCGATTTCGGGGGCGCGGATCGGACCGAGCTTCTGGAACCGCGACCGCTCCCGCGACGAACCGCAGTCGTCGCCAGTGAACAGGGCGTCTTCTTGTGCCGCACCCTGCTGCAGCTCTGCCTCCGGCTCGCCACCGCGCCGAGCCAGCTCGTCGCGTCCGGATTCGCCGTCGTTGCCCGGCTGGCGGGGCCGACCGTTGCGTTCGTCGCCGGTGCCGGCGGCGCGCCAGGTGGCCCGCCCTCCCGCCGGCCCCAGCCAGCTGGTGCCAGCACCGTCCCGGCTGGAGTACGGGTGGTCGGCGTGGGGCGTGCCAGCCAACCGCAGGCCCAGTTCTTCGAACGGATGGCACTGCTTGGCGAACGTCCGGGGATCGATGCGCCGCGCCTGGTCGAACTCCCGACGCCACCGCGTGTAGTCACCCACCGAGAACGCGATCCGGCCGAGCTGCATGAAGGCGTGGAAATCGTCCCCACGCAACTGCAGCACCCGTTCGTAATGGTGGCGAGCCCGCAGCCGGAGGCCCATGCGGAAGCACGCCCAGCCACACACCCGGTGGCCAAGGGCGAACACGCGCGTCAGGATTTGGCCGACCAGACCCATGGCAGATCTGGAGAGTAGGGCAGGCATGGGAAATCGACAAGGAGGGGGGCCAAAGGCCACGAGCAGACCCGCTCCAGCAGCTCCTGGGGCCCCCAACCGTGGCCCACCCCCGAGGGCGCCCACGACCTGGAACTGCGCATGGCTTGCGGGTTTCCGTTTGCAGCTCAAACCGGGCCGGAACCCGGTCGATAGACGAGGTGGTCTGCACTCCTGCAGTCCGCGCACCGCATGGCACTCACCGGAGATCTCGCAAGCGTCGACCTGGCCCAGGTGTTCCAGATGCTGGCCCTCAACAAGAAGGTCGGTGTGCTGAACATCCATGGCCCTGGTCAGAAGCGGGCCCTGTACTTCGACCAGCGCGGCGTCACCTTCGTCCACAATCCCCACCTGGTGCTCGATCGGGTGGTGGCCACCCTGGTGCGCTGCGGCCGCTTGGCCGTGCATGCCGTGGAGGAAGTGCGGGATCATGCGGTGCGCATGAACCAGCCGCTGGCGGACAGCCTGCTGGCAGGCGGTTATCTCGAGGCCGAAGAACTGGATGCGCAGTACCGCATCGAGATCGAGGAGGAGATCTACGGTCTGTTCTTCGTCAAGGAGGCGACGTTCGCCTTCCAGGAAGGGGGCGGTCCCGACCCGGAAGCCGAGCAAGCCATCGACGAGCGGTTCTTCTTCAACTGCGACAGCGTGATCATGGAGGCCGCTCGTCGCATCGACGAGTGGACCTACATCAGCGAGCGCGTGCCGACCACGGCCGAGGTCTACGTCGCCACCGCGGCGAGCATCGACGGCGAGCAGTTCGGCACCGACGGCGTGGCCGTGTTCGAGCTGCTCGACGGGCGGCGGAACGTCGACCGTGTGATCGAGAGCAGCGGCCTGTCGAAGTTCCAGGTGTGCAAGGCGCTGTGCCAGCTCCTGGAACACGAAACCGTGGCCCCCGTGCTCGCCAGCGAACTGATCGGACTGGCCGAGCAGTGCATGGCCGAAGGCCGACTGCCCGACGCGCTGTGCCTCTACGAACGGGCCGTCGGTCTGGGCGTCGGCCTGCCCGAGGTCCATTCGCAGGCCGCCGCTGCCTACCAGACCGCGGAGCAGTACGAACTGGCCGGCTTCCATCTGGCCAGCGAGGCGGAGTATCGCCATGCCGCCGGCGATCACGTCGGTGCCGCGAACCGGCTGCTCGAACTGCGGCGCCTGCTGCCCACCGATCTGCGGGCCCGGATCCGGCTGGTCGAGCTGACCCTGAGTCGCCCCGACCTGCAACTGCGCGACTTCGCGCCGATCGCCGAAGGCAAACATCTCGTCGACCTGTTGCTGGAGTTCGGCGACCTGGAACGCGTGCGCACGCTGCTGGAGAAGCTGCTGCTGGCCGCGCCCCAGGATCCCGACCTCAAGAAGGCCCTGGTCAACGTCCATCTGAAAGCCGGCGACCAGAAGCGCGTGGTCGACCTCTACGAGTCGATCGCCGAAGACCTGGTTCGCGCCGGCAAGCCTCTCGAGGCGGTTGGCTACCTGCAAAAGGTGCTGTTGCTCGACCGCAGCCGCAGCGACATCGCCGAGCGGGTGCGCGGGCTCTACGAGTGCGACGAACGCACGCGGCGCCGCGGCCGGACCCTGCATGGCCTGGCCACGGCCTTCGGCATGCTGCTCGCGATCGGGGCCGGGTATTGGATCTACGACCATCGCGCCAGCGAGGACTTCGCCCGCATCGACGTCCACGAGCTGATGAGCCACGGAGATTTCGCCGGGGCTGCAGCAGAGTACGTCGAATTCGTCGCCAACCATCCGCTGGCCACCGCCGTCAGCCGTGCCAACGCGGAGCTCGGCCAGATCGAAGCGGCGCGACTCAAGCACGAAGCCGAAGCGGCCAGCCGGCGCGCCGTCCGGGATCGCGAATTCGAACGCCTGCGCATCGAATACCGCCAAGCCTGGGTGCAGCAGCGCGAGCAGTATCTGGCCGGTCGGCCGACGTCCGCCTTCGAGACGCTCAGCAAGGTGCGCGATCTGGTGGCGAAGACCGGCACGCCCGACGACTTGGCGTGGGCGCTGGAGCAACAGGTCGAGAAGACCTGGCAGCGGTTGCGCCAGCAGCTGGCGACCGCCGAGCAGTGGCGCAAGGAGCACCAGGAGGCCGTGGCCGCCGGCAACTGGGAGCGAGCGCGTGCCGCCGGCCTGCAGCTGCTGGAGAACTTCGACAACACGGAGCTGGTGCAAGGACTGCAGCTGCCGGTGGCGATCCGCACCCGGCCCCCGGGCGCCACCTTGCACCTCGGCGAACAGGCCGTGACCGGCCCTGGCCACGCCAAGACACCGAACGTGATCCTGTGTCCGGCCGCAGCACCGACCCTGCTCCGGGCCGAACTGCCGGGCTTCGCGCCGATGAGCTTCCGGGTCGACGCCCGCCGCCAGGCGAGTTGCGAGCTCGTGCTCAGCGTGGTCGCCGACGCCAAGATCGGCTTCGGCGTGCCGCTGCAGACCAGTGTGGGCTGCGGCGAAACCTGGCTGGCCGTGGGACTGCGCGGCGGCCACTTGGGCATCTCCCGACTGGACGGTTCGGCGCGCCGCACCGTGCCCTTGGGTGGCCTGCGCGCGGTCGAGGGACGCCCGCTGGTCCAAGGCGAGCGGGTGTTCTTCGTCACCAACGAGAACACCTTGGAATGCCTCCCTGCCGCCGCGAACGTGGCCGGAGCTTGGCAGGTCGCCGTGACCAGCCCAGCCAGCGAACTGATCGGCGCCGACGGGCGCCTGTTCCTGGTCGATCGCAACCACATCCTGCACTGTTGGGAACAGAGCAGCGGCAGCGAACTCTGGGCCACGTCGCTCGGTGCTCCGGCGTCGGGTCCGCCGACGATCGCACGCCGGCGGCTGGCCATCGGCACCACCGACGGCCGCGTGCTGGCGGTGGACACCAGTGACGGCAAGGTTCTGCACCTGTTGCGCAGCCCGGCCGCCCTCACGACCAGGGTCTGGACCGACGACGAGGTTGCCTACTTCGGCTCGGCCGACGGCAACGTGCGCGCGGTCGGCCTCGACCAGGGGCGCGTGCTCTGGACCCGGGGGCTCGACGCGCCCCCAGGGGACGGCGACCTGGTGCTGGCTCCCGGCCGAGCCTTGTTCGTGGCCGGCCGTGAACCGACGATCCAGGCGTTGCAGCTCACCACCGGCGAACCGATCGCATCGGTCCGCTTCGACGGCAAGCGCCAGCACGACCTGCACGTCCACGGCAGCCGGCTGCTGCTGCAAGTGCGCCGCCAGGGGCCGCGCGGTTCCGGACCGCACGATGCCCTGCTCACCTTCGCCCTGTCCGATCTCGCCCCGGACTGGGAGTTCGCCGACCGCACCGTTGCCCCGTCCGCCGCGACGGTCGGCACGCGGGGCGTGGCCTGGCCCAGCGCCGACGGCGAAGTGACCCTGTTCCGCTGACCAAGAGCGCGCCATGCAACTGATTCAGCGGATGAAGATCTGGAAGGAGATGCGCCGGCTCGAGCAGCGCGCGCACGACGAACCGTCGCCGTCGACGCTGGTCGACCTCGGTCAGGTCCACATCAACCTGGACATGCCCGACAAGGCCGAACGGGTCGCCATCGACGGACTGCGGCTGTTTCCGCGCGCCAACGAACTGCACCAGTTGCTGGCCTGCGCCCGGCGCGCGCTGCGCAAGCGGCGGATCGCCGAGATCCGCGCGCGGCTGATCCGTTCGCCGCATGCGGAGCTGTACGGCGAACTGACCCAACTGCTGACCGAAGCCGGTGACCAAGAGGGCCTGCGGCGCGCCTGCCAGGAGTGGTCGGTGCGCTTCCCCGCGGACGCCGGATCCTGGCTGGCCTTGGCTCGCGGCAGCTTGGCCACCTTCTACCGCGACCTCACGGCGCAGTCCGGCGCAGAGGCGGTTCGCTGCCTGGAACGCGCCAGCAAACTGGCCGGCAGTCCGCCCGAAGTGCGCCGGTTGCTGGCCGAAGTCTTGTACCGGGTCGGTGCCGTGCGCGGCGCGCTGCAGCAGTTGGCCACGCTCGCCAAGGACGGCGGCGCCGATCCAGAACTGCGTGCCCTGCACCAGCACGTCGCCGGGTTGACCGACCGCGGCTCCGACCTGGCCCGCCTGCTCGGCGACGTCGAGGAAAACGGCAGCCTGCCCTACCCCGCATTCTCGACGGCACCCGCGCCGACCCGGGTCGATTCGCTCAGCCACATCCGCGACGGCTTGTCCGCCGTGGTCGCGATTCCCGGAGTCGAGAAGGCGACCTGCATCTCCAACGGCAGGGCGCTGGTCAAAGGCACCATCAAGGACGGCCGCGACCCGTTCCTCAAGGTGGTCCGGGTGGTCGCCAAGGCGGCGCACCGCTTCTCCCGGCGTCTCGACTTCGGCATGGCCAAGAAGACGGTCGTGGAAGGGCCGTTCGGCAACATCTGCATCTGCATCTACGGCGAACTGCTGGCTGCGGTGCAGTGCACCGACCAGGCTGACGTCGACCAGGTGCTGGCCATGCTGCAGGAGATCGTCGCCGACACTCTGGTGGCGACCGGAGAGCCGAACCCATGAACACGCTGAAGGATCTGCTGAGCGAACTGCGCAGCGGTGAGGGCGTCCGCGGCGCAGCCGTGGTCACGCTGGACGGCTTGCTGGCCGCCGGGGACCTGGACGACCGTCTGGACGCCGCAGCGGTGGCCGGGCTGGCCTCGTACTTGCATTCCACCACGGCACGCAGCCTGCGCGAGAACGGCCTCGGCGACCATCAGGCGATCGTCGTGCACGCCAACCACGGCAAGGCGATCTGTGTGCGCCTCGACGATTCGATGCTGGTGGTGCTGTGCGACCAGTTCGCCGACCTGCCGACCACGCGTGCGGCCGCCAACCGCGCCGCCACGCGCCTGCGGGCCATCGCCCAGATTCGGTGAGCGCGGACCGCGCTCCCAGCACCGCGCCTCCGGCCGCGGCGCCATTCCTGGAGAAGTCGCCGACGCAACTAAAGCCGGGCCGCCCGGCTGGCCGATGCCGAGCCGTCGGTGGGTGTCCGAATCCCGGCGCGCCCGATCCACGCAGCACCAGCCCAGCAGACCATGGTTCAGATCAACTTCGCGCTCAAGGAAGTCAACTGCAAGGTCGTCTTCTACGGTCCAGGAATGAGTGGCAAGACCACCAACCTGGAGATCGTCCACCAAAAGGCGCCTGAGGAGAACAAGGGCGAACTGACGTCGATCTCCACCGATGGCGATCGCACGCTGTTCTTCGACTTCATGCCGCTGGACCTCGGCAACGTCGCCGGCATGCGGACCAAGTTCCAGCTCTACACCGTTCCTGGGCAGGTCTACTACAACTCCACGCGCAAGCTGGTGCTGCAAGGCGTGGACGGGGTGATCTTCGTCGCCGACAGCGACCCCGAGAAGATCGAAGAGAACATCGAGAGCTACGCCAACCTGATCGAGAACCTCGCCGAATACGGCAAGGACGTGCGCGAGCTCCCCCACGTCATCCAGTACAACAAGCGCGACCTGCCGAACGCGATGCCGGTCGCCGAACTGGACAAGCGCCTCAACAAGTTCGGGGTGCCCACGTTCGAAGCGGTCGCCTACACCGGCGAGGGCGTGTTCCCGACGCTGAAGACGCTCGCCGCGATGGTGCTCGAGAGCATCGACAAGGCCGATGGACGGCGCCCGGCGAAGCCGAGCGCCAAGCCGGCGGCGGCGCCGGCCACGGCGACCGCGGGCAAACCGCAGGCCGCGCCGAAGGCAGCCGCAGCCGCACCGGCGGCCGCGCCGCGCCCGGCCGCCGCGAAGCCCGCAGCAGCGAAGCAGCCGGCGGCACGTCAGCCCGCCCAGGTCGGCAGCCCAGCCCCCGCAGCAGCCGCAGCCCCGCGGCGCGCCGCCGCCGCACCACCTGGTGCAGCACGGGCCGTGGCAGCGCGCCCGGCGGCGGCAGCGGCTCCTGCCGCGCCGGCCGCGGCGCGGCCCGCAGCGGCCACGCGGCACGCCGCCACCGCCACGGCCACCGCGCCGCGCGGTTCGGGCACCAAAGCCTTGGTCGGCCTCGCCGTGGTGGCCCTGATCGCCGCCGCCAGCGTGGCTTGGCTGTTCCTCGGTGGCGAACTCGGATGAACGGAGGCCCAGCCATGAACGACACCAAGAAGATGTCCCAGAACAACCGGCTGCGGCACGACCGGTTGACCTTCTACAAGGACGACATCGATCGCATCGACAAGCTGCTCGCCGAGTTCCTGCGTCTGTCCGGAGCGAAGTGCGCGCTGTTGATCGACAAGGAAGGGCACCTCGTCACCAAGCGCGGGGAGCTGCACACCATCGACATCGACACGATCTCGGCGCTCGTGGCCGGCTCGTTCGCCGCGACCAAGGAGATGGCGCGCTTGCTCGGCGAGAACGAGTTCACGGCGATGTTCCACCAGGGTGAGCGCGACAACATCCAGCTGTCCCTGGTCGGCGACCGCACCCTGCTGACGATCCTGTTCGACGACCGCACCACGGTCGGCATGGTTCGCCTCTACGCGGGTGAGACGGCCAAGAAGCTGGCCGAGATCTACCAGCAAGCGATCGATCGCGGCGATCAGGACCCAGGACTCGGCGACGAGTACGGGAACGACGCGAAGAAGACGCTCGACAAGCTGTTCGACTGAGCCAGCTGGGCGCGCCGCAGCGCCCCGAAGTGCCGCGCCAAACGCGCCTGCGTCTGTCGCTCAGGCGCATCCGAGGCAAGAAAATCCGAAAAAATCATGCGGCCCGGCGCAGTCGCCTCGGCGCATCATTGGATTATCGCAAGAATCTATCTTGCATAGCCTTACGAACACCATGGTGCTCGGCAACAACTGCCGAATGTGCTGCATCTGCCGATGGCGACGGCAGTTCCGCTGAATTCGCGGGCCCAAGGTGCCGATCTTGATCGGAAGCCGAAGTTCGGCGCGGCCGCAGGTTCCCACCGGCGGCCAAACCGGTCGGATCCACCTCACCGAAACCCAAACAAGGACCCTGCAATGGCTGCCAAGAAGAAGGCCACCAAGAAGAAGGCCAAGAAGGCCACCAAGAAGAAGGCGAAGAAGTAACTCTCGCCTCTTCCGGTCCGGCGAATACGCCGGTCCGAGCAAGATACCCGAACGGGGCGCGGCGCTTTGCCGGGCCCCGTTCCCATTTCTGGGACTGGGTTTGCAGGACCTTTTCAGGCCCGGGTTTCCGGGCTGAGCTGTCTGGGTGGGCTGTCTCGCGGCGGGCGCTCAGTGCAAGCGCTGCCCGGCCTTGGCCCCAGCATCCGGCGACAGCAAGAACACTTCGCCGTCGGTGCCCGCGGCGATCACCATGCCTTCGCTGAGGCCGAACTTCATCTGCCGCGGCGCCAGATTGGCGACCATCACCACCAAACGCCCCACCAGCTGGCTCGGTTCGTAAGCGCTCTTGATGCCGGCGAACACGTTGCGGGTCTGGTCCCCGCCGAGACTCAGGGTCAGCCGCAGCAACTTCTTGGCTTCGGGCACCGTCTCGGCAGCGACCACCCGAGCCACCCGCAGGTCGACTTTCTGGAAGTCGTCGAGCGTGATCTGGCCCGCCAGCGGTTCCTTGGCCAAGGCCTCCGGACCGTCCACCACCACCGCGGTGCCACCACCACCCGCCGGCCGCGCACCCGCAGGCGTGCTCGCGACCACCGGTTCCGGCTCGGCCGCCACCGGCACGAACATGGCCTGCACCTTCGCTTCTTCGACGCGGCCCATCATGTGCTCGAACTTGCCGATCGGCCGCCCCAGCAGCGGGCTCGCCGCATCCGCCCAGCTCCGAATCGGCACGCCGAACAGCGCATCCACCTTCGCCACCAATTCGGGCACCACCGGCGCCAGGTAGACGACGATCTGGCGGAACAGATTCAGCACCACCGTGCAGACTTCCTGCAGCTCGGCGCTGCGCGCCGGGTCCTTCTTGAGCGTCCACGGCTGCTTCTGGTCGACGTACTCGTTGGCCGCGTCGGCCAGCAGCATCACCAGCCGCATCGCTTCGCGGGAATCGCACGCCTCGAACGCCTGCGCGATCGCCTCGCCAGCCGCCGCCGCGCGCGCGAACCGGCCACCATCGTCCGGATACGCCGCCGCCAGGCCAACCGCTTCGACGAAACGCGCCGAACGGCTCGCCAAGTTGACCACCCGCCCGACCAGGTCGCTGTTCACCTTGCCCACGAACTCGGCCACCTGGAAGTCGAGGTCGTCGATCTTGTTCGACAGCTTGCTGGCGTAGTAGTAACGCAGCCAGCTCGGGTCGCAGTGCGCCAAGTAGGTGGCCGCGGTCACGAAGGTGCCGCGCGACTTCGACATCTTCTCGCCGTTCACGCGCAGGAAGCCGTGGATCTGCACGCGCTTGGGCAGCTGGTAGCCGCCGACGTGCAGCAGCGCCGGCCAGAACAGCGTGTGGAAGTAGGTGATGTCCTTGCCGAGGAAGTGCACGATCTCGCACTGCGGCGCATGCCACCACGAAGCCAGCGACTGGCCGGTCTTCGCGCACCAGTCTTGCGTGCTGCCCAAGTAGCCGATCGGTGCGTCGAACCACACGTACCAGTACTGACCCGGCGCGTCGGGGATCGGAAAGCCGAAGTAGGGTGCTGGCCGCGAGACGTCCCAGTCCTGCAGCGGCTTGTCGAGGAAGTAGTTGGCCAGGTAGTTGGCGACCTCGGGCTGCAGCGCGCCACTGCGCTGGGTCCATTCGCGCAGGAACTCCTGCAGCGGCTCGAGCCGCACGAACAGTTGCTGGCTCGGCCGTAGTTCGGGCACGGCGCCGCTGTGCACGCTACGCGGGTGCTTGAGCTCGGTCGCGGCGTAGGTGGCGCCGCACTTCTCGCAGCTGTCGCCGTACTGATCGGCCACGCCGCAGCGCGGGCACTCGCCCTTGACGAAGCGATCGGCCAGGAACGTGCCCGCCTGGGGGTCGTACAGGCGATCGACCTGGCGTTCGACGACCAGACCGCGTTCGCGCAGGCGCTGCCAGATGCCGTTCGCGAGCGCCTGGTTGGCTTTGCTGTGGGTCGAACCGTAGTGGTCGAACGACACGCCGAACGCAGCGAAGTCGCGCTGGTGTTCGGCCCCCATCGCTTCGATCAGCGCCTCCTGCGTGCGCCCCTCCTTCTGGGCGCGGATCATGATCGCGGTGCCGTGCGTGTCGTCGGCGCAGACGTAGGCGACCCGGTGGCCGCGCAGGCGCTGGAAGCGCACGAAGAAGTCGGTCTGCAGGTACTCGACCAAGTGGCCGAGGTGGATCGGGCCGTTCGCGTAGGGCAGGGCGCTGGTGACCAGGATCTGGCGTGTCATTCGGGCCGCAAGGCTAGGCCCGGCGGCACCGCGGTTCCACGCGCGAACGGCGCGGGTGCGGCTCGGCCTGGGCCACGGTCACGAGACTACTCGGACTACGCAAGAGCACTCCTGAGCGCGAGGCATCCAGCAGCCTTGGCCAGATCTGGCACCATGTTCGGTTGCGACCGGGCTGCAACCGACACGAGAGAGCGACATCGGCAGTTCCTCACCGGTCGATCCGTCGCACCGTTCGAGTCAGCCGGGTTCAGTCCCTTGGTTCCTCGTCCCTAGATGGCCACCCTTTCCCACCTCGGCCACGGCAGCAGCAGCCATGGAGGCCAACGCCCCCACAGTGCAGGCAGCCAGAAGTTCCTGCCGCCGGGTGGCCCGCCAGACCGAACCAAAGCACCCGCACGGCCTGGAAGGGTCCACGAACAATCCCACTGCCAATCCTGCGGAGCAGAGGAAAACAACGGCAACACATCCCCAGAATCGCGCCCGAGTCATCAGCATCATCAACGCCGCGATCTCCCAAGCAACGGCAGTGTAGTACATCCATGCCTTGGTCCAATATGCGGACGAATGGGGAGACAAGATCTTTGCAGCTGCACTCGCGCCAACAGCCGCCATCAGAACGGAGAGCAAGATCCGGGCCATCATCTTGCTCACGTTCTCGACTCCATCACGAACTGCACTTTCGTAATCTGGGCACCAGAGAGCGTCACCTGCTTCAGTACCGGCTGATACCCGTAAGCCTTGAACTCGAACGTGTAGGTCCCCTCCGGCAGCATCAACTCGCCGTGCAGCTTGTCGAAGGGGCAGATCGTGACGATGGCTCCTGCTTGCTTGACGATCACTGTGACGCCCTCCGTGTCGCCGCCGTCCCCGAGCGCCGCATGCCACTCGCACCGAGCCACTCTAGGGTCCAGGATCATGGTTGCCTCGGTTCGTCGCCCAGCGTGCACCTCGCACGCTCCGGTGAAGCGCGCGGACTGCCAGCCGGGATCTCGGCCAGCGAGACGGTAGGCCCCTTCGAGGAGCTGCACCGTGTCACCGGAACGGAGCCCAGCACCAAACTGAGGGAACGGACCGGTCCGAACGAGGTTGAAGTCGCCTGCGACAACACTGCCATGACGGTCGAGGATGGTCACCACGGCTTCGCCGAAGCCCCCAGTCACCGGCAAGGCACTGACATCTAGGACTTCGGGGGCGAACTCCTCGTCCCAGACCCGCATCTTGCGGCGGAAATCGTGGCGGCCTCGCTGCCGCAACCAAACCGTGAAATCGACGCTGGGCAGGGGCGATACAAACTCCAGGGATCCAGAAGGACTCCGCTGCAATTGGGGAGGCGAAAAGGCAAGTAGACGTTTGCCCACATCCGGGGCCTTGGCCGCGATCCGGCTCTGAAGCCTCTGCAAACCGTCGTGGGACGATTGGCTCACCCTGGCCTTCACGGAGCCGACATTGGACCAGGTGACCACTTCGTCTCCGAGGACGATCACTTCGTACGCGAGCGGCTCAGCCATGACAACCTGCATTGATCCAAGGCTGGTGTCGATGGCGCGAGGCGGATTCCAGGCCACGAGTCGTGGGTGATCGATCCGCAGGCGGTGCTCACCCGGGTGGAGCCCTGCGAGCAGGCAAGTGCCGACCTCATCGGAAATGCCCCATACGACCGCGCGTTTGCCGTGCCATCCGGGCCCTTCACTCACCTCGATGCTGTCCACGAACGCCGCCTGGGTCACCTGCACGACGACGCCCGGCACTGGCTCCCCGTTGGGCTTGCGGCAGGAAACTGTGACTTCCAGCCCACGCTCCATGACCACCGTCCGCGACGAATTGCTCATCAGCGAGTCGAGCCGCTGGGACCGGTAACCAGCCGCCACGGCAACCCCCCAACCTGCAGGCTGCTCGCGACAGGGGAGCAACGCTGCGTCCCCCAGAGACAGGTTGCCCAAGGCGTCGGCTCTGCCCAAGAGTGGGTTGCGAACCCCGATTTGCGAAGCACCCGAACAATCAGGCGGGCAGAAATGCAGGCGGACCCCGGGAATTCCCTCACCTTCCTGGCTGACGAACCGGAAGCGAAACTCCATTCCTACAGCAACGGGCAATTCAACCCGCTCCCTGGGCAGAGATTCAGGAATCGTCGCACCCACCTCCAACTCAGCATGATCTGGGAGCGCCCCGACCGAGGATCGCTTGGGGTGACCTGGCGCGGTCTCCTGTCGCCCAAACAATTGCCACGCCCAAATCGCAACGATCACGACCAAGCAGGCCAACTGCATCCACTTCATGGCGCCATGACTGTTCACGACACACCCCATGTCATGAGCAACCAATACTCAGACGTCGCATGAGCAGACGAAGCCGACAGAATCTGGCTCTGGACCCGGCACATTGAAGATGTGGCATGAAAGCGGCGCGTCACACCCCTGAGGATAGCACTCCACCAGCGTTCCATTTCTCACCTGAAGGACGCAAGCGAATGAGGTTTCGCACACCATCTCGCCCTCTTGCGGACAACAGCAAAACCGGACTGGATCAAAAGGGGGTAAGGGCGATCTTCCGGTCTTCTCCTCGCAACAGTTTGTTGGATTGCAAAGGCCAACACACCCCTCGACGATTAGCGGCGGTGGATCTTCCATGTCCACAGGGTAGAAGAACACGTTGAGTGCGCAGCTGTGTTCGGGATCCCGTTGGAGAACCAGCCAGCACAGGATGCCAGTGAAAACTAGGCTGATGATGGGCAGCACCGCATGCAGAGGATTGGCTGGAGTGAGAGCGGGCGAGTGGTTCACGGCAAATTCCTCGGGTCGTCAAGCACCGGGCTTCGTACTCTTGGTTGGGCCTGGGAGTGGCTTGGGCTTTTGGGCCTGGGCTTGGGCTTGGGCTTGGGCTGGCTTCGGCTGGAAACCCGCGCCTTCGCTACCCTAGATGCACTTGCCCCATGCTTTGTGAGCGGAAACTCCAGAATTTTCTTCGTCATCCTCGGACACTCGATGTTCTCGCGCAGCATCTGCCAGCGCTTGCGAATCGCTGCACAAGTTACCCCATCACGCTTTGCCAGGAAGGCATCAGATTTGCCTGAGAGCCAGTCCTCGAGCCATCCGTCAAGCGGGCTTGGCAGACTCACGAGAGCCGCTTCGATTGTATCTTCCCCAGTGCACGGAGTGCCAGCGGACATTTGGTCCAAGTCCGAGGTGTCTACGCTGTGAACCGAGCGTCCTCGTTTGGCCTGCCTGAGCCATAGGTTCACTTCCTGCTGGACGACACTTACCAGGAAGGCTGCGAGAGAATCAACTACGACCCCCCGAGCTCGGGCTGCAGCCCAGCGGACCAGGCAGTTCTGAAGTACATCTTCGCGATCCTCTGGGTCATTCAGCAGCTTCAACAACAAGAGGCGCACCCGACGGATTGCCGGCCTCAGGTCGCTTGGCTCACGGCCTTCTTCTTGGCTCATCAAAAGGACCTCACCCAACAATCGGATCACCGTCAACCGGGACCGGCTTCCAGGCCCAGCGCCTTCTCGACCGCCTCTTCGGCGTCGTAGGGGGAACCGACGTGCGCCACCTTGCCCTCCTTGTCGAGCAGGATCGTCGTCGGCCAGCCCGAGATGCCGTACGCAGCGATCGTCTTCTTCTCGGGATCCGACCCGACCGGCATCGTGTAGGCGTTCGCCTGCAGGAACGGCTGCATCTTCTCGGGGGTCTCGTAGGAGATCGCGAGCACCGTGAGGCCACGCTCGCGGTAGCGGTCGTGCAACTTCTGGATGCCCGGCATCGCCCGCACGCACGGCCCGCACCACGTGCCCCAGAACTCGAGCAGCACGACACGTCCCTGCAGCGACTCGAGGGTCGGAGCATCACCCTGCCAATTCAGCCACGACGAGGCGACGATCGCCGGGGCCTGAGCGCCGACGGTCGGCTTCTGCGCGTGAGCCAAGGCCATGACCAGACCGAGCGACGCCATCCATGCGAACAAGCGCATTGACATGAGACCTCCTTCACACAGGGGAAGAACAGCGGCAGTCCCAGACCATCCGGGGCAGCTCGGAAGCAATCTACCGCCCACATTGCCGCTCCACCAAGCCCCTGGGTCCGCCCGGCCCACCCGGCAATGCGCAGGCCGCCGTGCGCAGGGCAGTAGTGACTGCGCCACCGCGACGCGCCCCGATCCCGCCGGGCGCGCCGTTCTCAGGCGTCTAGAGCCGCGCCACGTACCAGGCTGGCGGGCTCACCTGCAGGCCGTTCGCGGCCGCGAAGGTGACACCGTGCCAAACCAACTGCAGGCCGAGCAGGCTCTGCTGGTTGGGCAAGGTGACGACGGCCGCGACCGGCGCGCCGGCCTGGACCACACCGATCGCCTGGGTCACCGCGGTCGAGCCGTTCCAGAACAGCCGGTCGGTGACGCCGGGCACCGCATGGCTCGCCCCGGGAAAGCCCACACCGAGCGCGCCCAGATCCCCGAGCGGGCCGCGCAGCTCTACGTTCACGGGATTGCCCAGCACCGGATCGCTGGCGACGACCCACGCCTGTGGCGCAACCGTGGCCTGCACGCCCACGGCGAACGGCGGGTTGGCGCCCGAGACAGCGACCGCGGGGTCGACACGCACGGTGCCGGTGCCAGCCACCGCGAACCCTGCAGGCACACCCTGGCCCCCGGCCAACGTCCCCGTGCCGAGCACGCGCAACGCGGCGTTGTCGCTCAGCACCGCCGGGCCGCCCCGGTTCAAGTTGCCAGCGGCGCCCTGGAGGGTGCCGCCGATCACCTGGGTGGTGCCGCGGGTGACGCGCAGCGCCTCGATCCCTTCCGGACCGAGTGGCGCAATCGTGCAATCCTGCAGCACCGTGTTGCAGTCGCGCAGCCGCGAGCTGCGCCTGAAAACACAGTTGCGCACCAGCAGACGGTCACAGGAGGTGGCATCGAGCCTGCTGAGGATCCCACTGGGTCCGGACAGTTGCTCGAGCACTACGGCACCCTGGCACTGCTGGCAATCGACCGTGAAGTTGCCCAAGCCAATCGGCCCAGAGAAGGTGAAGCCCCGCACCAAGATCGTTTGGTTGGGACCGAGGAAGGAGATGGTCAGCCCGCCGGCGAGGCCGGTGGGCTGCAGGTTGGCACCGGGCTCGCCGAGCAGGGTCAGAGTCTTGGCACCCAGGCTCGGGCTCTGGTAGTTGCCTGGGCGCACCAGCAGCACGGCGCCGTTCGGGACGGCGAGCACGGCCGCGGGCAAGTCGGTGAAGTTCGCGCCGGGGCCGTTGGCTTCGTCGACGACGAAGGTCTGGGCGACGGCGCCCACCGCGAGCAAGGGGAGGAGAAGGGTGGCAAGTCGACGCGTCATGGGGTTGTGGTCCGCAAAACGGGTGCCGCGAACGCGGCGAACAAGCGCTGCCCGGCAGCCGTCCTGGTGACGGCTTCCAGTTGGCGGGAAATCGACGGCGACCCGTCGGCGTCGCGACGGGCGATGTTACCCGATCGCTACGACAACCGCAGGTCGGGCCCGGCGTCCTATGCCGCCGCTGGCGCTGCCACCGGCCGTACCCGGGTCTTCAGGATCTCGTTGTGCCGCAACAGCCGCAGCCGCAGTTCGCTGCCGATCGCCGTGCGCGGCAACCCCGCCATCAGGTCCCCCACCCCGCGTAGCGGCCGATCCTCCAACGACACCAGCAGATCCCCCTGCTGCACACCGGCACGCGCCGCGGGCGAATCGGGCGTGACCCCGGCGACCGCGAGGGCGCGCGGCGCAGGCAAACCGAGCCGGTGCGCGATGCCAGGTGCCAGCTCCACCCCCTGGACGGCCACCCCCAACCAGCCACGCACCACTTTGCCGTGCTCGCGCAGTTCGCTCAGCACCACCGCGGCCGTGGCCGACGGCACGGCGAAGCACAGGCCCTGTGCCATCGGCAGGATCGCCGTCGCGATGCCCACCACCTGCCCCTGCGGATCCAGCAGCGGCCCGCCCGAGTTGCCGGGATTCAGCGGTGCATCGGTCTGGATCACGTCCTCGATCGAACGGCCACCGGGCCCCGGCAGCGCCCGGCCGAGGCCACTGATGATGCCGGCGGTGACGCTGTGCGACAGACCGTGGGGGCAGCCCACTGCCAGCGCGAAGTCGCCGACGCGCAGCGTTTGGCTGGCTCCCAGCGGCAGCGGTTCGGCGCCGAGGTCGGGAACGCGCAGCAGTGCCAGGTCGGTCGCCGGATCGCTGCCGAGCACTTCGGCGGTGACGGTGCGCCCGTCGTGGCAGGTCGCTTCGACGGTGCCGGCGTCCTGTACCACATGATGGTTGGTCAGCGCCAGGTTGCGAGCGCCGGCGAGGAATCCCGAACCCGTGCCGCTGCGGCCCTTGATGGTCGTGCGCAGGTGCAGCACGGCCGGGCGCACCGCTTGCACGACTGCGGCGATCTCGTCGGACAAGTGCTGGAGCAGACCCATGCCGGGCTGTAGGCCGTGCACCAAGCGACACAAGGGCCACGCCGCAGCAGATTGCCGCAGAGGCCCGCTCGACGCCGAAGCACTGCCGCTACAAGAACCCCGTGCCCACCGCAGACGAGTTCAAGCAACGCGCCGTCGAACAACTCGCCGCGCGGCCGTTCCGCCCGGTGTGGTGGGCGCGCTCGGGCTTCGCGCAGACGGCTCTGGCCGGCCTCGGCAACCGCCGCCACGCGGCGGAGCTGGCTGCAGAGACCTGGAACCTGCCCGACGGCGACTTCGTGCAGATGCACTTCGCCGACCACGACCCGCGCGCGCCGCTGGTGTTGCTGCTGCACGGCCTCGAAGGCAGCCGCCGATCGACCTACGTGGGCGCGATGCTGCGCCAAGCGCGCAACCGCGGCTTCGGCTTCGCCGTGCTCGAGTTTCGATCGTGCAGCGGCCAACCGAACCGAGCCAAACGCTCCTACCACAGCGGTGAGACCAGTGATCTCGGCTACGTGGTCGAACGGCTGCGGGCGCGCTGGCCCGAACGCCCTTTGCTGCTGGTCGGCTACTCGCTGGGCGGCAACGTGCTGCTCAAGTGGCTCGGCGAGTGCAGCGCCCTCGTGCCGGACACCGTGTGCGGGGCTGCCGCGGTGTCCGTGCCGTACGACCTGGGCACCGCGGCTCGGCAATGCGACGCGCGCTACGGCGGCCTGCTGACCCGACACTTCCTGCGCACGCTGGTGCCGAAGGCGCTGGCCAAGGCGCAGCAGTATCCGCGCTTGCTGGACGCAGCGGCGGTGCGCCGCTGCCGCACCTTCGCCGCGTTCGACGACCTGGTCACGGCACCGCTGCACGGCTTCCGCTCGGCGCAGCACTACTGGCAGACGGCGAGCAGCGCGCAGTTCCTCGACTCGGTGCGGGTGCCGACGCTGCTGGTGGGCGCCGAGGACGACCCGCTGGTGCCGGGCACCGTGCTGCCGTTCGCGGCGTGTGCGGCCTCGCCGTTCTTGGTGCCGCTGTTCCCCGCGCGTGGTGGCCACTGCGGCTTCGTCGCCGGCACCCGGCTCGGCAGCCCCTACCGCTGGGCCGAACGGCAAGTGGCGCAGTTCTTCGCGCAGTGCCTCGAACGCGTCGGCATCACTGCAAGAGCGCCGTGAGCCCGGCGGTGTGGGAGAGCCCACCAGCCGCGGCGTTGTCGAACACCGCCCACTGGAAGGCCAGCGTCAGACCGAACGCCGCGGGCACGTTCGGCACGGCGAAGGTGAAACTGCACGCCCCCGCCGTCGGGTTGGTGTGCAGCCACGTGCGCTGGAACAGCAGCGCGTCGCCCGTCGAATAGAGCGTGCCGAGCGGGAACGTGTTGCCGGTCGGAATCGGCCAGCCGATCAGCAGGATCGCATTGGGCGGGGCTGTGCTGGCCACTCGAGCGGCGTTGTCGAGCCACACGTCGAACGAGCTGCCGACCGCCGGCCAACCGGTCGCGCCCACCGAGGGCGCCCCGTAGATGCCGGGCTTGCCCGTGCCGAAGGTTGCGAACGAGCCCGCCGGGTACGGCAGGAACAACCGGAACTTCGCGCTGGCCGTCGCCACGGCGTGCCAAGTGTTGCCGTCGCTGTAGCGCACTTCGCTCTGCACTGCCCCGGGCAGATTGTCGGCGCACACCGAATGCTGCGGAAACATGCCGGCGACCCGCCACACCAAGTAGTAGTCCGCGTTGGCCTGCAACTGCGCCGCCTGACCGAAACGGGCCCCCTGCCAACAGCGCGCGTGTCCGACCGTCCAACTGCCCGGCTGGCCAACGAGCTGGTCCGGGAGTCCGGTGTTGGGGTGCACGGTGCGGATCTCGACCGAATGCTGTGCCCCGCTCTGGTTGCCGGTGAACACCTGCGCGGCGTCGAGCGGCACTCCGGCAGGCGCGGTGAAGCGGAACGCGATCACACTGCTCGGCCAACCGACCGCATAGTTGCCGTAGGAGAGATTGTCGTTCTGGGCGACGAAC
>JAEUHP010000167.1 GCA_016795295.1 Planctomycetota bacterium | reverse complement strand
GCGATCGCCCTGCACGGCGAAGCCTGGACCGGCATCGCCGAACGGCAGAACTGGCTCTGCTGGCTGCTCGCCGCCGTGGCCACCGCCACTGCCGTCGCCGTGCGCACCCGCCGTGGCATCGCCGGCGCACTCCTGGGCCTCGCCGTGCTGCTGCCCGTCTTGGCCTTCCGCCCCGCTGCCGAAGTGGTCATCGCCGCCGCCGGGCACGCCGGCGAACTGCTGTTCGCCGCCTACTGCTTCGCCACTGCGTGGAGCGGCGGCCGCACCGACACACCTGCCGAACGGCTCGTGGCCACGTTCGCCGGCGGTCTGCTGCAGGCCACCAACCTGCGCCTCGGCCATGGCCTGCACAGCGACGCCGGCGCCCGCGCGTTCTACGCGACCAACGGCTCGCTGGGGCTCAAGAACGACCTCTTGGTGCTCGCCGAAGACCTGTGCCACTGCCGCCTGGAGACCGCGGCAGCGTGGCTGGTCGCCGCCGCCGTGCTGTCGCTGCCGCTCGGCATCGCAGCCGGAGAGTGGTGGCGGCGGCTGCGGGACTGAGTGCCGTCGCCGCCGACCGCCCCCGGCTACCGCCAGCGCACGCTGGCCACGGCGCGTTCGACGGCCGGGCGCGCTTCGGTCCAGGCGGACAGCGGCACTTCGCAGAGCACCCGATCGAGCCGTTCGCCGGCCGCGTAGAGGCCGAGGTCGACCACCACCGGCCCCTGCGGCCCGCGGTAGACCCCCTGCAGCCGCAGCATGGCGTGGCCTTGGCGGGTGCCGCGGTCGGTCCGCACCACACGCCAATCCAGCCAGGCAGCGGCATGCTCGGCCACCTCGGCCCGCGCCGCCGCCGCCAGATCCCAGCCCGCCGCCCGCGTGGCAGTACTCACGTGGCACTGCCCTCCCGACGCGAACAAGAGCGTCGCGAGCCCGGCACCCGCCACCACTTGGCAACCGTCGGGCACCACGACACCGAACCGCCCACCGTCGAACCACTGTGGCTCCGCGGCAAACGGCGGCGGCGGCAGGCTGGTCGCGAGGCTCTGCACCATCGCGGCAATTCCGGGCTCCGCGGCGGCGAGCTGCCCCTCGGGCACCTGGAACTCCACCACCAGCGACCGGCTGGCCGTCGGCACCAGGTACACACGCGTCTCCAGCACCACATCCTCCGAACTCGGCGCGACCGTGCCGCGCACGAACGCACTCGGGCGGCCCGCGAGCAATGCCACGCCCCATTCGGCAACCGCGAGTCCATCGCGCGCCCGCAGTTCGCACAGCGCCGCGGTCCCCGCCGCCAACCAGGCGTTGAGATCGTCGCCGGCGACGGTCGGCCCCGGATACACCGCCAGTGAGCGATAGGCCCGGATGCGCCCGTTCGCCGGTGCATCCTCGACGAAGTGCAACGCATCGCTCCCCGACGGCCCGAACTCGCGCCAATGCTGCGGCACCAGGATCGAGAAGCCCGCGCGTTCGATCCGCATGGTCGGCACGTCGGCGGGCAGCGGCGCGAACTGCGCGTACTTCGGCACGGCGCACGCACCGAGCGCCAGCAGCAGCGAACCAGCGACCAGGCGACGCAGCTTCATTGCTGCCTCCATTCCCACACCACGCCGGTCGCGTTCACCGCCTTCATCGCCAGCACCAGCTTGCCGTCGCGCCGGTCGACGCGCACCGGCCCGTACCAGCCGTACTTCTGCCCGTCGGCGATGTGCGTGACGATGCGCAGGCACGGCAGCCCACGCCATTCGAACGACCAGATCTGCCGTGTCTCGAACTCGCCGCCCGGCGGGCCGCCCCGCGCCAACACCGCGAACAGATTGCCGGCCTGGGTGGCCTCGACCGTGCACGTGGTCTTCAGATCCTGATACTGCTGCGGGCCCACCACCTTGTGCTGGGTCCACGTGCCGGCCAGCGCCGCGACCTCGAACTGCTGCCAACTCGCGGGCCACGTGGCGAGGTCCGGATTGGCGGCCACGGTGTATTCGTGCTGTCCGCTGGCCGTGCGCCCCTGGATGGTGCGCGCCACCATCTCGACCCGATAGCGACCCGGCTCGTCGGGCTCGGCCAACAACGCGAGCCCCGCCGCGCCCCAGGTGAGCGCCGGCGTGAACAGGCTGCCGCCCTGCCCTTTCCCGTCGCGCGTCACCAGCAGGAACTCGAACGTGTCGCCAGCCGCTGGCACCAGGCTGCGCGGCACCGCCCCACCGTCGAGCGCCTGCAGCGGCCGCACCGCCACCGCGTGCCATTCGGCGCGGTCGAACGCAACTTCGACCAACAGCGGTTTGCCGGTGGCCTGCGGCGTGCAGCGCGCGAGCGCGGTGATCGGCGCCTGCATCGACGCCGTGGCCATGTCCAAGGTGCCGTAGGTCTGCAGCTTGCCGTCGGTGATCGAGAACGTGAGCCCGTCCAGTTCGTGGTACAGCTCGTTGCGCCCCTCCTGGAACTGCGGCATCACCAGATCGATCAGGTCCGCAGCCGCCGCCGTGGCCCAGCGCGCCGGCCACAGCGGGTCGGTGACCAACCGCGCGCGCAGGAGCAGCCAGCGATCGCCCTCGGCTTCGAACTGCCAATCGCGCACCTGCACTTCCACGATCGAGCCGCCCGTGGCGGCGAACGACAGCCGCTGGCCACCGAACGGTCGCGCTTCGGCACTCGGCTGGCCCAAGGCGTCGAGCTGGCGGAACTCGCCCACGGTCAGTTCGGCCTGGTCGGCCGCCGCAAACGCGTGCACCCGTTGCAGCAACGGGCGCCACGCGTTGCCGAGGCCGAGCGGCGTCTGGTCGTAGCTGCCGCGATACTGGCCGCGGCGGTGCGGCCCATACACCGACAGGCCGCTGCTCAGGGTGCGTTCGGCGCCGCCGTAACGCCCCAACACCAACGCGGCGACGCTCTGCCGCAACGCCGCAATCGTGCCTGCCGCGATTCCGGGCACGCCACTCCAGCGCGCCGCCAGATCGCACAGATCCAGGCTGCACACCGCCGCGTCCTCGGTGCGTTCGTGCCGCGCCTGGTAACACTCGGCATAGAACAAGCCGCGCGCGAGCGCCCGCCACTGTTCCCCCGCCACCGCCAGCGCTTCCCGCGCCAACCGGTCCAACGCCGCCGCAACCGCCGCGGCCTGCCGCAGGTCGAACGCCGACAGGGTCGAACCCGACGCGAACGCATCCTCGGAGAACGCGCCGTAGTCGTCGACCAGCGCCTTTGCCACGGCGCAGCCACTGCGGTCCGCCGCGAACTGCGCGAGCACTTGGGTGTAGGGGTAGCCCGTCCCAGGCACGATGGCCTCCGAGGCCACCATGGCGTCGGCGAGGTCGTGCATCGCCAACGCGACGTCGAGCTGCGCCATCAGGCAGGCGTCGAACGCCACCAGATCGAGGCGCAGCAGGCCCGCGCGCTGCAGCGCCGTGGCAATGCCCTCGCGCACGTCGCGCAGGCTCAGCTGGCGCTTGCCGGCGGCCCGCCCCGGGGCGTCCTCGTCGACACAGATGCCCGTGTAGCCGCCGCCGTGGTCCCACACGAACAGCGCGTGGTGGCGCGCCGGAAAGCGGCGGAACACGCCCGTCGCGAAGCTGGCCAGGGTCCGGGCATCGCTGGTGTCCAGTTCGCCGGGCGTGGCCAGATTGGCGAACTGGCCATCGCTCCCGGGCCGCACGTGCAGCACGCGAGTGTCGGTCCAGTCGTCCGGGCCGTCGTCGGGGTCCTTGCAGCGGTCGATGAGCACCACCACGGTGCAACCGCTCGCGGGCACGCCGGCCTGCATCTCCAAGAGGTCGCGGATGGCGGCCGGTTCGAGGTCGTTGTCGCCGCCGAGGTAGACGGCAACGGTCCACTGGCGCGCGGGGTCGCGCTCCGGCGGGCCGAGATCGGCCAGCGCGGGGAGCAGTTCGAGTTCGGGGCGCAGGCGGTATTCGCTGTCGCCCAGACGCAGCACCAGGGTCTCGCCGTCGAAGCTGCCGGTGCAGGGCAGTTCGCCGGGTGTGGGGGTGCCGGTGCCGAAGGCGGCGGTGCCCTGCAGTCCCGCGCCCTGCTCGGCCGCGTCCAGGGTGCAGTCGTGACCGCCGAGCCGGCCGGTGGCCAGCAAGCGGCCCGACTGCGAGCGCAGGGTCAGTTCGTCGCCGAGCAGATCGGCGAAGCGGCCGGCGAGGGCCGGCGCGGGGAAGCGGAACGCGGGTGTGGCCTGGGCCAAGGCACCCGCAGCCAGCGCCAACGCGGCGGCCGCGGCGGAGAGGCAATGCATGGTCTGGGGAACGCTACGCGCCTTGGGGGTGTGGGCGCCATGGGGGCCAGAAGTGCTTCGTGCTTTCGTGCTTACTGCCTTTCTGCGACGGCTGCCGGCTCCCAGGAAGGAACCGGGTCGGGCACGCCAGGTGCTCACCGCCGCAGAACGCAGAACTGCCACGCAGCCCTGGCAGTCACGCACCAAGACGCAACCGCCGCCGATCAGACGATCAGACCGCCGGATCACTTGGATCGTGGCAGCCGACTACGTGACCGACAGATCAGCGCCCACGTCAGAGGCATTCAGGATCATGACGAGCGCACTTTGGATGCAGCGGTTTGGCTCAGCACGAGCAACAGGGAAAGCAGTCCGCCCACAGCAGCCACAAGGATCTCCATCCTGAATCTGTCGCTGAACAAGTCCCCCAGGCATGCGCACCCCCTTGCTGGAAAGGCAAGGTGAAACATCGCTGCACATGAGTAAAAGCCCAGCGCGCAGATCGCCCCTTCCAATCTTCGCCCAGAGCAAAGCAGCCCCAGAGCGACAACCTCGGCAGCGACCGCTGCCCATGCGAGGGTATCCAATCGTCCCTTGGTCGCCGCGGCCTTGGCAACCAGCCCAATGGCGAGCACGAGCATCAAGCCGTTCACCAGGAACCCATGTCGCTGGTTACTTTCCAACATCCAAGACTGCCTCCACGCACTTCTTACCATCATAGGATACGACCAATGGCGTCACTCGCGTGCCGAGGAATCCAAGGCTGACGTTGCACACATAGCTTCCTTCGCTCAGCCACACTTGGGGGCCTTTGCCGGGAGGCCCGACATAGCCTGCAACGCGCTCTCCCTTCACGTTTACCACACCATATGCAAGGCTACCCAGGTACAAGCCGTCCTCGCCACCAACAATCACACTGCACCCAACAACCTGTGGTACAGCCATGCGCAACTTGGTCACCCGACCTGGCGCGCACTCACAGACTGTGGAAACAGCTTGCACACCAACACGCCTGTCGAGGGCTACATCATAAACTCCAGGCAAGACGGCTAGAGTCCCGCGACCACTAACGCCATGAAGGATGTCGCCCGGAACACCGAAACCGTGTTGTTTTTCATCAGATTCGTCGACACGCCGCTGAGCCTTCCGTCTGGCCGAGAAGGGCAAGCCCTCTATGCTCCCCCCTGACTCCGCCACCACTTCCAGCTCGATGCTTGCGACTTCGGAGTCCGCAGCATCCGGCAGATCGATGATGGCTCCACCGCCACCCTCGATCGCTTGCGCACTCAGAATCGGCACAGAAAACTGACACTCGGAACCGTCCCGCAACGTGACGACCAAGTCTGCGTGTTCCGTGCCCCCAAGACTCGCCGTGATGTACCCAGTAGCAACGGCACACTTGGCATCACTCGACATGTCAATTCCCATGGCCCGCGAACGCATGCCGATCGCCCCGCTCGCCGCTTTTGCCGGCCGGCTTGGCTTGACGTATCGACAGGCCATGAACTTGAGGCGAGGCAGAAAGGCCAAGGCAAACTTGATCTGCGACAAGGCGACATCGCAACCATGAGCTGGAAGGTCTACGACACTACCGAGGCTCCACGCCTCATCGACGGCAACATGATCCTTGTGGTAACA
>JAEUHP010000292.1 GCA_016795295.1 Planctomycetota bacterium | reverse complement strand
GCCCATTCAGGTCTACCTCGTCGATGCGCACGACAGCTTCGGCACTACCCAGTCGCCGGGGGGCATCTATGCGAATGAAGAGCGCGCCCGTTGGTTGTCGTTCAGCGCCGCGGTCGTCAACCTTCTGATGAGCGACGATTGGTGCAGCACCGCAGACATAGTTCATTGCAACGACGCACACACGGCGCATGTGCCGGTGCTGCTGTCGGTCGCACGTATGCGTTCGCCCGGGTCGGGGTTGGGCCGGATGCGTTCGGTGCTCACCATCCACAACCTGCTCGACCAGATGCTGTTCGAAGACGGCCCCCGGCTTGTCGAGCAATGCGGGCTGGGCGCAGATGACTTCCGTGGCCTTCGATTGGAGTACTGGGGCAAGGCCAACGTATTCAAGGCTGGACTGCTCGCGGCCGACATAGTGTGTACGGTTAGCCGGACATACGCCAGAGAGATCTGTGCGAGCGAGGAGCGCGGCTTCGGTCTCGCCGGCGTGCTGCGCGATGTGGACACGCAAGGCAGGCTTGTCGGTATCGTCAACGGCATCGACACGGCTCGCTGGGCCATGCGGGACTTCGACTATCACGCGGACGATGCAGCCGCCATGCTTGACTCCCGCAGGCGCGCGAATCGAGCACATCTGTTCGGCGCGTGGGGCTGGGTCGCGGACGGCGACCCGGTCATCGGCTGGCGTGCGCGTTGGGACAGTCAGAAGGGCATTGATCTCTTGGTCGAACGGGCGGCGGAACTCACAGGCCGTGCGCGGCTTCTGGTGTGCTCATGGGGCGTGGATCCTGGTCAGCCGCGGGCCTTCGAGTTCTGGCAAGGCCTGTCCCGTTTGGCCGCGCTGCGTCCGGATCGCCTGCTCGTGAACCCGCCTGGAGTCTCGCGGGTTGAGGAGACGGCTGCCCACTACGGTGTCAGTGACCTCATGCTGGTGAACTCCCGCTACGAACCGTGCGGCCTTGTTCAGATGGAGGCAATGCGCTTTGGTGCCATCCCACTGGTCAGCCGCACCGGGGGGCTCGCCGATACGGTCCTAGAAGCGCAGAACGGGTTCGTCTTCACCCCCGCCATGGGCGACGAGATGGTCGCGGCCGTCGACCGAGCGCTCGCCGTCAATGCCGACCCCATGCGGCGAGACGGCCTGATCCAGCGCATCCTTGCAGAGTCGGAGCTCAATGACTGGTCCAGTCGGGTTCCGGAGTACGAGGCACTGTACAAGGCAGCTCTGGCTTGACTTGCTGAGTCGTGCCGCTCGCCGAGGCGCCCAAACGTTCTCGGTCAGGCATGCGACTGGCTGCTTGAAGATGGCGGCTGGCGCGGCGGAACCCGCAGCGCTGGCCCGACAGGCACATCGATCTTCCGCGAAGGTGTTGGAATTGACGAGGGCCTACAGCCGTCGCACTCGCGGTTCGTAGGTCCGGCCCCGCAGCAATGCATCCGCGAACGCTGCCGCGTCGAGGTCGACCCGTTCGACCTTGGACACAAGGTGGTCGGCGGTGATCGCGTCGGTCATCCGCCGCGCGAGGTTGAAGCGGTGACAGTGGCACCTGTTCTGCGCATCCTTGAGCAGGTCGGCGAAGTCGGGCTCGTACGGCTCGGCGCACAGCAGCACGACCAGGCCGCCGCACACCGTCGCGGCTTCGACGAAGGCGCGAGCGACTGCCAGCGCGGCATCTCCCAGTTCGGCGTTGTAGCGCTCGCGGAAGTGACGCCATCCGCTCAGATCGCCACGCCTCTCAGTGGCGAGCAGGCTGGGCGAAGGCGCCACGACGGGGACGTGGAGGAAGTCATAGGCCTGGCCGGCGACGATCTGCGCCGGGATCAGCGTCGCGAATTCCAGCGGGCTCCACGCAGCCATCGCGCCACAACCGGCGCGACGGGTATCCAGCCCGAAGATCGGCTGGCCCGGGCTCCGCAGCATTCGCGCCATGATGGTGGTGCGATTGCCGGTGCGCGCACTGAGCCGGGAGTCGAACCTGGTGCCAAGCGTGCCGATTTTGACCGTCAACTCGTGGGTCCCGAAAGCGCCGGCAACCGCAGTTCATGCCCCCGGTGGTTGGTCAGCCACCATTCATCGCCGTTCCGAATCGCGCTGGTGAACGTGTGTCCTCCTCCTCCTGCACTTGTCGATCTGTCAGGACGCCTCAGGGAGCGACGGCCACGCATTCCGGCGTGCCCGCACGGGTCGAGGCCACAACTTCGTCGCATGCCACGACCTCGGTGGCTGAGCCCACGACACGGCCATCAACACGCTGCGTGACGCGAATGCGCAGGTTGGGCGGCATCTGGCCGCGGACGATCGCGTTCAGGCTCGTGGCAGCCGCGCGGGCGGCGCGTTGGAACAGCGCCAGGCGAAGCGCCAGATCGTGCCTGCCCAGACTGGCGATCCGTGAACCTGGGACTGGCAGGGGCGGGTTGTCGAGGACATCGGGCGTGCGCGCCGCCGCACACCCGGCCCGCGACGCCACGGCCGTACCGGGCATACGCGCCCTCACGATGGCGCCGGCATCGCCGAGCCGCCGCAGCCAGGGGCTGTCGGGCACCACCTCCACCAGCATTCGCAGGCGGTCACCGCACCACAACGAGACCACCGCCCGGCGCGACATGTCGCTCTCGCAGACGATCACCACATCGGGGTTGATGCGATCGAGGGCCGACGCTATGCCCTGGGCATCTCCGGCTTGGGGCTCGACGTCGACCTGCCAACGGCTGCGCAGCCGGGTCGCTACGGCGTAGGCGCGGAACTCGCCTATGCACTCGGGCTCGATGTCCGCCAACAGGCCCAGCGTGTGCAGTTCGACCCGGCCACCATCGTCGAGCAGGTTCAGGCGCGTGGCGCCGCTGTGTACCAGTTCCAGCGCGACATGCGAAGCCAGCTCGGCGCCGACGACAGCAATGCGCAAGCGGGCGAGGTCGCGGCAGCCGGGCAATGCCGTGCCGGTCGGAGCATTGCCCAGCACGGTGATGTTCACGCACGTCAACCCCGGGCCGGCGACGTGCACTGCGTCGAGCCCGTGCACGCTTCCGGCACCGGCACTGACGAAGCCACGCGCCGGCACCTTCGGGTCGGTCGTGGGCAGGACGACGACACCGGTATGCCGCGCTTCCAGCACATGCGGCAGTGTGCGCGACATCAGGTCGAGCGGATCGGCCGCCCAGAGCAGGACGAAGTTGCGGCCCGGCGG
>JAEUHP010000260.1 GCA_016795295.1 Planctomycetota bacterium | reverse complement strand
AGCTGCAGCGGCGGATTCGCGAACTGGAAGCGCCGCGGCCTTCACGTCGCGTCGAGCAGATCCCTGCGGGTCTCGATGCGGTCGCCGCGAAGCGGCGCTGCGAGCCGCGGCAGCTGGTCGCCGTGCTGCGCGGCGATCTCGACTGGATCGTCACGAAGGCGATCGAGAAGGTGCGCACGCAGCGCTACGAGACGGCAAGCGCTCTTGCCCTCGACGTGCGGGCGCATCTCGCCGGGCGTACGATCGTCGCGGCACCGCCCAGCGCCACGTATCGGTTGCGCAAGTTCGTGCGGCGGAACCGGGGGCTGGTGGCTGCGGGCACCGGCATCGTGCTGGCGTTGGTGCTCGGCGTCGTCGGCACCACGACGGCCATGTTCGAAGCGATCTCCGAGCGCGAGCGTGCCGACCTCGCGACGGCTGCGGAAGTGCGGGCGAAGCACGAAGCGGAGGCCCACGCACGCGAGTCCCTGGCCCAGGCGGAGCTGGCGAAGCAGGCGCAGGCCCAAGAGGTCCGCTCCCGCGAGCGCGCCGAAACGATCCGCGACTTCATGATCGCGGCGCTGCAGACCAGCGATGCCGAGCTCGGCGGTCGCGAAGACATGACGGTCCTCGAAGCGATGCAGAAGGCCGGCGCCGATCTGGACGCGGATCGTTTCCGCGACGACCCGGAGACCGCCGCCGCCCTCGATGCGAGCATCGCGAGCATCCTGCGCAACCATGGCAAGTTCGCCGCTTCGCTGGCCCGTGCCAGCCACGGGCTCGCGCTGTTGCAGCGACTGCATGAGGGCGACCATGCCAGCGTCGCCGCTGCCCTCAACGACGTCGCGAGTGCGCACCAACAGCTGCACCACCTCGACGAAGCCGAGCACTTCGGTCGTCTCGCGCTCGGCATGTACGAACGCCTGCACCCAGGCGACGACCAGCACAACGCGTCGATGCGCAACAACCTCGGCACCATGTTGCTGGGCCTGGGGCGCAACGAAGAGGCGGAGCGTCTCTTGCTGGAAGCGACCGCGATGCAGCGGCGCCTGCAGCGCGGGGAAGACTCCGTCATGGCGTCCATGCTCGACAACCTCGGCAAGGCCGAGGCGGCGCTCGGCAAGATGGAGGCCGCGGGGGAGCACTTCGCCGAGGCGCTGGCGATGCGCCGGCGCATCTTCACCGGCGACCATCCGGCACTCGCCACCGGCATCGGCAACCTCGCGGTGTTGCGGGCCGAACTGGGTGACAACGAACAGGCCGACCAGTTGCTCACCGAGGCCCTGGCCATGCAGCAGCGCCTGCACCCCGGCGACCATCCGACCCTCGTCGAGGCCCTGAGCAATCTGGCGTTCCTGCGCAGCCGGCTGGGGCGCCCCACCGAAGCGGTGCCGCTGCTCGAGCAGGCGATCGCCATGGGGGGGCGGCTGTTCGATGGCGCGCACCCCCTCGTGGCGCACTGCCAATACACGCTGGCCAGCACCAATCTGGCGCTGGGTGACGCGGCGGCGGCGAAGCAGGTCGCAGAGCGTTCGCTGGCCATGCACCAGGAACTGTTCCCCGGCGACCACTTGGGC
>JAEUHP010000238.1 GCA_016795295.1 Planctomycetota bacterium | reverse complement strand
GCCGCTCGGCGATCCGTCGGTGTGCGCCGTGCACGCCACCGCGCGCGCGGCGGCGGCCCAGGGCGTGCGCGTGCTGCTGTCGGGCGAAGGCGCCGACGAGTGTTTTCTCGGCTACCGCCGCTACCGAGCGCTCGCCCACCTACCGCGCCTGCCGTGGCTCGCGCCGTTCGCACCGCGCTGGTCGATGCGCTACCCGGCCCGCCTGCTGCGCGCCGCCAGCGCCCCCGACTCCGCCGCGGCGTTGCTCGAAGTGACGCCGCCGGGATTCCGCGACCGGGTCCTCGCGGTCGCGGGGCGCCGCGCACGCCCGGCCCGCCCCCGGCCCGCCGATCGGGTGTTGGCGGCCCGCGCCGCAGATTTTGCGGGTTACCTGCGCCTCGACCTGCTGCCCAAGGTCGACGTGGCTACGCTCGCCGCGGGGGTCGAGGGCCGCTGCCCGTGGCTCGAAGGCGACTTCCTGGCCGACGGCAGCGACCGGGCAGCGCTCGGCAAAGCCCACCTCCGCGCGGCGTTCGCCGAGGCCCTGCCGGCCGCGGTGTTCCAGCTGCCCAAGCGTGGCTTTGCCCTGCCGCTCGACCGCTGGCTGCGCGGCAACCACTGGCTGCTCGACTTGCTGGCCGAACCCAACACCAGGCAGCGGCCGCATCTACGTCCTGGCGGCATCGCCGAAGTGGTCGACCGGCACCGCCGCGGCCAGGCCAACCTGGGGCACGGCCTCTACCTGCTGGCCGCCGTGGAAATCTTCCTGCGTGAATCCGAGTCGCCAAGGAATCTCGAACTCGGGCGGACCGCGGCCGGGCCGCCGCCGTAAACTGTTCGCCCCCGCGGGCCCCCGTTCCTCCCGGCCCGCAGCAAAGGATCACCCATGAAGAAGTTCCTCACGTTCGCTCTCGCCGCCGCCCTGTGCGCCCCGGCTTTCGCCCAGAAGATGGGCAGCTCCAACCGCAACGCCCCGAAGCTCGAGCAATCGATCGCGGCCGGCGACGCCAAGATGTCGCTGCACTACACGTCGATCACCTGGGGTGGCGGCAAGACCATGCAGGCGGCCATGGACAAGGCCAACGGCGCCGGCGCGCGCGAGATGGTCAACGGCGCGGCGGCCAAGACCCCGCTGGCGACCTTCAACACGTCGATCGCGGTCACCTGCGGCGACCTGAAGCTCGCGGCCGGTGAGTACCAGGTCTACTTCACCATCACCGAGAGCTGCGAGTGGCAGATCAACTTCAAGAACGGCGACGCCGTCTCGACCATGAAGTTGGCGATGGCCGACAGCGGTGAGGAGAGCAAGCGCCTGATGATGTGCCTCTACGCGGGCGAGACCGAGGGCGCGGGCGTCTACGTCGCGTTCGGCAAGCAGATGTGCATGCTCGAGTTCAAGCCGGCGAAGGCCGAGAAGAAGAGCTGAGGCTCGACTCCCCGCGGGAGCAGCCTTATCCCCGCGGGAGCAGGGCCGCCAACCGCTCCGGGGTCCACTCCGGTTCCCCCTCGGGAAACAAGGCGCGCTCGGCGCGCGAGGCGGCGGTGGCGGCGGACCACGCCGCCAGCAACTGCTCGGCCTCGGAGCGCAGCCCCAGGTGGCAAGCCAGCGCAAACGCGTCGAGCTGCAGCGCGGCATCCGCAGGCGTCCGCATGGCTTGGCTGCGCAGCGCCTCGAACGCCGCGAGCGCGTCCAAGAGTGGCGCGGGAGCGCCCACGACCACGGCCGGCTGGCCGCGGTCGGCGACCCCGGGCAATTCGAACCCTTCACCTTCGGGCAGGTGCGCACCGACGATCGCCAGCAGTTCGGCGAACGCGCCGTGCACCCGGCCATAGGCCTGCAACTCGCGGAACTGGCGGAAGGCCTGCCAGCGAACCCGGGCTTGGCGACCCGCGGGATCGTCGATCGCACCCGATTCCCGTTCGATCTCCAGAACACGGCAGCGGTCGACGCGCCGCGACAGATCGCGCACACACGCCGGCTCGAGCCGATACAGCGCGAGGCGTCCGAACACCGGCAGCTCGGGCGCGCGTTCGGCGCCCACCACCACCCCAGTGGCCGTGCCGTAGACCAGCAACCCGTCGGCGCGCACGCGGCAGCGACGCACCACGCGGAACACGCCGCCCTGCTCGCGCAGCTCCTCGACCGTCAAGGCGAAGTCGGACGGCGGCCACAGCGATGCCGGCGGCTTGGGCGCGGCGCAGGCCGCAAACAGCAGCACGAGGCCACCAGTCCGGCGCCACCAGCTTTGGCCAGAAGTTGCATGAGCCACCGCCAAGCGGTCGCTATCCTAATCGCCACATGGTCCTCATCCACGAGAAGATCTCTGCTCTGCTCGAGCAGCGGCGCCTCAAGAAGCGGGACCTGGCCAGGGCTTTGGGGGTTTCACCGCAGACCGCGACCGACATCTGCAAGGGTCGCTCGGCGATCACGTTGCCGCATCTGCGCAAGCTGGTGGCGTACTTCGAGCTGCGAGCCGACTTCTGGCTCGACGAGCAACGCCTCACTCCCGAAGAATTGGACCGGGTCGGCGGTGACCGGCTGGCGGCCGGGCTCAACCAGACAGGCTTGCCGCAACTCGACGATCCCGAACGCTGGCTGCGCATGGTTCGCAGTTTCGTGCTGCGCCACCGCACCGAGTTCCAGGCGATGTTCCCCGACTTGAGTCCGGCGGAACGCAAGGTGCTGGGCCTGAGCGGCCCCGAGCACGGCGCCGTCGGACAACTCGCCGAAGGTTAGTCCGGGCTGCTGACGGGCCGGGCCAGTCGGCCGCTCGGCCCGAATGACGTCCCCGTGACGAACTGGCCCATTCGGCCCATTGTTCCCACGCCGGCCGGAGGCAACCATCCGCGGATGACTTTCCGTCGCTGTTCGTTGCTCCTGTTGCTCGGCGCCTGCGCCACGCCCCCCAGTGGCCAAGCCGTGGTGCCCGTCGAACCCCTGGTGATCGGCGCCGGCAAGCCCGTCGAAGCCCTGCCGGGCGAACGCCACTTGGCCGACATCCGGCAACTCACCTTCGATGGCGAGAACGCCGAGGCCTACTGGTCCAACGACGGCCGACGACTGATTCTGCAGCGGCGGCAAGGACCGATGCCAGCCGACCAGATCTACACCCTGGATCTCGTCAGCGGCGAGCTGCGCCTGGTCAGCACCGGCACCGGACGCACCACCTGCAGCTACTTCCTGCAGGGCGACCGGCAGATCGTGTTCGCGTCCACCCACCACCACGGCGCGGAGCCGCCGCCCGTCGCCAAGGCCACGGGCAAGGGTTACGTGTGGTCGGTGCACCGCGAATACGACCTGTTCGTGGCCGACGCCGACGGCAAGAACCTGCGCCAACTCACCGACACGCCCGGGTACGACGCCGAAGCCACGGTGTGTCCGGTGACCGGCACTCTGGTGTTCACCTCGGTGCGCGACGGCGATCTCGAGCTGTACACGATGGAGCCGGACGGCAGCCACGTGCGCCGCATCACCGACCGCCCCGGCTACGACGGCGGCGCCTTCTTCTCGCACGACGGCAAGAAGCTGGTGTTGCGCTCGGCGTTCCCGACCAGCGCCGAACAAGCGAACGACGACCGCACCCTGCTGCAGCAGCAGATGGTGCGGCCGTCGAACATGGAGATCACCGTCTGCGACCG
This sequence comes from Planctomycetota bacterium, assembly GCA_016795295.1. Lineage (GTDB taxonomy): Bacteria > Planctomycetota > UBA1135 > UBA1135 > UBA2386 > JAEUHP01. Next base: position 2,540 of record JAEUHP010000238.1, on the reverse strand, counting down.
CGACGGCAGCAACTTCCGCCAGGTGACCAAGAACGGCGCCGCCAACTTCGGGCCGTTCTGGCTGCCGGACAACCGCCGCATCATCTTCTCCAGCAACTGGGAGGGCATGGAGGAGATGAAGAAGACCGGCAACCACGTGGCGGCCCGCAACTTCGACCTGTTCGTGATGGACGAAGACGGCCAGAACCTCGAGAAGATCACCACCTGCCCGGAGTTCGACGGGTTCCCGATGTTCTCACCCGACGGCAAGTGGCTGGTGTTCGCCTCGAACCGCTACGGCGCGCAGAAGGGTGACACCAACCTGTTCGTGGCGCGCTGGGTCGACTGACGCCGCCCAGGGCACCGGCACGCCGCCGGCGAGCTTTGGCACGGGGTTGGCCACGGCTTCACGGGCACCCCGACACTGTTCGTCATGCAAGACGAGCACTTCGTCGGGATGTGTGCCGCTTCCGACCTCGCCGCGCGGCTCCAGAGCGAGCTGCATCGGGCGCTGGGGGACCTCGCCGCCGCCGAAGCGGCCTACCGGGCGGCGGCCGACTACGCCACCACCGGACCGGCCAGCATCCCGCTGGGCATCCGCCGCGACGTGGCCACCTGCCGCCGCCGCCTCGCGGCGCTCCGCCAGGTGCTGGACGACCTCCACGGTCCCGACGGAGGTTGCCATGCGGCCAGCGCCTGACGCCGAACCACGGGCCGCGCACCAGCAACGGCTCTGCCGGCTGCTGCAGCGCTTCCGCAGCGAAGAACGCGAGCTGGCCCAGAGCCTGCGCAGCCTCCAGGCCGAGCTCGACTTCTGGCAACGCGAGACGGCGATCGCCCGGACGATCGACCCACGGGATGCCGACCGCTTGGCCGTCCAGGTCGGCGAACTGCAGGAGGCGTGCGACCTTACGGCGGACGAACTGGCCCACGTCCGACTCGCGCTGCACGGAGCAGCCGAGGAGCTGGCGACGCACCTGGCCGACCGCGTGCCCGCCGAAGCGGTGGCGTGAGGGACAACGCAGCGCCCCCCCTGCTCGGGGCGGCTCGCGCGCTGGCTGCCGCAATTTCTCGCCGATCCCTGCAACGCGGCGGCGCGGACTTCGTTTCCGGGGGCAATGGGTCGCCGTCCCGCCCGACGGCACGCCACCGCCGCATGCGCAGCGCGCGCGTGCGCCGCGCCCGCATCCGAACGCCCTCCCCCGAAGCGCCATGGAAAGCCATCCCGTTGCCGACCGCTGCCCAGTTGGGCCCGCCCCGGACTTCGACCGCGACATCGACCTCGCCGCCGCCGGCGACACCGCAGCCCAGCAGCGCCTGTGGCAGGACCACTACGACCGGGTGCGCGCCCTGGTGGTCGCTTGGTTCGAGCGCAACGGCGGCAACCGCCGCGACCGCGGCGACCTCAGCATCGGCCCGACCCACATCGTCGGCGCGCTCTACATGAAGCTGCACAACCGCGAAGGCGTGTTCGGCCAGGGGCGCGAACGCCTGTTCAAGTGCTTCTACAACGAGTGCTCGCGCATCTTCCTGGACCACCTGCGCAAGCGCCGCCGGCATCACGACCGGCGCGCGGAACTGCCACAGGATCTCGCCCAGCACGATGCTGGCACCGACTACCTGGATCGACTCGAGCAAACGCTCCAAGACCTGGCGGCACACGACCGGCTCGACGCCGACATCGCCGCGATGAAGCTGCTCGAAGCAGTGCCCGACGAACGGCACCCGGGCGGCAACCGGTCGCTGCGCAACGCCGAAGTCGCCGCGCGGCTCGGTTGCAGCCTGCGGCTGGTGGAGAAGCGCTGGTCGTATCTGAAGAGCCATCTGGCGATGCGGCTGCGCTGCAGCTGAGTTGGCCGGACCGCGGGCAGACTCCGCTCGGTGCGGGGCTGGTCCCGCCGAGTGCGGTCCGGTTCGGCGAGGGTCAACGACCTCGCCACCCTCAGCGACCAACCGGCGGCAGCGCGGCAAGCCGCTCGCGCCACTTCGCGGCCTGCTCCGCGCGCAGCAGCCCCGGCTCGGCATTCGCCCACTGCGCGTACAGTTCGACCACCCGCGCAACAGCCTCGCGGACCCGGAACCGCACGCTTGCCGGCATCGTCTCGAGCCGTTGCAGCAGCCCCTCGGCCCCTGCGACCAGCAGCGGCTCGGCTTCGGCGAAGCGGCGTTGCCCCAGCAAGGCCGCGCCCAGCAGCGCACGCGAGAGCTCGGGCTGCCATGCCCCGGCGAGCTTCGCTTCGCGGATCGGCAGGATCTCGCGCAGCAACGCCTCGGCAGCGGCCCATTGCTCGACGAGCAACAACGGGGTCGCTGCCCGCGCCAGCTCCTGCGCCAGTTCGACCGATCCCGCGGGATGTGCAGCTCGCGCACCAGCGACCAGCTTTGGCACCAACGCCACCACCGCCGCGGTGTCGCCGCGGTCGGCCAGCACGCCGAGCAGCTCGAAGCGCATGCCGGCCAGCTCCGGCACGCCATCGAAGTGCGGCTCGGCCTGCTGCAGCAGCTCGATCGCTTCGCCCAGCACACCGATCTGGCGCAGGTTGACCGCGAGGTTGCACTGC
>JAEUHP010000202.1 GCA_016795295.1 Planctomycetota bacterium | reverse complement strand
CTGGACGAGAAGCGCCAGACCGACGACGCGCTGCGGCTGCGGCGCAAGCGCAAGTGAACCTCGCTGGCGACACGGTGGTGGCACCCATGGCCGAACTGCACCCGGCGGCGGACGTGATCCGCACCGAGGGCCTGCAGCGTTCGTTCGCCATGGGGCAGAACGTGGTGCAGGCGCTGCGCGGTGTCGACCTGCGCATCCGGCGCAACGAGTACGTGGCGATCATGGGGCCGTCCGGCTCCGGCAAGTCGACGCTGATGAACCTGATCGGCTGCCTCGACACGCCGACGGCTGGCCAGTACTGGCTGAACGGCCAGCCCGTCGCGCAATTGGCCGAGCACGAACTGGCGCGCATCCGCAACAAGGAGATCGGCTTCGTCTTCCAGACCTTCAACCTGCTGGCGCGCGCCACGGCGCTGCGCAACGTCGAGTTGCCCCTGATCTACGGCGGGGTGCCACCGGCGGAACGCCGCGCGCGCGCCGCCGAGGCGCTGGCGCAGGTCGAATTGCAGGACCGCATGGACCATCGGCCCAACCAGTTGTCGGGTGGCCAGCGCCAGCGGGTGAGCATCGCCCGCGCCCTGGTGACCCGCCCGGCGTTGCTGCTGGCCGACGAGCCGACCGGCAACCTCGACAGCCGCACTTCGACCGAGATCATGGCGTTGTTCGACCGCCTGCACCGGGCCGGCAACACCATCGTGGTGGTCACCCACGAACGCGACATCGCCGAACACGCGCATCGCATCGTCACCATCCGCGACGGTCGCATCGCCAGCGACGAACCGCGTCCGCCGCGCCGACCGTGAACACCGTCGAAGCCGCCAAGCTGGCCCTGGAGTCGATTTGGGCGAACCGCCTGCGGTCGTTCCTGACCCTGCTGGGCGTGATCTTGGGCATCGCCGCGATCGTCGCCACTGCCGCGGTGATCCAGGGCCTGAACCGCTACGTGGCCGAGAAGCTGTCGAACCTCGGCAAGGGTGTGTTCACCGTGCAGCGGGTGGGGCTGATCACCAACCGCGAGCAGTTCCTGGAAGCCATCCGCCGCAACAAGAAGCTGCTGCCGGCGGACGGCCGGGCCATCGCCGAGCGGTGTCCGCTGGCCGAGACGGTGGCGTGGGAGACGCACGCCCAGGTGGACCTGCGGCGCGGCACCTTGGAGATCCGCGACACCGACATCGGCGGGGTCACCGGCGGCATCCTCGAGATCGAGCCGTACGAGGTCGAACAAGGCCGGCTGCTGACCCACGGCGACGACGACCGGGCTGCGGCCGTGGCGTTCTTGGGCGCCGACGTGGTCGAGCGGCTGTTCCCGAACACCGATCCGGTCGGCAAGACGCTGCGCATCGCCGGGCACGATCTGGAGGTGGTCGGCACGGCGCAGAAGAAGGGTTCGTTCCTGGGTTTCTCGCAGGACAACTACGTCAAGATCCCGTTCCGCCTGCATCGGCAGCTGTTCGGCAGCCAGCGCTCGGTCAACATCAGCGTCAAAGCTGTCGACGACGCCAGCATGGCCGAAGCGATGGACGAGGTGAGCGCGGTGTTGCGCGCCCGGCATCACCTGCGGCCGGCGGACCCCGACGACTTCACCCTGGTCACCGCCGAGGGCATCAACGACCTGTGGCGAAAGCTGACGCAGACGATCTTCGCCGTGGCGCTGTTCGTGGTCGGCATCTCGCTGGTGGTCGGTGGCATCGTGATCATGAACATCATGCTGGTGTCGGTGGTGGAGCGCACCCGGGAGATCGGCGTGCGCAAGGCCGTTGGCGCACGCCAGAGCGACATCGTGCAGCAGTTCCTGATCGAGGCGGTGTTGCTGTCGTGCTTCGGCGGCGCGATCGGCATCGCCATCGCGTATGGCGTGTCGGCAGCCATCGCCGCGTACACGCCGTTGCCGGCGGCGTTTCCCGAGTGGGCTCCACCGGTGGCGTTCGTCGTGTGCACCCTGATCGGGGTGTTCTTCGGCATCCATCCGGCGCGGGCCGCGGCTCGGCTCGATCCGATCGAAGCCCTGCGCTCGGAGTGAACCCCGTCCCCATGCGCGCCATCCTGGTCACCTCGGTCGAGAACGTGCGGCTCGCGTTCGACACGCTGCTGGCGAACCGCTTTCGCTCGTTCCTGACCGTGCTCGGCATCTTCATCGGCGTGCTGATCGTGGTGGCGGTGGCCGCGGTGTTGAACGGTTTCCGTCAGACGGTCGTCGACCAGGTCGAGCAGTTCGGCACCAGCAACATCTACGTCTCGCGCCTGCCGTTCGTGAACCTCGGGCCGCCGACCCGCGAAGTGCGCCTGCGCAAACCGTTGCGGCTCGCCGATGCCTGGGCGATTGCCGACTTCTGCCCTTCGGTCGAAGGTGTGTCGCCCGGCATCTCGGCCGGCACGTCGCTGTCGCGCGCCAGCCACGGTGCGGAGGTGCTGGACGGGCCGCGGCTGCGCGGGGTGTTCCCCAGCGATGCCGAAGTCGCCAACCGGATCGTCGAGGACGGCCGGTTCTTCACCGAGCAGGAGAACCGGCACGCCGCCCCGGTGGTGGTGCTCGGTGCCTCGGCAGCCAGCGCGCTGTTCCCGCGGGGCGGAGCGGTGGGCAGCACGGTGCGTGTCGATGGCCACCAACTGACCGTGATCGGCACCCTGCAGAAGCGGCGGGAAGGGCCGTTTGGCCGGGAGAACGAAGAAGACGGCCTGTTCCTCGCGCCCTACCAGACGATCCACAATTGGTATCCGGCCCGCGACGACCACTTCATCGCCGTGCGCGCACGGGTGGGCATGGTCGCCGAGGCCAAGGAGGAGATCTCCGAGCTGCTGCGGCGGCGGCGCAAGGTGCGTTGGGACGAGCCCGACAACTTCGAACTCGGGACTGCCGATTCGATCATCGCTTCGTTCGACGCGATCGTGTTCGCCACCATGGCGGTGATGTTCTTGCTGTCGACCATCGGCTTCCTGGTCGGCGGGGTCGGGGTGATGAACATCATGCTGGTGTCGGTGCGCGAACGGACCCGCGAGATCGGTCTGCGCAAGGCGCTCGGTGCTAGGCCCGGCGTGATCCTCGGCCAGTTCCTGCTCGAGGCCATGGTCTTGTGTGCGCTCGGCGGGCTGCTCGGCCTGTTGGTCGGGGAAGGCCTGCTGCAGCTCGCGTCCCTGGCGGTGCCGGGCCTGCCGGTGGCCACGCCGATGTGGGCCCGGGTGTTCGCGTTCGGCGGCTCGGCCAGCGTCGGGCTGTTCTTCGGGCTCTGGCCGGCTTGGCAGGCCGCGCGCCTCGATCCGATCGAAGCGCTCCGCTACGAGTGAAGTGAGCTCGCCGGCGGTGGTGGTCCGGCGCCGCTCACGCCAGATCGAACACGATCGCCTCGGCCGGCTCGGTGCCAGCGCCGACCAGTTCGACCTGGGGCTCGTGTTCGAGTGCCGCGCCGTCGCCGGCGCGCAGTTCGGTGCCGTTGCACACCAGGGTGCCGCGTGCCACCTGCACCCAGGCGCCCCGTCCCGCCGCGAGCGGCAGGACCACGCGCTGGTCGCGGGCCAGTTCGGTGGCCAGGATGCGCGCGTCCTGGTGGATCGCGACGGTGGCCGGCTGGCCTGGTGGGGCGGCCAACGGCACCAGGGCGCCGCGCAGCGCCGCCCGGTCCACGGCGCGCTGCTGGTAGCGCGGCGGCAGGCCCTTGCGCTCGGGGAACAGCCAGATCTGCAGCAGATGCACCGGCTCGGTGCGGCTCGGATTCTCTTCGCTGTGCAGCACGCCGGTGCCCGCCGACATCACCTGCACCTCGCCGGGGCGAAGCACTTCGGTGTGGCCCATGCTGTCGGTGTGGCGCAGCGACCCCGACAGCAGCCAGGTGAAGATCTCCATGTCGCGGTGCGGGTGCATGCCGAAGCCGGTGCCCGGCGCCACCACGTCTTCGTTGATCACGCGCAGGGCGCGGAAGTGCGTGTGCGCCGGGTCGTGGTAGTCGGCGAACGAGAAGGTGTGCGCGGAGCGCAACCAGCCGTGGTCGAAGTGGCCGCGGGCGGCGGCGGGGCGGACGCGGATCATCGACGGCTCCGGGACGAGAAGCGAACGTGCATGCTGGCTCTTAGGCGCTGGCGGCGCGCTTCACAACGTGTACGGATGCAGCCAGGCCTTGCGACCCTCGAGGCGGCCGTGCACCGCGTGCTCGAAGGTGGCCTGGATGCGCGCGGTGACCGGACCGCGCCCGCCGCTGCCGATCGCCATGCCGTCGATCTCGCGCACCGGTGTGATCTCGGCCGCGGTGCCGCACAGGAACACTTCGTCGGCGACCAGCAGCGTGTCGCGGGCGAAGCTGCGTTCGTGCACCGTGAGGCCGAGATCGCGCGCCAGGGCGATCACGCTGTCGCGCGTGATGCCTTCCAGGATCGGCTGCGACAGCGGTGGGGTCACCAGCGCGCCACCTTGCACCAGGAACAGGTTCTCGCCGGTGGCTTCGGCGACGTTGCCGTCTTCGTCGAGCAGGATCGCTTCGTCGTAACCGGCGGCCAGGGCCGCGCGCTTGGCCAACACCGAGTTCACGTACTGGCCGGAGATCTTGCCTTTGGGCAGGAACGAGCGCGCGCTCATGCGCACGGTCGCCGACACCTGGGCGCGGATGCCGCGCTGGACGCCTTCGTCGCCGAGGTAGCGGCCCCATGGCCAGGTGGCGATCGCCACGCGCACGCGGTTGTGCAAGGCGCCGATGCCGCGCTTGCCGTCGTCGACGAACACCAGGGGCCGCAGGTAACCGGCGCGCAGGCCGTTCGCGGCCAGCACTTCGGTGCAGGCGCGTTCGAGCGCTTCGCGGTGGAAGGGGATCGCCACCCGCAGCATGGCCGCGGAGCGGAACAGCCGGTCGAGGTGTTCGCGCAGGCGGAACACCGCGGGGCCGGCCGCGCCGTCGTAGGCGCGGATGCCTTCGAACACGCCGAGGCCGTAGTGCAGCGTCATCGCCATCACCGGCACCAGCGCCTGCTCGCTCGGCACGCAGGCACCGTCGAGCCAGGTGAAGGGCACGCGGAACGCTTCGGGGACAGGGTCGTAGGGGGCGCTCATCGGGGCGGGCAGAATACCACAGCGGGTGGTGGCGCCGGTGCGCCCGCTGCCGCCGCCGATTCGACCTTGCGCCGCCGTGGCCGCGGCGCATTCTGTGGGCATGGACCCGCGCATCGCCGAACAGGCCAGCCGCCTGCCGAACGGGCCCGGGGTCTATCTGTTCACCGACGCAGCGGGCCAGGTGCTCTACGTCGGCAAGGCCGCGGACCTGCGGGCCCGCGTGCGCAGCTACCTGAAGCCGGGTGGCGACGGTCGCTACCAACTCCGGTTCCTCGCCAGGGAAGCGCGCGGTCTCGAGTGCATCGCCACGGCGACCGAACAGGAGGCGCTGCTGCTCGAGAACACGGTGATCAAGAAGCAGCAGCCGCGCTACAACCTGAAGCTCAAGGACGACAAGTCGTTCCTGTTGCTGCGCCTGGATCGGCGGGAAGCGTGGCCGTGGTTCCGGCTGGTGCGGCGGCGGTTCGACGACGGCGCGCAGTACTTCGGGCCGTTCGCCTCGGCCAAGGCGGTGCGCCGCACGCTGCGCCTCGTGCACAAGGTGGTGCCACTGCGCGATTGTGGCGACCACGCCTTCCAGCAGCGCCAGCGGCCGTGCCTCAAACATCAACTCGGGCGCTGTCCGGCGCCGTGTGTCGGCCTGGTCACGCGCGAAGCCTACGACGGCTTGCTCGACCACGCGGTGCGCATCCTGCGTGGCGAGGTCGGCCCGCTGCTCGGTGAACTGCGCACGCGCATGCAGCAGGCGGCCGAGACGCTGCAGTTCGAACGGGCGCAGGTGCTCAAGGAGCAGATGCTGGCCCTGCAGAGCATTGCCGAGCCGCAGACGGTGGTGGCAGGTGCTGGCGATGCCGACGCGGTCGGGTTGTTTCGCAGCGGCGATGCGGTGGCGGCGGCGTTCCTGTCGTTCCGCGGCGGGGCGCTGGACGGCTGCCGGCGCTACGCGTTCCGCAGCGAGTTGCCCGATGCGCTGTTGGTCGGCGAGTTGCTGGCGCACTGTTATGCGGGCGATCGCCACGTGCCGCCGGTGGTGCTGCTGCCGGTGCTGCCCGACGACGCCGAGTTGCTGGCGGGATGGCTCGGCGGCAAGCGCGGCGGGCGGGTCGAGTTGCAGGTGCCGCAGCGTGGCACGCGACGGCGCCACCTCGAACTGGCCCAGCAGAACGCCGCCTTGGCCGATGCGCTGGCCACCGATGCGGCCAGCCGGCGCGCGGCGGGCGCGGCGCGGCTTGGGGCCCTGGTTGGTCTGCCCGAGCCGCCCGAACGTCTGCACTGCCTCGACGTGTCGACCATCCAGGGCACCAGCACGGTGGCCTCGCGGGTCTGTTTCGTCGACGGTGCGCCGCACAAGGCGCAGTACCGCCGGTTCAAGATCACGCGCGAACATGCCGGCGACGACTTCGCCGCGATGCAAGAAGCAGTGCGGCGCAGCCTCGGCTTGTGCCTCGAGCGCGACGACGAGGATCTGCCGGATCTGCTGGTGGTCGACGGCGGGCGTGGCCAGCTCGACGCGGCGCGCCGGGCGCTGGCCGAACTGGGGCTGCCCGAGCCACTGCCGGTGGTGGGGCTCGCCAAGAGTCGGCTGCGCGGCCTCGGTGCGCAGCGCGGGCCCACCGGCGAACGCTTGGTGTTGCCGGACCGGGACGAGCCGGTGCCGCTCGCCGACGGCGCCCCGGAGACGCTGCTGTTGGCGGCGCTGCGCGACGAAGCGCATCGGTTCGCGATCGGCTACCATCGGCAGGTGCGCGGCCGCCTCGGCAGCGAGATCGACGCCGTGCCAGGGGTCGGGCCGGCCCGGCGGCGGGCGCTGCTCCGGCACTTCGGGTCGCTGTCGGCCCTGCGGGCGGCGAGTCTCGAGCAGCTGCAGCAGGCCCCGGGCGTGCCGGTGGGAGTGGCGGCGGCTCTGTTCGCGGCGTTGCACGAAGGCACGGGGCCGGAAGCGCCGGACGGCCCGGTGCCCGACTGAGTCGGAGGCCACCACACCGAGCCTTGGCAATTCTGCACCGGCTCTGGCCCTTGGCGGTACAGTGCTGCGGCCCCCGCCACCTTCGGAGAAGCCATGCTGCCACTGCTCTGCGTGCTCGCTTGCGTTGCCGTCGTCCTTCCTGCCCAACAGATCGTCGCGGCCACCAGTGGCCTGCCGAACCCGACGCGCGTCGAGACGTTCGGCGCCGGCCTGCTGCCGAACTTCACACCGGTGAACACTCAGTTCGCCGGGCTCACGATCTCCCACGCCAGCTACTTCACCACCGGCGTGTCCAACAACTTGGTCGGCGGATTCCTGACCAACGACTTCAGTGGGCCGCCGAACACGCTGCGCATCCAGCTCGCCTCGATCCACACCGACTGCAGCTTCGTCTACCACCAGATCTCCACCGCGGCGCCGTCGACGATCCGCGTGCTGCTGCAGGGGGTGCCGATGGACTCGTTCTCGGGCACCTGGAATCAGTCCCAACCGAACAACTACTTCGGTTTCCAGAACGTGCCGTTCGACACGCTGGAGATCGACTTCCAGGCCGATTTCAACTTCGACACGTTGGCGCTGGTCGACCCGAGCGCGGGCCGCTGCGTGCTCCACAACGGCAGCGGCGTGAACCCGCTCGGCTTGTCCTGCGTCACGCCGCCGCGCCTCGGCACCCTGTGGCAAGGCGCGATCGCCACCACGCCGAACACGGCGTTGACCTTCCTGGTGTTCGCACCGGCGGGCCTCGCTGCGCCGAGCCCGTTGCTGGGCGGGGAACTGCTGTTGACCACGTCGCCTGCGGGCACGGCGTTCGCGGCGCAGGGCAGCTACCAGATGAACGTGCCGGCCAGCCCCAGTTGGGCTGGCACGGTGCTCGCCTGCCAGGGGTTCCGGCTCGATCTGGTGGGGCCGAATCAGGTGCTGGTGCCGCTCAACGCGCTGCAGTTGATCCTGGGGTCGTGAGCCTTGGGCTGCTGCGGCGCGCCGCCGCTTGCAAGCGCCCGGCGGCAGCGGTTCGCTAGACGCCATGAGGCGCGTTCCGTCCATGGTCGTGTGTGGCGCCCTCGCCATGCTGCCTTTGCCCGGTTGTTTCTTCGTCGCTGCCACCGCGGTGGGTGCCGCTGCGGGTGGCGCGGTGCTCTACGAGAACAACGAAGCCTGGATGGACTTCAAGGACACCCTGGACGTGACTTGGGGTGCCTCCTTGCGCGCGGCCGAGCAGCTCGGTTACCGGGTCGTTGGCAAGCCCAGGCCCGACGTCGCCGACGGGCGGATCGAACTCGAGGGCGGCCGTCTGACCCTGGAGGTGCATCCCGGCGGTTACGTGCGCGTGCGCGCGCGCATCGGCAACTGGGACACCTACGAGAACGAGCGCCGGGCCAAGGCGCTGCTCATGGGCGTGCTGGCGCAGATGCCGCCGCCGAAGTGAGCGCGCCGCGGTCCGCGGCGGCTAGCGCCCGGCGCCGGCCGGCTGCGCGGTGCCATGCTGGGCATCGGTCGGCCGCACGCGCAGGATCGTGTGCCCACAGCGCCACAGCGCATCGACGAACGCATCGTCCCGGGCGCCGACGAAGTGCAGCAGCGCGTGGCGCTTGCCAGCGTGGTCGAACACGTTGGCGCTGGTCATCTGCAGACCGCGTTGCGCGGCGATGCCGAGCATGGTGCCGAGCACGTCGGCCCCGTTGCGGACCACAGCGGTCACTTCGTAGCCGGGCTGGTCGGCACCCGACAGGCTGAGGAAGGCGCGCAGCAGGTCGTGTTCGGTCAGGATGCCGACCAGCTCGCCGCGGTCGACGACCGGCAGGGCGCCGAACTTGCGGTCGCGCAGGATGCGCGCGGCTTCGGCGAGCGGCGTCGAGGCGGGGATGGTGCTCGGCTGCTGCGTCATCACTTCGCCCACCCGGCGCGACGGCCGGTCGACGGCGCGTGGTGAGTGCGGGTGGATGCCTGCTTCGGCCGCCAGGTAGACGTCGTGGCTCGACAGAATGCCGAGCAGGTGCCGCGGGGCGGCGTCGGCAACCACCAGCAGGTGCCGAACGCGCCGTTCGGCCATGCGCCGCGCTGCCTCCGCCAGCGGCAGTTCGGGCGGTGCGGTCAGCAGGTCACGGCTCATCCACAGGCTGGTGTCCACGCCTTGGCTATCGGCGGAACCGGCCGGCGGCGCGTGCGCACTCCGGCCGAGGCCCGGCACCATGCCCACGGCGGCGGTGGCACCGGCAGTTCGTCTCCCAGCTCAGATCGACCTCAGGCCTTGGCCTGGGCATCCGACTTCGGTGCGTTGGGGGACGTCACCGGCGCTTCCGCCAGCTTGCCGAGGTATGCCGGCATCTCGACGCCGCCGATGTCGCGCAGCATCTGCAGCATCGGTGGCAGGCTGCCGGCGAGGCCCTGCAGGAAGTTCGCGGTGGCGTTCTTGCCGTTGCCGCCGGGGCCGCCGTCCCAGACCACCACCTTGTCGAACTTGACGTTGGCGATCGCCTTGGCCGCGGTTTCGGCCATCTGCGGCAGGTGTTCGAGCAGCAGCAACTGGAAGGCCTGTTGCGCGCCGCCGCAGCCCTCCACCAGGCGCTGCAGACCCTCGGCCTTCTTGGCCAGGATCTCGTACTCACCGCGGGCCTGCGCTTCCAAGCGCGCGAACAGCGCCCCGGCTTCGGCCTGGGCCTGCAGGCGCACCTGCTCGGCAGCGGCTTCGGCGTCGACGATCATGCGCGCCTTCTGCGCCTTGGCTGCGGCTTCGAGTTCGGCGCGCTGCTCGAACTCGATCTTGGCCGCCATCGCTTCGGCCGCCCGGGCTTCGGCCAGGTACTGCGCTTCGCGCACCTTGGCATCGGCCTCACGGCGCCGCGTCTCCGTCAACTGGAACGCCTCGGCCTGCTTGACCTTCAGCGTGGCTTCGGCCTCCACTGCCTTGGCGCGCGCCAAGTTCTCGCCGGCGACCGCCAGTGCCTCGGCTTCGGCGACCTGCACGCGCATGGTGCGCTCCTGGTCCTTGATCGCCGTCTGTTGCTCGAGTTCCGCGCGGCTCTTGCCGATGCCGGCGTCCTTGGCCAGTTCGGCCAAGCGCACCAGCTTCTCGCGCTCCGCCTCCTTGGTGCCGATCTCGCGCACCTTCTCGGCGTTGGCGACCAGCACGTCTTGTTCGCGCTTGGCTTCGGCGACGCCGATCGAACCGCGCTTCTGCTGCTGGGCCACGTCGATCTCCGCCGACTGAATCGCTTCGGAGGCGGCTTTGCGGCCCATCGCTTCGATGTAGCCCGACTCGTCGGTGATGTCGGTGATGTTGACGTTGATCAGCACCAGGCCGATCTTTTCGAGCTCGGGCAGCAGCGAGTCCTGGACGTTGTCGAGGAACTTGTCGCGGTTGCGGTTGATGTCCTCGATGGTCATCGAGGCGATCACCTGGCGCAGCTGGCCCAGGATGATGTCTTCGGCCTGCTTCATCACCTGCCGCGGCTCGAGGCCGAGCAGGCGGATGGCGGCGGTCTGCATCACCGCCGGTGTGGTGCCGATCGCCACGGTGAACACGCTGGGCACGTTGACGCGGATGTTCTCGGCGGACAACGCGCCGCGCAGTGGGATCTCGATCTGCATCGGATCGAGCGACAAGAACTCGTAGTCCTGGATCAGCGGCCAGACGAAGGCGCCGCCGCCGTGCAGGCAGCGCGCCGACTGGCCGGAGGCGACCTTGCCGTAGATCACCAGCACGCGGTTGCTCGGGCAGCGCTTGTAGCGCTTGACCACGAGCACCACGAAGCCGAGCAGGATCACGGCGGTGGCCGCGACCACGAGCATGAAGGCGGCGTCGGGGGGAAGTTCGGGTAGGAACGGCAGCATGGTGTGGGGAAGTGGGGGGCGGCGCGGCCGCGCGGGGTGCGGACCGCGGGTGGGTCAGGACGCGGTGGGGCGATCAGGCAATCGGTTCGACGACCAGGGTCTCGTCGTCGCGGCACGCCACGACGCGCACCTCGGCGCCGGTGGGAATGGCCGCGGCTCTGCTGACCGCGGCGCATTCGATGGTGCGGCCCTGCACGATCACCAGCACCCGGCCATGGCCCTGCCCCGGTGGCGGCACGTGCAGGTAGACGTTCGCGGCGTGGCCGACGGCATTGCGCAGGTCGACGTTGCCGTCGCTGTGCAGGCGCGACAGGCCGCGCATCACCTTGGCGACGAACGCCAGGGCTGCCGCACCGGCCAGCGTCGCAGCTCCGACCACGGCCGGGGTCGACCAGTGCAAGCCTTCGGTGCCGAGGCCGACCAGACCGAAGAACGTGGCGAAGGTGCTGATGGCCTGCAGCGAGAACAGCTTCAGGAAGCTGCTCTGGTCGTGGCCGACGTCGCCTTCGAGCGAATGGTCGCCGCCGACCCCGAGCAGCAGCATCAGGAACTGCAGCACCAGGATGGTGCCGCCGATCGCAGCGCAGTACAGGAACAACGTGGACATGCGTTCTGGGCGTGGGGTAGGTGCGGGCGCTCGACGCGCGCGGCACCGGTTGGCTGCCGACCCGAGCCCTGGGGCGAGGACCGGCATTGCCACCGTGGCCGCTGCGACGGGGGGGATTGTCGGAGTTGCCCCCGATTATTCCCGAACACCCCCGTTCATTCCCGGGTGGCGCGGGATTCCGTGCTCCCGGTTGGGGGCGCGGCCACCGGAACGCGCTGCACCCGCACGCGTTCGGCACGCCGGTTGTTGGCCTTGGTGACCAGGAACCGGTAACCGTGCAGGTCGACGTGGGCGCCGGCGATGGGCACGTCCCCCAGCTGTTCGGCCAGGAAACCCGACAGCGTCTGGCTCGACGTCTCGAGGTCTTCGATGCCGAGCCGAGCCATCACCTTGCGCACTTCGGCACTGCCGCGGCACAAGAACGAACCGTCGGGGCGCTCCAGCAGGTGCGTCTCCTCGGTGTCGAGTTCGTCTTCGATCTCGCCGACGATCTCTTCCAGCACGTCTTCCAGCGTGATGATGCCGACGGAAGTGCCATACTCGTCGACCACCACGGCCATGTGCCGTTTCTCGCGCTGGAAGGTGCGCAGCACGTGGTTGAGGGTGGCCAGGGCCGGTACCACCACCATCGGCACCAACAGCTCCTGCCAGTCCGGTTCGGTGCGCTCGCGCAGCGAGAACAGCAGTTCCTTGGTCAGGATCACGCCGGTGACGCCGTCGAGTTCGCCGTCTGGGGCGTAGGGGAAGCGACTGTGGCCGGCGCGCTGGATGCGGTCGAGGTTCTCCGCGGTGCTGGCCTTGCCGGACAGCAGGGACACGCGGTGTCTCGGCACCATCACGTCCCGGGCCTTGGTGTCGCGCAAGCGCGTGGCGTTCTGGATCAGGCCGGCGGTGATCGGGCCGAAGGCGCCCTGGCTGTGGCCGGCCGTGGCCAGCAGCCGGATCTCCTCCAGGGAGGTCTGGAACGTCGGCCGGCTGGTGAACGCCCGCGACAGGAGGCGGGTGGCGAACAGGATCGGCGCCAGCGCGATGGCCAGCGTGCGCACGAACAGCACGGTCGGCACGGCCAGTGTGTTGGCGTGCACCACGCCGAGCGTCTTGGGCACGATCTCGGTCAGGGTCAGCACCGTGACCACGAACGCCGCCGCGAACCAGGCCGGCGACACGCCCGGGAACGCGTGCGCGAACTGGTCCGTGGCGATCGCCGCGCCCCCGGAGTTGGCGATGGTGTTCAACACCAGGATCGCGGCGATCGGCTGGTCAGGGTGCTGCTTCCAGCGGCGCAGCAACAGGCCGGCGGCGCTACCGGCGCGCGCGAGCTGTTCGACCCGGGCATTGCCGACGCTGAGCAGGGTCGCCTCGGCCAGCGAGCAGACGAACGAGAACAGCAGCGAGAAGCCGGTGGCCAGGAAGAACAGCAGCATGGGTGGTGGCGTGGGCGGCCACCTGAGCAAGCTAGCGCGCGGCTGGGCGCCGCGCACGCGCCAGGGGCCGGGCCGGTGCCTGGCGGCGCCTCAGCGGGCCGCGGCCGCACCGCCGGCCACGGCGCGCTGCCGCAGCAGTTCGGGCGCGGCGAAGCGCGGGCCGTGCCGGCGCGCCAGTTCGTCGAGCTGCTGGACCACGTTGGCCAACCCCTGCCGGGCCGCGTAGGTGGCGACCCCGCCGTGGAACGGCGGGAAGCCGATGCCGAGCACCAATCCCAGGTCCAGTTCGGCCTCGCTCTGCACCACGCCGTCCTGCAGGCAGCGGAACGCTTCTGCGACCAGCGGCAGCACCGTGCGGGCCACGATCTCTTCGGCCGGGGCCTGCCGTCCGGGCGCCGGGCGTCCGGCGCGCAAGGCCGTGAGCACCGCCCGGCCGGGGCCTGGCCGTTTGCCGTCGGCGCCGTAGAGGCCGCCGCCGCTCTTGCGGCCGAGGTGCCGGGCGCGGGCCATCGCCGCGAACAGTTCGCTGGGCACCAGACGTTCGGGGAAGGCCGCGTGCAGCACGTCGCAGACCTTGGCCGCGGTGTCCCAGCCGATCTCGTCGAGCAGCCGGCACGGTCCCATCGGCATGCCGAAGTTGCGCAGCGCGGCGTCGATCGCTTCGGGTTCGGTGCCCTCCAGGCACAGGCGCGCCGCTTCGTCGAGGTAGGGCGCGAGGCAGCGGTTGACCAGGAAGCCGGGGGCGTCGGCCACCACCAGGGGCGTCTTGCCGAGGCGCAGCACCAGGCGGCAGGCGCTGGCCACCGCGGCGTCGCTGCTGGCCGGGCCGCGCACCACTTCGACGAGCGGCATCTTCTCGGGTGGGTTGAAGAAGTGCAGGCCGACCACCCGTTCGGGGTGGGGGACCGAGCCGGCGATCGCCGCCACCGACAGCGAACTGGTGTTGGTGGCGATCAGCGCCGTGTCGGGCAAGCCGCGGGCCACGGCGCTGGCGACCAAGCGCTGCTTGGTCGCCAAGTCCTCGACCACGGCTTCGAGCCACACGTCCGTGTGCCGAAGGCTGCCCCACTCGGTCGCCACCGCCAGGCGATCCTGGACTGCCTGGGCTGCGGCCTGGGTGAGGTGGCGTCGGGCCACCTGCTGGTCGAGTTCGCCCTGCAGGCGGGCTTTGGCCCGGGCCAGGGTCGGCAGGTCGAGATCGCAGAGGCGGGTGGTGAGGCCACCGCGGGCCAGCACCGAAGCGATGCCCGCACCCATCACCCCGCCGCCGACCACCAGGGCGCGTTGCAGGTCGCTGGCCGCCTCGTTGCGGCCCAACTTCTTCTGTTGCTCGCCGAGGCGGAACAGGTGCACCAGGGCCCGGCTCACCGGGCTCACGATGGTCTGGCCGAGTGCTTGGGCTTCGAGCGCGTAGCCGACCCGTGCGGGGCGGGTGACCGCCGCGACACAGCAGTCGAGCGCCTGGGCGAGGGCCGGGTAGTGTCGCGCTTCGGCTTTGCCCAGCGAGCGCCGCGCTTGGCGAACCGCCAAAGCGCGCAACGGCGTGTGCGTGAGCAGGAAGTCGAAGCCGGTGGGGCGTTGGGCGCGGGGCTTGCGGCGCTTCGCCACCAGCCGGTCGAGTTCGGCGCGGGCACTGGCGAGCAGTTTCTCGGCCGGCACCACGCGGTCGACCAAGCCCTGCTTCTGCGCCGGCTTGGCCGGCAGGGTCTTGCCGCCCAGGATCAGCGCCAACGCCCGCGGCAGGCCGATCCGGCGCACCAGGTGTTGGGTGCCGCCGAAGCCGGGCACGATGCCGAGCTTGGTCTCCGGCAAGCCGATGCGGGTACGCGGGTGGTCGCTGGCGAGCCGCCGGTCGCAGCACAGGGCCAGTTCGAAACCGCCGCCGAGGCAGGGGCCGTCGATGGCGGCGACCACCGGCACACGCAGGGCACGGCAGCGCAGGAACACGTCGCGGCCGCGGGCGGCGGCGGCGGCGCCGGTCGCGGCGTCCGGGATGGTGGCGAACAGGCCCAGGTCGGCGCCGACGCAGAACATGCCGGGGCCCGGCCCGGTGACCAACACACCCCGTACGCGCGCGTCCGCGGCGAGCGCGGCCAGGGCTCGTTCGAGGCTGTCGAGTCGTTCGGGGGTGAGCGTGACGACGCTGTCCGGTTCGCCGAGCGCGAGCACGGCGATGCCGTCGGGACCGACGTGCAGTTGCACGCCACCGGTGGGCGGCTGCGGCGTGGGATCGCTGCTCTTGGGCTCGGCGACCGTGGGGTTGGTGTGGATGGTGGTCATGCAGCCTCCAACACGGCGGCCTGGCCCTGGCCGCCGCCGATGCAGAGCGTGGCGAGCCCGTAGCGAGCGCCGCGCGTCCGCAGTTCGTGGGCCAGGGTCAAGACCAGGCGTGCCCCGGTGGCGGCGATCGGGTGGCCGAGCGCGATCGCGCCGCCGTTGCGGTTCAGGCGCTCGGGATCGAGTTCGCCGAGTGGCGCCGCGAGGCCCAGGTGGGTGCGGCAGTAGGCCGGATCGGCGAACGCCGCTTGGCAGGCCAGCGCCTGTGCGGCGAAGGCTTCGTTGAGCTCGATGGTGTCGAGCTCGGCGAAGGCCACGCCGGCGCGCTGCAGGGCCAGGGGGGTGGCGTGCACCGGCCCCAAACCCATGTGCGCCGGGTCGAGCGCGGCCGTGGCCGTGCCACGCAGCAAGGCCATCGGTTGCAGGCCCTGCCGGCGCGCTTCGCTCTCGGCCATGCACAGGAGTGCCACCGCACCGTCGGTGATCTGGCAGCTGTTGCCGACGGTCACGTCGCCGTCGCGTGGGTCGAACACCGGGCGCAGGCGACCGAGTGCCTCCAGCGCTGCTTCGGGGCGGATGCCGTCGTCGGCCGTGCACGGCTCGCGGAACGGGGCCGGCACCAGGGCGGCGATCTCCTGGGTGAAGCGGCCGCGTTGCTGGGCGCGGTGGGCGCGGCGCTGGCTCTGCAGGGCGAACACGTCCATCGCCGCACGGCCGATGCCGAACTCGCGCGCCAGCCGTTCGGCGGTCTGGCCCATCGACTCGCCGATCGTCGGGTCGGTCAGGCCTTCGAGCAGTGCGATGCGCGGCCGCAGCGCGCGCGGTCGAAGCGACAGCAGCGCCGCGAGGCGCCGGCCGAGGCCCTTGGCTTTGCCGAGGCGGGTGAAGAAGCGCACCAGCTCGGGCCCCATCAGCAACGGGAAGTTGCTCATCGATTCGGTGCCGCCGACCACGAACACCTTGCCGGCACCGGCGCAGAGGCGCAGTTCGGCGGCGAGCAGCGCCTCCAGGCCGGAGCCGCAGTTGCGCATCACGGTGTGGGCGGTGGTGGTCGCCGGCAGGCCGGCGCGCAGCGCGGCGATGCGCGCCACGTTGGCTTCGCGCGGGTCGGGGCCGGCGCAGCCGAGGATCACCTCGTCGACGGCGTGGCCGGGCACGCCGGTGCGGTCGAGCAGTTCGCGCACCACGTGGGTGGCGAGGTCGGCAGCGGATGCGGCGCGCAGGGCGCCGCCGGCTTTGCAGAACGGCGTGCGGAAGCCGGCCACCAGCGCCAGCGTGGTGTCGGGGTTGCGGGTGGGGCTCATGCGCGTGGCCTCGTGTCGACGAAGCGGCGTTCCTTCATCTCGGTCTCCATGCCGAGTTTGCCGAGCAGCGACTCCAGGCCGAGGAACTCGACCTGGTTGGGCGCCACTTCGAGGCGGCTCTTGAACGCGTCGCGCACCCGCAGCGCGGTGCGCTCCTGGTCCTGGCCGGAGCGCAGGGCGAGGCGCACCACCAGCTCGTCGACTTCGAGCGGGTCGCCGTCCTTCTTGCGCAGTTCGATTTGCCACTCGTCGATCTCGGGCATGCCGCCGAGTACGACCGCGCAGTCCTCGAGGTTCACCAGAGTGCCCTTGAGCTTGACCAGTTGCAGGTCCTTGACGCTCGACTCGCGCACCAAGTCGCTGCTGATGCGCGGCACCGTGCGGCCGCAGTGGGGGCACGGTTGCCACGACAGCCCGCCGCGCACCAGGTCGCCGGTCCGGTAGCGGAACACGGTGCTGGCGCGCGCCTGCAGCGGCGTGAACACCAGTTCGCCGTCGCTGCCTTCGGGCAGCACTTCGCCGGTCGCCGGGTCGACCACTTCGAACACCGCGAGGTCCGGATACAGGTGGTAGCCGGTGTAGGCGTTGTCGGCGGTCGGACACTCGGCGAAGGCCATGCGCGCTTCGGTGAAGCCGTAGGTGCCGAACACACGCACGTGCCGGGCCCCGCAGCGCTCCAAGAGTTCCGCGAGCTTCTGCTTCAGGCCTGGGGCGACGCGTTCGGCGCCGAGCACCACGCAGCGCAGGCTCGACAGATCGAGACCTTCCGCGGCGGCGCGGCGCACCAGGTGGTAGACGTAGCCCGGCACGCCGATCAGGGCGTCGGCGCGCAGCCGTGTCAGCGCGCGCAGGTCGCCGCTGCTGCCCATCACGCGGCCGCCGCCGGTCGACAGCAGCATGGTGCCGGTCGCCTGCCCGGCGAAGAACACTTGCCAGAACGCGAGGTGCGGCGCGTACGGGAACACGTTCGCCACCCGGTAGTCGGGTTGCAGCCCCATCACGTCCACCAGCCGCGCGCCGGTGGTCTGCAGGGTGCCCAGATCGTGCGGCGAGTAGAAGAACGGCACCGGCTCGGCCGAGCGCCCGGTGGTGAAGGTCATGAAGCTCGGCGCGTACTCGGCGCGCAGGCGCTGCTGCACCGCCGCCTGCCCCTGCCACCAGCGTTGCCAGAGCAACGGCAGTTTGCGCCGCATGGGCCACGCCGCGCGCAGCTGCGCCGCGTCGGGCTGCAGGATGAAGCGGCGGAAGCGCTGGGGCTCGGCCTCGGTCGGCAGCAGGTCGCGCTTCTGCGAAAGCGGCAGCCGCCGCAGGTCGTCGACCGTGCGGATCTGCTCCGGGCGCACCCCCGCGCGGTCGAACAGCTCCCGGTAGTACGGCGAGAACGGGTAGAGCTGCTCGCGCACGAATTGGCGGAGCAGGTGATCCTGGAGCGCGCGCTGCTCGGCGCGCGGCCATCGTTGCAGGGCCTGCCAGCTCGTCATCGCGGACCTCCTACTCCCATCTAGTTGTCGGCTGCGCCAAGTTGCAGCCTATAGGCAACCCCGGCCATCGGCCGATCTAGATCGGGAGTGGAGCCCGCGGTCTCGGATTCGGGCCGTGCGCTCCGACCCCTGCCGTGCGAACGCCCTTTCCCGACCCGGCTGCAGAAGCCGCTGGCACCCGGTCCACGAGTGGTGGCCCGGCGGGCCTGCCTGCACCGGCCGCCGCCGCGCGCCGCGACGGTGCAGCGGCCGCGCAGCGCACCGTCCTGGTGCTCGGCGGCGGCGGCATGCGCGGCTTCTGCCACATCGGGGTGATCCGGGCCATCGAACGGCTCGGCATCCAGGTCGACGAAGTGGTCGGCACCAGCATGGGCGCGGTGGTGGGGGCGCTGTGGGCCGCTGGTCTCGACAGCCAGCGCATCGAAGCGGTGGCGACCGAGATCTCGCTGAAGCAGTACTTCCGCCTCAATCTGCTGAAGTTCCTGGTGCGCGGGTACCGACACGCCTCGGTCTACAAGGGCCGCGCCTTCCACGACCTGCTGCGCCGCTGGCTGCCGCAGCCGAACTTCGCGGCGCTGCCGCGGCCGTTCTTCTGCAATGCGCTGTCGCTGACGCGCGGCGCCTCGCGGTTCTTCGGCTTGCCCGATGCCGACACCGTGCCGGTCGCCGACGCGGTCTACGCCAGCGCCTGCCTGCCGACCATCTTCGAGCCGATCGCGATCGACGGCGACCACTACGTCGACGGCGGCATGACCGAAGTGTTGGCCCTGCGGCTGGCCAAGGCGCGCGCCGCCGACCTGGTGCTCGCGGTCGACCTCACGCACCGCGACCCACACGTGGCGGTGCCGTTCCACGCCAGCCTGCCGCACATCCTGTTCCAGACCTACGAGGTCATGGGGCAGGCGCTCAACGAGCACAACCTGCACCGCTACGTCGACGAACGCACCGTGCTGTGCAAGCCCAAGGTCTCGCACCTGGGCCTGTTGGACATGCCGCCGGTTGCCGACGTGATCCGAATCGGCGAGCAGGAAGCCATGGAGGTGCTCAGCACCCACCCCCTGGTGCGTTACCGCTGCAACCCGGAGGTGGTGGCGGCGATCGAACGGCAGGTGCCGCGACCGCGCGACCACGTGCAGCTCGAGGTGGATCCGAACGCGTGCATCCACTGTGGCATCTGTGCCGCCACCTGCGCCACGCAGGGGTTCGCGGCGGTGCCGTTCGGCAGTGTGGTGCGCAAGCTGCACAACTACGAGTGCACCCGCGACCAGGCCTGCGAGCGCAACTGCCCGACCGGGGCGATCCGGCTGGCCAACCTGTGAGCCGACCGCGGCTCTGGGCCGAAGGAATGCTTCCCCGGCGGCCCGGCCTCGGATAAGGGGAACGGCGATGCTCTCCGCTGCCATCCTGCTGGGCCCGCAACGGCACGTGCCGCTGGTGCGGCCCGCCGTCGCCGCGCTGTTGCCCGACGCCGAGGGCGACACGGGTCTCTTGGCCGCCGTGACTGCCGGCTGGGAGGAGCGCGAAGCCGAGGACCAGGAACTGCGCGAGCACGTGCAGCGCCCCGTGGTCAACCTGGCCGTCTGGGCGCGGGTCGAACGCATCTTCCAGGAGGATCCGGAGCTGTTCGTGGCGATGCGGCAGCGCCACGACACGCTGCGCAGTTTGCAGGAGCTGTACCGGCTGCGCCTGCAGGGGCAGATGGAAGCGCTGCAGGAACTGTTCCGCCGCTCCGGCGACGATCCGCTGCTGCTGGCGGAGCGCCACGATGCGCTGGTCATGCTGCAGGGGCTCGATGCGCAGCACATGGCTCGGGTGCAGACCGTGCACCACGAGTTCGAAGCGCGCTGGCGGCCCGCCGAACGGCCTTCGGTGGCTCGGCAGCGCGCCGAGCTGCGCTCGGTGCTCGGCGAAGCGAGCTGCCTGTTGATCGCTGGCGGCCACATCGCGGTGCTGTTGCATCGGCTGCGCTTGTTCGACGTGCTCGGCCTGCACGGCGACCGGCCGGTGGTGGCCTGGTCGGCGGGGGCGATGGCGCTGTGCGAACGCATCGTGCTGTTCCACGACACGCCGCCGCAGGGCAGTGCCCACGCGGAGGTGATGGAGGCCGGCTTCGGTTTGGTGCCGGACCTGGTGGCGCTGCCGCACGCGCACAAGCGTCTGGTGACGGACGAACCGCGCGCGGTGCAACTGTTCGCCCGGCGCTTCCAGCCGGCTCACTGCGTGCTGCTGGATCCTGGTTCCCGGGTCGATTGGCGTGCCGGCCGCTGGCAGGCGCAGGCCGGCACGTTGCGCCTGGGGGTCGACGGGCGACTCGAGGAGTTTCCGGCATGAGTCTGCTGCACGAGCTCGAACAGGCGGTGGCCCAGGGCCGCGCGGCCATCGAGGCGCTGGTGGCGCGCACCCAGTTCCCGCACGTCCAGGGCCGCACGGTGACCTTCCTCTACCGCGGCGAAGCGCAGGAGGTCACGCTGCACCATTGGATCCACGGCTTGCCCGGGCAGCTGCCGTTCCGCCGCCTGCGGCCGGGCGATTGCTGGGTGCTGCAGATCGATCTGCCGCCGAAGTCGCGCATGGAGTACAAACTCGGCGTGATGCTGTACGGGCGCGGCACGTTGCTGCGCGATCCGTTGAACCAGCACGCCGCGCGCGACCCGTTCGGCGCCAATTCGGTGGTCTACGGCGAGGGATACCACCCGCCCGAGTGGACCGTCGAAGATCCCGATGCGCGGCGCGGCACACTCGAAGAGCGGCATGTCGACAGCGTCGTGTTCGGCGAATGGCGGCCGATCCAGGTCTATCGGCCGGCGCGGTTCCGTGAGACGCGGCGCTATCCGCTGCTGGTGGTGCACGACGGCTTCGACTACCTGCAGTTCGCCAACCTGCAGACCGTGCTGGACAATCTGATCCACCGCCTCGAACTGCCGCCCCTGGTCGCGGTGCTGACGCAGTCGCCGAACCGCATGCAGGAATACGCGGCGGATCCGCGGCACGCCGACTACCTGGTCCGCGACCTGCTGCCGGCGATGGAGCGGTTGTTGCCACTGGTGCAGAAGCCGCAGGCCCGCGCCTTGGTCGGAGCCAGCTTCGGGGCGGTGGCCTCGCTGTCGACGGCGTGGCGGCACCCCGGCGTGTTCGGGCGGCTGCTCTTGCAGTCGGGCTCGTTCGTCTTCACCGAGATCGGCGACCACGACCGCGGGCCGGTGTTCGACCCGGTGGTCAAGTTCACCAACGAGTTCCGCAGGGCACCCGGCCGGCCGGCCGAGTCGGTGTTCGTCAGCTGCGGGGTCTACGAGTCGCTGATCTACTACAACCGGTCCCTGGTGCCGCTGCTGCAGGAGACCGGCATGAGCGTGCGCTTCCGCGAGGCGCACGACGGGCACAACTGGGAAAACTGGCGCGACCGGCTGCGCGAGGGGCTGTCCTACCTGTTCCCCGGGCCACTCTGGCTGGTCTACGAGTAGCCAGGTCGCTGCCCCCCGGGGGGGCAGCGGGGGGGGCGGGAGGCCAAGAATTCGTAGACTTCGGCGCGCGTGTTGCTATCCTCCTCCACCCACTACCCCGTGGTGTAATCGGTAGCACAGCAGGTTTTGGTCCTGTTGGTTCCTGGTTCGAGTCCAGGCGGGGTAACCAGCCGCTCCGGCTGGTTGCCCCAAGTGCGCCTCCGGTTGCCTCCCCGGCCGGCCTGTGGTGCCCTGGCGTCCTGCCGGGGGCACCCGGTTAGGTCGCGGTGGGCTGCCGGTTGGCCACCGCTGGGTAGTGGGGCGAAGGCTCCCGCCTTCGCTGGTTGGTCTGGCGAAGGCTCCCGCCTTCGCTGGCTGGTCGGACGAAGGCTCCCGCCTTCGCTGGTTGGTCTGGCGAAGGCTCCTGCCTTCGCTGGCTGGTCGGACGAAGGCTCCCGCCTTCGCTGCGCAAGTGCTTGCCGAGTAGCTGGTTGCGATGCCCCGTGGTGTAACGGTAGCACAACAGGTTCTGGTCCTGTTTGTCAAGGTTCAAATCCTTGCGGGGTAACCAGATGCGCGGGTCCGGTTCGCCGGACCCGCGCGCTTTTTTTGGCCGACTCTCAGGCTTTTGGGGCTCAAGGTGGCTCATGGTGGTCCGGTCCATCCTCTCGACCCACGTCCTGGTGCTGGCCCTGTGGCTGGTCCCAGCCCTGCCCGCGCAAGAACCGCGGCCCAAGACCCCGTTCGTCACTGCCTACCTCGCGGAAGCCGAAGGCCAGCTCCGTGCTGGGGATGTGGCGGGGGCCCGCCGCGCGGTCGACTTCGCACTCGAACGCGACGCCCGCAGCCTGCCGGCCCTCTGGCTCCTGGCGACCATCGCCGAGCGGCAGGGCGACGTCGACACGGCGGTGCACGCTCTGCACTTGTGGCTGTCGGTGTTCGACGCCCGCAGCGGCAAGAAGAACCCGGCGGAGCGCAAGCCCACGGTCGAGCGCCTGCAGCCGCTCGACAGCGAAGCGCCGACCTGGGCCAAGCTGCAGGGGCAGTACGTGGCTGGGATCGCGGACATCGCCAAGCAGTACCGCCAGAAGAAGGACTTGCTCGGTGCGCTCGAGGCCTACCAGCACCTGCTGCAGGTGGCGCCCGACCACCCCGAGGGGCTGGCAGCGATCCAGCAGATCCGCACCACGGGCGGCCGCGAGGTCGCGGTGGAAGACGTGTACGCCGGCGCGGACCCGACCGGCGGCATGTCCGAGGCCGAACTGGCCAAACTCGATGCGGAACACAGCGAGTGGGACAAGGCCTACACCGACCAGAGCGACAATTACCGCTACCGGACCGATGCCGGCTACCTGGTGCTGAAGACGTCGCGCATCGCCATGGAGCAGATGAACGGCTTCTACCGCCGCTTCTTCCACTTCATGGAGGATGGCGGCAAGACGCCGGCGATCGAGATCCGCATCTTCAAGAACCGCGACGAGTACCTGAAGCTCGGCCGCAGTCCGCAGCCGTGGAGCGGTGGTCAGTTCACCGGCGACGCAGTCGAAACCTACGCCGGCGGCGTCAGCGGCAAGGAATCGGTGCGCGAGATGTACGGCACCCTGTTCCACGAGGCGGCGCACCAGTTCGTCAGCATGACCGGGCCGATGGTGCCCGGCTGGTTGAACGAGGCCTACGCGTCGTTCTTCGAAGGCTGCGTGATCCTGAGCAACGGTTCGGTGCGCTGGAATCGCGTGCCGCCGCACCGCCTGTTCCCGTTGGTGGCGCGGCTCGAACGCGGCTGGATGGCGGAGCACGGTGAGGCGGGGCCGGGGCCCGGCGGCGAATGGACCGAGCCGGAGCGCGCGCCACCGTTCCGTATGGTGGTCGAAGGCCGCTACCAGTGGGGGCCGCCGTGGTACGCGCCCACCTGGGGCGTGGTCTACTTCCTCTACAACTACCGGCGCGACGACGGGCGGCTCGTCTACCGTGCGGTGCTGCACGACTACTACCAGTCGTTCAAGCGCGGCCAGCCCAAGGACCCGGGCCTGCACTTCGAGGAATTGGTGCTCAAGGCGCCGCTGTCTCCGGTCAAGACCCTCGCCGAACTCGACCCGCTGTGGCGCGATTGGCTGCTGGCTCTGCGCGACCGCGAGATGGGCAAGACCAGTGCCGGTGCCGAACTGCTGCGCTGGGCCAGAGCGGCCCTGGAGCGCGGCCAGCCGGCCGAGGCGTTGGAGTTCCTGGACGATGCGCGCGACGAGACGCCGGGCGACGCCGAAGTGCTGTGGCAGTTGGCTGCGGTGCTGGAAACGCTGAAGAAGAAGGCGCTCGCCGCGGCGCGGTATCGCGAGTTCCGCCGCGTGCTGGAGCTCTCGGGCAACACCGCGGACCAGCGCTTCGCCGAAGCCGGCAAGAAGGTCGAGCAGCTCGATCCGCTGGTGCTGCGCTACCGCGATCTGCAGCGTCGCTTCGGCGAACAAGGGGTGCAGTTGGCGAAGGGCTACGAAGCGCGCGGCCTGCCGACCATGGCACTCGAACTGCTGCGCCGCCTGTCGGCGAACTTCGCCTACGGCCCGGCCCTGGAAGCCTACGTGGCCCTGGCCCAGCGCACCGGCAAGAGCCTGGCCCGCTGGCGGGTCGCCTACGACGAGCAGAGCCTCTCCGGCTGGTCCGGGGGCGATGGCGCGTTCTCGGCCTACGGCAAGCTGCTGCGCGGCTCGGTGAAGAAGGACGGCGAGCGCATGGTGACGCGCGAACTGACCTGCGACGTCACCTTCGACGCGGACTTCTCGCTCGCCGCCGAACTGCAGATCCTGGAGCGCCCCGAAGGTGGGTTCCGCGGCGACTTGGTCGGGCTGTGTTTCGGCCGCAAGGGCGACAACCAGTTCCACGCCGTGTTGCTGCATCCCAAGGGTTACCTCGACATCAGCAGCAACCGCGGTGGCACTTGGCAGGTGCACGACCACCGCAGCTTGCCGGTCGGCGGCAGTTGGCACCAACTGCGCATCGACGTGACCGGCCAGCAGCTCGACGTCTACTACGACGGGCTCTACGTGCGGTCGCTGGAGTTCCCCGACGCGGCGAGTGTGCGCGGCGGCTTCGGCCTCCTGTGTGGCCCTGGCGAAGCCCAGTTCCGGCACATCCGCGTGCTCACCCGCGATCCGTTCGACCCCGCCGCGCGCATCGAACGGTCCCTGGCGATGGCCAAGGTGCTGGGCGATCCGAGCCAGCGGCAGCCGGGTACGTTCGCCGGCTTCGTGCCGCCCGAACTCGGCACTTTGCAGTGGCTGCAAGGCGAGCCGGTGCAGCTCGGCGCCCTGCGGCAGCGGCCGGTGATGCTGGTGTTCTGGTCGCCGGCGCAGGACCGGGTGATTCCCTGCACCGAGTGGCTGCGGGCGGTGCTGCAGCGCGGGGCCGCGAAGGGCTTGGCGGTGGTGGTGGTGGCCGATGCCGGTACCAGCGCGGCCGACCTGCAGACCTACCTCGCGCAGCACGCTCTGCCCGGTGCGGCGGTCGCCATCGACGGCAGTGGCGCCACCTACGACGCCTACTTCGTCAAGGCGGGCTTCTTCGGCTTGCCCCGTGTGCTCTTGCTCGACCGCGAGGGCAAGGTGGTGTTCGAAGGCGACCCGGGCCTGCGCAGCGGCGAGGGTTGGCGGCCGGGCGATGCCCCGACCTACGTCGACGGCCCGCTCGACGGGCTGCTCGGGATCGCTGGCGGCGGCAAGTGAGGCCGTGGGCACGCGGAGCCGACGGCCGCGGGTCGCCCTGAAGGTGGCGTTTCCGGCGGCGCTTCAGGCCTCGGCGCCGGTGGCCCGCAGCAGGAACCGGTCGGTCATGCCGGCGATGTAGTCGCAGACACAGCGTTCGAGTCCATCGGCCTCGCGGCGCGCGCGGTAGGCCGCCGGCAGGCCGCTCGGGTCGGCGACCAGCGCCTGGAACAGCCGGGTGATGCGTGCGGCACCGTCTTCCATCACCGCCAGCACCCGCGGCGAGCGGTAGAAGCGTGCGCGCAGGAACTCCAGCAGCTCGTGGGCCGCCACCGTCAGCGCATCGCTGTGGCCCAGGTGCAGGGTGGCGCCGGGCCCCGCTGGGGCAATCCTCGAGCCCGTTGGCGCGGCCATCGCCCGGTCTGCGGTCTCCACCAGATCGTGGATCAGCAGCGAAGCCACTTCGCTGACGATGCGTTGGCGGTTGTCACTGCCCGCCGCCGCCTGCGCGAGCTGCCACAAGCCGAGCTCGCCCGCTTCCTGGCTGGTGAACAGGCCCGCGCGCAGGCCGTCGTCCAGATCGTGGGCGAGGTAGGCGATGCGGTCGCACAAGTCGACGATCTGCGCCTCGACCGGCGGCCGAGGCTTCGGCACCAGGTCCGGACTCAGCGGGAAACCCTCGGGAATGCGGCCCTTCAGCAGCGCGGTGCGCACGGCGAAGGTCAGGTTCAGGCCGTGGCCATGGCCGTAGCGGTCTTCGAGCCGATCGACGATGCGCGCGCCTTGGGCGTTGTGGCGGAACCCACCGTGCCCCGACATGGCCGCGTCCAGCGCGCGTTCCCCGACGTGGCCGAACGGCGGGTGGCCGAGGTCGTGTGCCAGCGCGATCGCTTCGGCGAGGTCGTCGTTGAGGCGCAGGGCGCGCGCCACGCTGCGGCCCATCTGCGCCACTTCGAGCGAGTGGGTCATGCGGCTGCGGAAGTGGTCGCCTTCGAACGCCGCCAGCACCTGGGTCTTGTGCTGCAGGCGGCGGAACGCGGCGCTGTGCAGGATGCGGTCGCGGTCGCGCTGGAACGCGGTGCGCAGTGGGTCGTCGGCTTCGGCGAGGCGTCGTGGCCCGGCGTTGCGGCTCGGCAGGGCCCACGGCGACAGGTGGTGCAGTTCGCGGTCCTCGTGGTCCTCGCGGCGCAGAAACACCATGGTGGAAGCGGGCTCGAGTGGGGGCGGGAGAGGTGCCGGAACGACCGCCGGTGCCGGTGCATGCTACCGGCCGGCGCCCATCATCCCAGCACCCCTTGCGGCGGCTGCGGCGCCACTCCGCCGCCCCGCGACGAACCCGGGACGACAGCCGTCCGTCCCTCCGGGTATCCTGGCCAGTGATGGTGGACGCTCCGCTGCCTCTGGATCCGAACGAATTGGCGCTGCGCCAGGGCGACGACGGTGCCTTGGCCGTGCTGCTCGAACTGCAGCGCGACCGGCTGCTGCGCATGGTGCAGTTCCGCCTGGACCCGCGCCTGGTCGGCCGCCTCGACGCCGAGGACGTGGTCCAGGAGGCGTTCCTGGAAGCCGGCAAGCGCCTCGCGGCGTTCCGCGCCGACCAGAAGCCGTTCCACTTGTGGATGCGTCTGATCACCCAGCAGACCCTGATCGACCTGCACCGCAAGCACCTCGGCGCGCAGATGCGCAGCGCCGGTCGCGAGTTGGTGGCCTCGGCGCACAGCCAGAGCGCCACGCTGTCGGGCCTGTTCGTCGGCCACTTCACTTCGCCGAGCAACGCGGTGATGCGCGAAGAGCTGCGCCAGCGGGTCGAGCAGGCCCTGGCCAGCATGGACGAGATCGACCGCGAAGTGCTGGTGCTGCGCCACTTCGAGGACCTGTCCAACAAAGAGGCCGCGGAAGTGCTCGGCATCCAGGAGAACGCCGCCAGCAACCGCTACGTGCGCGCGCTCGGCCGGCTGAAGGGTTTCCTGGGAGACCTCGCCGATGGCTGAGTCCTCGTCGAGTGCCGCTGGCCACGCGCCGGACCACGGCCGCGATGCGTCGAGCGAACGCGATCCACTCGACCTGCTGACCGAGCAGTTCTTGCAGGCGCGCCGCCGCGGCGAGACCCTCGAAGTCGAGACGTTCGCCGCCCAGCACCCGGCCCACCAGGCGGCTCTGCTCGAACTGCTGCCGACGCTGCTCGCGCTCGAACGCATGAAGCGCGACCGCGAATCGACCGGCGGCCAGCGCGCGCGTGTGCGCCTGCCGGCGATGGCGCAGCTCGGCGACTTCCGCATCGTCGGCGAAGTGGGCCGCGGCGGCATGGGCGTGGTGTTCGAAGCGGTGCAGGAGTCGCTCGGCCGCAAGGTGGCGCTCAAGGTGCTGCCGCAGGCGGCGCTGCTCACCGACCACCAGCTGCAGCGGTTCCGCCGTGAAGCGCAGACCGCGGCGCAACTGCACCACAGCAACATCGTGCCGGTGTTCGGCAGCGGCGAGAGCGACGGCTACCACTGGTACGCGATGCAGTGCATCGCCGGGGCGAGCCTCGATCGCTGGCGCGCCGACCGCGCCGCGGCGCCGCCCGCCGACGCTTCGGCGTGGCGCACCCATGCCGCGGTGGTGGCGCGCTTCGGCCTGCAGGCCGCGGCGGCGCTGCACTACGCGCACGAACAGGGCACCCTGCACCGCGACGTCAAGCCCGGCAATCTGCTGCTGGAGCAGAATGGCCATCTGTGGGTCACCGACTTCGGCCTGGCCAAGGCGCTCGAGGCCGAGGGCCTGACCCACTCCGGTGACCTGCTCGGCACATTGCAGTACATGGCCCCCGAGCAGTTCGCCGGCCACTACGACGTGCGCAGCGAGGTCTATGCACTCGGCGTCACGCTCTACGAACTGCTGGTGCTGCGGCCGGCGTTCGCCGCGCGCACCCGCAGCGAACTGATCGAGTGCATCCGCACCCGGCCTCCCGAAGCGCTGCGGCGTGCCCGGCCCGAACTGCCGCTGGACCTGGTGCGCGTGGTCGAGAAGGCGATGGCGCGCGAGAGCCGCGATCGTTACGCGAGCGCGCGCGAACTCGAACTCGACCTGCTGGCGTTCCTCGAAGACCGGCCGGTGGCGGCGCGGCCGCTCGGCGCCATGCGCCAACTGGCCCGCTGGTGCCGCCGCAACCGCGTCCTCGCCAGCCTCGCCGCCAGCACCCTGCTGGCCGTGGTCGGCGCCGGTGCGGTCGGCTGGTGGTCCTACGCCACCGCCGACCGCGCGCGCCAGGACGCCCAGCTCTCGGCCGGCGAGGCGGTGCAGCAACGCAACCGCGCCGACAAGAACCTGGCGCTGGCCCTGGCCTGGGCCGGGGAGATGTTCGACGGCCTGATCGGGCGCGATCCGCTGCTCGACCTCGACGAAGACCCGGACACCGGCGAAGCGACCATGGTGGCGCGCGCGGTCGTCGATCCGCACAACGTCGAGGTGCTGCAGAGCATGCTGCGCTTCTACGACCAGTTCGCCGCGCAGAACGAACACAACGAGGCGCTCGCCTTCGAGACGGCGCGCGCCTGGCGGCGGGTCGGCGCGATCCACGCCCGGCTCGGCGGCGCCGAGCACTTCCTCGCCGCGCAGGCGGCCTATGAACAGGCGCAGCAGCGCTTCGGTGCGATCACCACCCGCGACGTGACCCGCGAGATCGCCGCGATCCAGGTCGAACTGGGCCAGCTCGCCCACCAGCGCGCCGACCTCGGCACCGCCGAGCAGCGCTTCCAGGACGCGCTGCAGCTGCTGGCCAAAGGCGGCGAGTCGCGGGCGCTCTGGTTCGAGCGCGCGACCACGCACTATCTGCTGGCGCAGTTGGTGGAGCCGGCGGGCAGTGGGCGTCCGCAGGGTGGGCCGAATGGGCCCAATGGTCCGGGTGGTCCCGGCTCACGCGACCTGAACGACCTGCGCCGCGACTGGGCGCGCCTGTTCGACGCCGCGAAACCGCACCTGCAGCAAGCGCTGGAGATCCTCGACCGGTTGTTGGCCGACGAGCCCGAACACCGCGAGTACCAGCGCCTGCGCGCGCGCTGTCTGTTGCTGGGCAGCCGCCTTGCGGGCCGCGCCGCCGAAGGGCCTGGCCAGGGGCAACGCTCGCGCGATCCCCGTACGCTGCCGCCCGAGGTCGAGAGCCAGCGGCGCGAAGGCCTGGAGTTGCTGCGGCGGCTGTTGCAGGGCAACCCCGAGGATCTCTCGGCGCGCTTCGAACTGACCCGCGAGTTGCTGCCGGAGCGGCGCTTCGACGAGCGGCGTGGGGGCCCCCCCGGCCGCCAGCGGCGCGACGAACGACCGCTCGACGACGCCGAACTGGCATTGCTGCGCGAGGCGAAGGGGCACGCGGACCGGCTGGTCGCGGCGCAGCCGCAGGTGGCCGAGTACCACGCGCTGCGGCTGCGGGCGATCGTGGCGTTGGCGCGCGATGCGCGGCTGCGGGCGGAAGCGGCCGGGGCGCAGGAGCCGCAGGCGCGCCGCGCGGAGGCGCTGGGTTGGTTCACGGGGCTCGGTGCGGCCGAACGGGTGCTGTTGTTCGGGGCGGCGGGGGGCAACGGGCGGCTGCAGCGGTTGTGGTTCGAGGTGCGGCTCGAGCAGGCGTTGTTGTTGGCGGGGAATGGCGACAAAGCGGCGGCTTTGGAGATTGCGCAGGGGGTGTGTGAGCTGCTGGAGCGGCAGTTCGGCGGGGAGGGGCGGCCGGCGGGGGCGGGTGGGCCGCCGCCTGGGCTCGGCGGGCCTGGGGAGGCGGGCTTGGTCGGGCGGTTGCGCGGGCTGGTCGAGGCGTTGGCGGTGCCGGAGTTGCAGCAGCGCTGGCAGCGGCTGGAGGTGCGGCTGCGGGAGCGTGGGCCGGGTGAGCGCGGTCTTGGTGGTGAGCGGCCGGGCGAGGGGCGGCCGAAGGGGCGTTGAGGGGGCGGCTCAGGAGCCTGTGGCAAGTGCCTCATGCCCTGTCGCCGTGCGGCGGGGAGGGACTCGTCCAATGCGGGTTGGGCTGTGGCAGGGCACGACCACTGTCCAGCCAGGTTATGGCGGCCCTCTGCGGCATTGGGGGTTGACAGGTACAAGGATGGCAGTTCGAGTTTGGGCATGGCAAGGAAAGCCAGAGCGGAAGATGCCGTTCCCAACCCCCAACCCCCAACCCCCAGCTTGGGAGTGGCGTGGGAGGGGAGTTGAACCGGCGCGGGGCGAGGCGGAGCAGCGCGCATGGGAAGCGCTGTTCCAGAAGCTGCGTCCCGTGATTCGCGATGCCGACGGCGAGGATGTCCTGCAGGATGTCGTGGTGGCGATGCTCGAGCAGCGCATGGACCCG
>JAEUHP010000149.1 GCA_016795295.1 Planctomycetota bacterium | reverse complement strand
GACCTCACCGGGGCTCGGCGGTGGCGCCGCCGGCGACGTGCACGAGCACACCCTCGCGCAGCTTGAACGAACCCGCCGCGGCGACCCGTTCGCCGACGACCAGGCCCTGCTCGACCACCACTTCGTCGCCGAGCACGGCACCACTGCGCACGGGGCGCTGCTGCGCCCGCACCGCCCCGTCCGGACCGGCCGTCAGCACGAACACCGCATCCCCCGTGGGACCGCGGCGCAACGCGCTGACCGGCACCACCACGGCCTCGCGCGGGGCGGCGACGGGCACTTCGACCCGCACCGAAGAACCTGGGCTGGGCAACACCGCCACCTTGCTGAGCAGGGCACGCAGCATGGCGCTGCGGGTGCGTTCGTCGACGCGGGCATCCGCTGCCACCACCTGGGCCGGCACGGTGGCCGCCGCTCCGGGCACCAGCACCTGCACCTGCGCCCCCACCGCGATCCGTGCGGCGACCTCCTGCGGCACCTGGAAATCGATGTGCACGGCGTCGTCGACCCCTTGCAGGGTGGTGATCGCAGTGCCTACATCGAGGTACTGGCCGAGATGCACGTCGACCAGGCCGGTGCGGGCGCGAAACGGCGCGCACAGGCGCTTTTGCGCCAGCACGGCGTCGGTCCGCGCCACGGCGGCCACGGCCTTGTCGCGCTCGGCCCGCGCGCGGTCGACGTCCGCGGCCGAAGCCCCCTGGTTCTGCAGGGCGCGTTCGAGACGGCCGAGCAGCGAAGTGGCCAGAGCGGCCTCGGCAGCCTGCGCCGCGCGTTCGGCGGTTTCGACCGCCGTGTCGAACTCGAGCAACACCGCGCCGGCCTCGACCACCTGCCCAGGCACCAGAGCGACCCGGTGCACCGTGCCGGCGCGCTCGTTGCGCAGCACCACGGACTGCAGGGCGCGCACCGTGCCGATCGCCGTGGTGGTCCGCACGTAGGGACGGGTGGTCGCCACGGCAGCCTCCACCACTTCGCTGGGCTCAGGTTGGTTGGCCGCCGCAGCCGCGGCCGCAGCACGGGCCGTGTTGCGCCACAGCCACAAGCCACCAGCGCTGGCAGCGACGCTGACGAGCAGAAGGAGTCCCGCCAACAGGCGGCCCCCAGGAGATGATCGGGTCGGATTCATGCGACGGGAACCTGCAACAGAAGTCGGGAAAATAGACCGGTCGGTCGAACCCAGGGACGACGCGCCGGCGGGAACCAGTGCCAGGACCGTGGACCTGTCACGCCGGCGGCCCCAAAAGTGTGTCGAAGACGAACACCTGGAAGTCGTCGAGGGGCTGCAGAGTGCGATCGATCTGCATGCGGATCGCCGCACCCTCCCACAGCATCACCAGCACGTTGGCGAGCCGCTCGGGATCGTGGCGGCGCTCGATCTCGCCCGCGGCCTGGGCTTCGCGCAGCACCTGGGCGATCAATGCACTCCACTGCCGGTAGGCACACTGCACCGCGGCGTGCACCGGCTCGCTGAGCTGCGCCGTCTCCAGCGCCAGCTTGGGAATCAGGCACTCGACGGTGGTGCCCCGCTGGCCGCACTCGGCACGCATGGCGGCGAACACCGCCCGCAGCCGGGCCACCGGACCGAGCCGGCGGTCGCCCAGCACTTCACGCATCGCCGCCAAGTGCACGTCGCGCGCGCGCTCGATCAGCACCACCCCGAATTCCTCCTTCGAGGCGAAGTAGTGGTAGAACGAGCCTTTGGGCACGCCCGCCTGCTGCAGCACCTCGTTGAGTCCGCAGCCGTGGAAGCCGCGCTGGCCGAACAGAGCTTCGCCGGCGGCGAGCAGACGCTCGCGTGCGTCGGGCTGCGGAGTCGCTGGGTCGTGGAGGTCGCCGGGCACAGTGAGTAGACCAGTCAGTCTAGGCTCTCAACAAACCCACGCAAGACCGCAGCCAGAAATCCCGACAGAAATCCCGAAAGGAAGACTATCGTCCCACCCGCAGGACTCGGCATGAGCCATGCGCCTGCCGCTCCGCAGATCCTCTTGCAACTCCTTGCGAATCCAGCCCTTTGGGCTGTGCACTCCAACTAGGACGCGAATCGGCACGGATGTTGCTCGCTACGCATCGTCCGATGCGGGCGGCTCATCCTTCTCGGCCCCAAAATCCGAGCCTGGACGAGCTGCCGCAGCGGGGCCTCCGCGTGAGCAGAGAGCTGTGATCTTTCCAGAACGGGTGCGCTGGCTGGGTTGGCGAGACCTGGCGGCGCGCATACGGCGTGCGGTGGCATCCCGTGCGGAGCGTTCGGGTGGCGAGCCTGGACGTTCGTAACGCAGAGGTGTGCATGACCTGCTCGGGCCCAGCGGCAACGCGGGGCGCCGAGGCGGGACACCACTCCACGCTGCGGATGAGGGGCGCAAGACCCGATTCCCTCCGCTCGGCGCTGGCGAGGCGCCGAGCGGTTTTTTTTCGGCCCGGAGTGCCCGCCGGCCGATGCCATGGGACCCATGCGCTGCTCGATCGTGATCCCATGCTGGAACGGTGCCGAGCTGACGCGGGCCTGCCTGCACAGCCTGCAGCAACAGCAGGGCGACCACGACCTCGAGATCCTGCTGGTCGACAACGCGAGCCAGGACGACACGGCGCAGCTCGGCCGACTCGATGGTCGGATCCGCGTGCTGCGCCAGCCGCACAACCGCGGTTTCGCCGGCGGAGTGAACCGAGGTCTGGCGGCCGCGCACCAGCCGTTCGTGCTGGTGCTCAACAACGACACGCGCGCCGCCCCGAACCTGCTGAGCGAACTGCACCGCGTGCTGGCCAGCGACCCGCGCATCGGCGCGGTGGCGCCGGTCAGCAACCACGTCAAGGGCGACGCCCGCCTGGAACTCGGCGACCTGGGCCGCGACGACGCGACCCGCGCCGAACTCGCCGCCGAACTGCAGAACCAGCCGGTGGCGTTGCAGGACGTCGACTCGCTGTCCGGGCTGTGCCTGTTGGTGCCGCGCCGTGTGTTCGACACCGTCGGCGGGTTCGACGAACGCTTCGGCGCCGGCAACTTCGAAGACGACGACTGGTGCTTGCGGCTGCGCCTGCACGGCCAGCGCCTGGTGATCGCCCGCC
The DNA here is from genome assembly GCA_016795295.1 of Planctomycetota bacterium. Classification (GTDB taxonomy): domain Bacteria; phylum Planctomycetota; class UBA1135; order UBA1135; family UBA2386; genus JAEUHP01. The sequence goes on along the minus strand of JAEUHP010000149.1, from coordinate 13,301 downwards.
GCGCGTTCCTGCACCACGAAGGCCACGCCACGTTCCGCGCGCTGGGCCTCGACTACCGCGCCGAGTTGGCCCAGCGCCGCGCCCAGTTCGAGGCCAAGTGGCGCAGCGACCCGGCGGGCCGCGCCGTACTCGCCAGCATGGCCGGCGACGCGGCGGCGGCCGGACACTGGGCGACGGTGGCGCGGCAACGCTGGCCCTTGTGGCCGGACGCCGATTGGCATGCGGGGCGCGCGGCGCTCGCCGCCGGCCGGGCCACGGCGGCCATCCCACACTTCGCCGCGCTGCTGCGCCACGGTCCGTGGCACACCGCGGCGGCCCTGGAACTGGGCCACGCGCAGCTGGCCGCAGGGCGCGGCGCCGAGGCGAACGCCCAGTTCACCTGGACCCTGGGCCACTGTGCCGTGCCCCAATCGCACCTGGTCCGCCTGCATCGCCGCCTCGCCGAGCCGGCGTTCGCCGCGGGGGACTTCGCCGCGGCGAGCGCCCACCTGGAGACGGCGTTGCAGCTCGCTCCGGACGACGCCGAATTGCACGAAGCCCTCGGCACGTGCCTGCTGCGCGCCGGGCAAGCGCAGGCCGCCGAAGCCGCGCTGACCCGGGCCATCGCCGGTGGCCGCTCGACGGCGCTGGCGCGGCGCAGCCTGTGCCACCTGCAGCTGGAACAACTGCACGCAGCCGTTGCCGACTGTGGCGCAGCATTGGCCGCACACCCTGCAGATCCGACCGCTCAGGCGGCATTCGCCGCGGTGCGCGCCCGGGTCACCGATCAGTCGCAGGCCGCGGCCCGCACCGTGGCCGGCTCGGCAGCCGGCTCGGCAGCCGGCTCGGCGGCGCGGTTGCGAGCCTCGCTCAGCAACTCCGCCACGATCTGAGCGAGTGGCCGCGCCGGTTCGCGACCGAGCGCCGCGCGCAAACGATCGAGGCATGGCACCCGGCGCGGCGGATCGACGAAGCCGTGCGGAAACACCTGCGCATACGGCACGCGTACGATCGGCGAACGGCTGCCGCTCTGCGCCCGCACCAGTTCGGCCAGTTCGCCGACCGCAGTCTCGACGCGGCTGCCGACGTTGAACACCGTGTGCTCCAGGCCCGACGCCTGCGCCAGCCCGACCAGCGCCTGCACGACGTCGGCCACGTGGGCGAAGCAGCGCGTCTGCGCGCCATCGCCGTAGACCGTGATCGGCGCACCGGCCAACGCTTGGCGCAGGAAGCGGGGCAACACCATGCCATGGTCGGCGACTTGGCGCGGCCCGACGGTGTTGAACAAACGCGCCACCAGCACCGGCGTGCCGGTCGCCTGCTGATGGCCCAGCGCCAGCCACTCGGCCATGGCCTTGGCGCAGGCATAACCGCCGCGCAGGCCTTCGGTGCTGCCCGGCCGCAGGCTCTCGCTTTCGCGGAACGGCACCGGGCCATCGCCATAGACTTCGGAGCTCGAGGCCAACAACACGGGGCACCGATGGGCGGCGGCAGCGGCGAGCAGTACGTCGCTGGCGCGCAGGTTGCGCTGCATCACGTGCAAAGGCTCGCTGGCGAGGCGCTGCACCCCCACCGCGCCGGCCAGATGGAACACCATGCCCGCCGTCGCGCAGGCCGCCTCGGCCACCTGCGGTTCGGCGATCGAAGCAACCGTGATGCGGAGCCGCGGGTGCCGCGCCACGGCGGCCAGGTGGGCGAGCTTGCCGGTCGACAAGTCGTCGACCACGTGCACCGCGTGCCCCGCCGCGAGCAGGGTTTCGACCAAGTGGGAACCGATGAAGCCAGCACCCCCCGTGACCAGCACGGGACGCGCCGGGTCGGCGGCCCTCGGCAGCAGCGCTCGGGACGGGCTCTTCGAATTCGGCATGGATGGGCACCGCGCACCGCGCGGTCTCGGCAGCGTCGTCGATGCCGTGAACCGGGTCCACCGCGCAGCCGACAATCGCCGAGCCGGTTCGACGGCCGAGCGCCCGCGCTATTTCCGTGCTGGCCGCACCGCCGGCCGTTGGGCCAGTTCGCGCCGCAGCTCCTGCACTTCCGCGCGCAGGGTCGCCAGTTCGGCCCGCAGGGCCGCCAGTTCGCCGGCCAGATCCAGGGGCGCCGCACCAGGGGCTTGGGATCTGGAACCTGCACCCGCCGCCGCATCGACAGCCGTCAACGGCTGCGCCGCTCCAGGCGCCGCGGCCCGGTCCGGCGCAGTGGCGACTTCGACCAAGCGCGAACGCACCCCGTCCGGACCCAGGGTGCCGAGTTCGACCTGCTGGCCAGTCCGCACGGTGGCCAGGGCGCGGTCGAGGTCGAGCAGGGTGGTGACCGGATGCCCAGCCACCGTGCGCAACCGCTCGCCGGCCCGCACTTCGGCGTGGGCAGCCGGCCCATCGGGCAGCACCCGCTCGATCCGCAACCCGCCATCGGCCTCGGCCACGGCCAGTCCGAGGTAACCCCGCGGCTGTGCAGCTTGCGCCCCGGGCCTGGGCTCGGCCGCGGGTGCGGCTGGGGCCCCGGGCCCGATCGGGCGAGTCGGCGCGGGGCTGGCGGCCGCCATCTCGGGGCGTTCGCCGAGCGTGGCGTGCAAGGTCAGCTCGCGCCCCTGCCTGCGCACCACCAAGGCAACCCGTTCGCCGGCCCGGCGCGCCCGGACCGCGGCGGCCAGCGCGGGACCGTCGGCCGTGGCCACCCCGCCGCACGACAGGACCTGATCCCCCGCCTGCAAGCCCGCGGCCGCCGCCGGCGACCCCGGGGCGACCTCGGCGACCACCGCCCCTGGACCTTCGCTCAGGTAGACCCCGAGCCAGCCCTCAGGGGCGGCGAACCACGGCAGCAGCAGAGACAGCAAGGGTTTGGACAGGGCAGTCATGGGCATTGGGCTCCGGGTGCAGGAACGGCCCGCCGGGTGGAACATTCCGGGATCGCCCAAAACACCCGGAACTCTTGACCTGAGCCGGCCGGGTCCCTACAAGTTCCGCCCTCCATCGGCCCCCATCGTCTAGCGGCCTAGGATCCGTGGTTCTCAGCCATGTGACAGGGGTTCAAATCCCCTTGGGGGTACCAGGTGCTGGTCCGGCGGCAGCCGCAAGGCAGCCGCCGGACCTTTTTTTTGGCGGGCGGGCTTTCAGGGTGGCGGGTTTCTAGGTAGCGGGCTCTCTAGGTAGCGGGCTCTCTAGGTAGCTGGCTCTCTAGGTAGCGGGGCCAGCCACCCCACTCAGACGCCCTCAGCCGGCCTGCTGCCACCTGATTCCGGCTCGATCGGAGCGCCCGGAGGCTCGGCCTCGCTGCACAGCCCAGCCAACACCGCCAGCGGCACGCGTTCGGTGCTGCCCGGCCTGCGGAACCAGGTCGCCTCCTCCGGCATCTGCAAGACACCGCGGTCGAACGCAAACTGCACCGTCAACAGGTTGGCGCGCAGATCCTCGTGGTCGAAGAACCGGTCGTTCGACACCACCAAGGCTCGCAGCCGCGCGGCGGCCTGCAGCAGGTGGGCATCCGCCGGTTCGCCGCGCGGCGTGACCGCATACCGAGGCCGGCCCGGCGTGACGTCGACGGCGCGCAGGGCCAGCACCTCGCGCACCGCCGGGGGACAGCGTTGGGCCGTGGTACCGTCGACGAACACCAGCACGGGCAGGTCGCTGCGGAAGTGTCGGCACCAGGCTTCGACCGCGTCGAGGCGGGCCAGGGCCTGACCACGGCTGGCGGCGATCACGTTGGCCCCATCGACCACGAAACCACCGAGCGGCGGCGGCAGGGGCAGCGGGCCGCGGTGGCGACGGCGCATCCTGGGCCTCAGTGCATCGCCAGCGCGCGGAACCGCTCCAGCGTGCTGCGCACCGCCGCCAGCACCTGCGCGGCCGGCTGGCCGGTGAACACTTCGATCGCGTCGGCGACGGTACCGACGGCGTGCACCGCGAACTCGCCCCGCTGCACCGCATCGACCACTTCGTGGTCGAGCATCAGGTCGCCGATGTTGGCGCGCGGCAGCACCACGCCTTGCTGGCCCGACAGCCGCCGCGCCCGGCACAGGCGGAAGAAGCCCTCGATCTTCTCGTTCACCGCGGCGACGGCCTGCACTTCGCCCTTCTGGTTCACCGAGCCGGTGATCGCGAGCCCCTGGTGCAGCGGCACGGCCGCCAGCGAACTGAGCAGGGCCAGCAATTGCGCCAGCGACGCCGAATCGCCTTCGACGCCGTTGTAGAGCTGCTCGAAGCAAATGGTCGCCTGCATGCACAAGGGTCCGTCGCTGCCGAACTCTTGCAGCAGGAAGCCCTCGAGGATCATCACGCCCTTGTCGTGGATCGGCCCCGACAGGTTGGCCAGCCCTTCGATGTTGACCAGCCCCGAACGCTGCGGCACGGCGACGCCGGAATTGCAGGTGATGCGGCACGGCCGGCCGAACTCGAGGCTGCCGGTGTCGAGCACCGTGAGGGCGTTGATCTGGCCCGCGGCGAGGCCGCGCGTCGACAGCCGCATGTAGCCCTTCGCATAGTCGCGCTCGGTGAGCTCCTGGGCCAAGTCGTGGCGCTGGCGCTTCTGCCGCACCGCCAGCTCCACGTGGGCGCGGGTCACGGTGCGCGCACCTTCGGCGACCGCGAGCTGCGACGCCTCCCGCGCCAAGTCACCGAGCTCGCTGTAACGCGTGATCAACCGGTCGCGGCGGCCCGCCGCCCGCGCCCCATACTCCGCGACCGCCGCCATGCCCGAGCCGGCGAACGGCCGCAGGCCATCGTGGTCGACCAGCCATTGCAAGTAGTCGGCGTAGCGGCCGAGGTTGGTCTGGTCCACCGGGATGCTGCCATCGAACTCGGCGTGGATCTTGAAGATCTGCGGGAACTGCGCGTCGTCGGCAGCGAGCTGCTCGTAGACCCCGGGCTCGCCGATCAGGACCACCTTGATGTCGAGCGGGATCGCCTCGGGCTGCAGCACCCCGACCTGCGCGCCGGTGCCCTGATCGAACTCCCGGATCTCCAGTCGACCGCTCTGCAGCGTGCGCTTCAGGTGCGCCCAGACCCCCGACTCGCGCAGCACGTCGAGGCAGCGCAGCACCAGGTAGCCACCCTCGGCACGCAACAGGGCACCCGGCACGATCTGCTGTGGCCCCGGCGCCTGCCCTTCGGCCGCGGCAATCGTGCCGAACAGGTTGCCGAAGGTCGGATTGGTCTCCACCACCACCGGACAGAGATCGTTCGCCGCGGTCTTCACCACCTTGGCGGCGAACTCGCGCAACGCCGGCCCGGCTTCGGCCGCCTTGGCCTCGGCCGGCCGCTCGTCGTCGTCGCCATCCGCCGCTTCGGCGACGAACTGATGCAGATGGCCTTCGACGTGTTCGCCGGCGGCATCCAGCCAATCCGCCACGGCCGGCTGCGGCCAACGCTTGGCGAACTCGCGCCCGTGCGCGCCCAGCACCTTGCGCGCCTGACGGCGATCCATGGTGCGCAGCTCCGCCGCGGCGCGCGCCGCCTCGGCGCGCACCCGTTCGTGCACTTCGTCGAGCCGCTCGAGCAACTGCTCGCGCACCGCCAGCAACTGCTGGTGCCGGCGCTCGTCGAGCTTGCCCTCGAGCACCAGGGCCGACAGGTTTTCGGGCGGCGTGGGCTCGCCATCCACCAGCGGGTAGATGTCGGCGGTGGTGCTGCCGTCCTGCCCCTGGAAACGCATCAGCGCACAGCCTTGACGGTGGGCTTGGCGCTGCAACGCATCCATGATGCGCCGTTCGCGGTTGCGGCTGTCGCGCAGCAGCACGCGCCGCGACATGCGGTGCGGCCGGGCACGCAGCGCCGCCTGCAGCGCCTGGTGCAGGGCGCGGCCGAACTCGAACAGCTCGTCGCGGAATGCGGTGCCACGCCCCGACGGCAGCGACAGCAGCACCGGCCGGGTCGGCTCCTGGAAGTTGTGCACGAACACCCGGTCCGGCACCCGCCGGCAATGCGGCTGGATGTCGCGCAGCAGCAGCTCGACCACGGCGAGGCGCCCCGAACCCATCAGGCCGGAGACGAACAGATTGTAGCCAGGCGCGTGGATCGACAAGCCGGTGCGCAGCGCCGCCAAGGGCCGCGCCTGGCCGAGCAAGAACGCCGCCGTCGGCGGTTTGCCCGAAGCACGCAGTGGCGGACAGCGCCAGCGCAGCTGCTCCGGGCGCAGTTCGATGCGGCCAGGTTCACTGGCCACGCCCGCGGCCACCTGGCGACTCTGGCTGCGGCGCCGCACGCTGCCTTCGGCTTTGCTGCCGCGGGCTTTGCTGCCTTGGGCTTTGCCCGCAGGGCGGCGGCTCACGTGCGCGCCACCAGCACCGGACACGGCGCCGCTTTGAGGATCTCACCCGCGGTGCTGCCGAGCAGCGCCTTCATGATGCCGGTGCGGCCGGCAGAGCGCACCACGATCAGGTCCACCTTCTGCACCAGAGCTTCTTCGAGGATCTTCTCCTCGACCTCCTCGCCGAATTTGATGTGGCCCAGCGCGCGCACACCCGCCGCGGCGGCGCGATCGACGAGCTGCTGCAGGATCGACTGCACGTCGTCGCGCAGCGCCTTGTCGAAGTCCCGGCTGCCCGTCGACCGGTCGCGATGCCGCCCGATCAAGGCCACCGTGGCCGGCGTGTCGACCACCGCCAGCAGCAGCAGTTCGGCGCGCAGCTGCGCCGCCAACCCGATTGCGTAGCCGACATCGACTTCGCGGCCTTCGGCGAACTCGACCGGGGCCAGGATGCGGCGCACGACGGGCGGAGTCATCGGGACGAACAGTGGGAACCAGCGGATTGCGCCCAAGCCGGCCACGGCGGCCGGCTGCAGCGCGTCCGACGATACGCATCGCCCGGACCGTTGCGAGAGTCTGTCGCAGAGTTCTCGGTCGCGCCCGGGGCCGCGCGCAGACCGTCCCGGCCCAACCGCGGCCCGGCACCCGGGCGACCACCCGGCCTCAGGCCTCCGCCAGCATCGTGGCGAAGCTGCGCTCGGCCCGCCAGCTGCCGACCAGCGCCACGTCCCGCGGCCGCAGCGGGTCCTGGCACTCGACCGGCACCAGCCGGGAGGCATCGAGGCCGTGCACGGCGCAGAAGCGCTGGCCGAACTGCCAACGCGACAGCCGCTCGGGTCCCGGCAGGTGCACCACGGCCGGGCCGGAGCACAGCGGCAGCAGTTCGGCGAGGCCGGCCGCCGCATCGGCGGCGTGCAGCGGCGTGCGGTACTCGTTGGTGTAGAGCGGGACCGTCTGGCCGCCGAGCAGGGCCCGCCGCAGCGACGCCGAGGCACCGCGGCCGTGCGCATCGGGGCCGAACAAGAGCGGTAGGCGCGCGACGCGGCCGCCAGCCGCGAGCACCCGCTCCTCGCCTTCGGCTTTGGTCGCTCCGTAGACCGACAGCGGCGCCACCGGCGCCCGTTCGCCGTAGGGCGCGCCGCGGCCGTCGAACACCAAGTCGGTGGACACTGCCAACAGGCGCGAACCGAGCCGCCCGGCCAATTCCGCCGGCAGTACCACGTTGACGAGGCGCGCCGCAGCGGGATCGCGCTCGCAAGCGTCGAGCCGCGACTGCGCCGCCAAGTGCAGCACGAGATCCGGCGCGAACGCCTCGAGCACGGCGTCGACCATGCCCCTGCCGACCAGGTCGACAGCGGCGTCCCCGCCACGACGCGCAGTGGTCACCACCGCGAAACCGCGCCTCTGCAGAGCCGCCACCGCGAACGGCCCGAGGAATCCCTGACAACCGGTGACGAGCGCGCGCATGAGGCTTCGGAAGGCCGTGCCATTGCACCGGATCGCCGCCTACGATGGAAGCGGTATGCCCCTGACTTCGCCGCGGCGCCTGCTGGTGATCGCCAACCCGGTTTCGGGCGGTGGGCGCGCCACGGTGGCGGTGCCGGCGCTGTGCCAAGCCCTGCGCCAGCTGGGCGTCACCGCAGAGGCATACTTCACCACCGCAGCCGGCGATGGCGAACGGCGCGCGCGGCAAGCCGGCGACGAACCCTGGGACGCCCTGGTCGCGTGCGGCGGCGACGGCACGGTCGCCGAAGTCTTGAACGGCCTCCCGGACCCGACCCGTCCCCTCGGTGTGCTGCCGATCGGCACGGCCAACGTGCTGGCCCTCGAGCTGCGCCTGCCGCGGCACCCGCACCAGGTGGCCGCGCTGCTGGCCCATGGCACGACCCGCGAACTGGCGATCGGCACCGCGAACGGCCGCCGGTTCCTGTTGTTCTGCGGCGCCGGTGTGGACGGCGCCGTGGTGCACCGCCTGGACCAGGCCCCGAACCGCAGCATCGGCAAGATCAAATGGCTGGCGCCGATCTGGCACACGGTCTGGCACTGGCCGAAGCCACACCTGCGCGCCACGTTCGCCGACGGCACGGTGCTCGACGACCTCTCGAGCGTGCTGGTGACCAGGGTGCGCAACTACGGCGGCGTGGTGCACCTGCCGCGCAGCATCGACCTCGGCTCCGGCCGCCTGCACGTGCTGTGCTTCCGCCACCGAACGCGCGCCGCCTGGCTGTGGCTCGGCCTGCGCGGCCTGCTGCGCTGCCTCGGCCCGAGCCGTGCGCTCACCGTGGTGACAACCGACCAGGTGCGGATCGACGGCGTCGCCCACTACCAGCTCGACGGCGACACCGGAGGCCAGACGCCGGTGGCCGTGGGGCTCCTGCCGCAGCGGGCCCGAGTTTTCGCCCCGGCATCGCGCGGGCGCAAAGTTCCCTAGAACAGGTTGAACACGCTGCGCACCGCATTGCTGGTGACGACCCCGAGCGCATTGCGCCCCGGTGCGAACGCCACCGACTGGCTGCCCACCACGAAACCGCACAGGTGCGGCGCGTTCGGCACCGCGATCGCGTACTGGTCACTGCCGGCACGCAACAGGGGAATCAGCGTGGCCCCGGTCAGGTCGACCGCTTGCCAACATCCCGGTGCACCGAAGGGGCCGAGGTCGATGCCCGGCTGCAGCGGCACGCAACTGACGATCTGCAAGGCCAACGCGGCACCCGCCGGAATGTGCGCCGTGGTGTAGACGATGGTCCGCCCCAGCACGGGATTCGGCGCCACGGTCAGGGTGAGCGGCGGCAAGTCGGGCAACAGGCTGCGCGGCAGGTCCAGCGCGAGGTCCAACGGCCCCGGGTCGAGTACCGGGCCGCCCGGCGTGTAGCCGAGCAGGTACTGCGAGCCGCCCTGCAGCGACAGGCCAGCGATGGCGAGGTGCAGGTCGCCAGTGCCCAGATCGCACTGGAACTGGAACGTGCTCGCCGCAGCCGGGCCGGCACCTGCGTAGTCCCACACGCCGTCCCAGGTGACCACGAAGCGATTGCCACGGGTCTCCGCCAGCACGCGGCCACCGCCCATCGCGGTCGGATCGAAGTCGTGCCAGAGCGCGAATGCGCCCGCCGGAGCCGCAAGCCAGCCGCTCACGTTCGGCAGGAACGCTCCCGGCTGCAGACCTGCCAGCGGCCCGAACCCGAGCCAGCCGTTGCTGCCGACGAACACCTGGGTCACAGCGCCGCCTGGGCGCGGCAGCGGCACCGGCAGCGGCACCGCGAGTTCGCCTTCGTCGCCGAGCGGCAGCACCACGGCATGGGCGCTGGGCGGCAGGAACGCCGTGGCCAGCGCCACGGCGGTGTAGCCACCGCTGGCGAGCCGCAGCGACAGCCCGGCGCCGAAGCTCGCCTGGGCGAACCACGGCGCGGCGGTGCTGTAGAAGGCAGCGCGCCCGAGCCCGCCACAGCCGCTGCTGAATTCGGTGTGGCTCGCCGGGCTGCAGACCGTGCTGGTCACCCGGTAGCCACCCTGGCCGTCCGGTCGCCATTCCACGGTGCGGCCGGCAAGATCGAAGTCCCGGGCGGCGGCAGTGAAGGTCTGGTAGCTGGTGTCGCCGGTGGTCGCCGGCAGCGGCGACAGCTCGGCGGGACCGGGATCGGCAGCCCCGTGGCCCGGGGCCAGACCAACCAGCAGCGCGCCGCCGAGCAGCCGGCAGTTCGCGTCGTAGTGGCACCGCACCGTGCCATCGGCGAACAACAGACACTGCACGGTCTTGCGCTCCTGGGTGCCCCACTCGACGGTGTTGCGCCAAGTCACGGTGCAACGGCCGGCCACCGCGGTGTCGACGAACACCCCGCCCCCGTTCGCCGCGAGGTTCTGCAAATCCTTCCAGAACGGTGCGATGCGCGGCGGCTGCCCCGGCCCGCCCCGCAGGGTGGCGACCAGCGACGAGGGCTGGTCCGAGTAGCCAGTGGTCGTGCCTCCAGAAGCACCGCCGCGGCTCAAGAACAGCACGCCGTTGTGGCTCACCTGCAGGTGGGTCCAGGTGCTGCCCGCGAACGGGAACGCAAAGCCGAGTGCCGTGACCGGCAGCAGCGGCCCATCGTCGCCCTGGCCCTGCAGCGTCCCGCCGTTCGGCACGAAACACTGGCCGGTGGCCAGGGCCGAGCCCAGCACCATGGCACCGAGGGTGGCGAGCAGTTCCTTCATTCCGACCCGGGGCCATTATGGCACCGCCGGAGGACTGCGGCCGGCGGCGACGCGGCGCTGCGCCCGCACCACCGATGGCAAGGCTCCCCAATCGCGACGAACCACTGCCACCCGTCGGAAGTCTGGCGCGTCGTCGCGCCAGCCTGGCCAAACGCGCCAGCCTGGCCAAGCGAGGCCAAGCTGGCGCGGCCACGGCCCTGGCTCAGTGCAGGATGCCGGCGACCGAGACCACGCGGTTCGAAGTGCTCACGCCGAGCGCGTTCGCGCCGGCGTCCAGCACCGCGAGCTGCTGGTGCATCGGCAGGCCGATGAAGACCAGGGCACTCGGCGTGGCGATGCTCCAGAAGTCCACGCCGGTGGCGTCGGCCAGCGCAAAGTTGACGCCCAGGGCATCGACTTCGACCAGGCAGCCGGGCGCGCCGAGGCCAGTCAGGTCGAACGGCACCGCAAGGGCGCCGAAGCCGACCAGGCGGAACACCGGCGCGAGAGCCGGCAGGTTGGTGCCATCGAGCCAGAACTCCGAGCCGAGAACCAAGCGCTCCGTGCGCACGTTGGTGCCCGACGACGACAGGCGGTTGTCCAGCGCCGGAGTGCCCGCGCTGCCAAGGCACCCCCCCACCAAAGCCGTCGTGGTCGCCGTTCCGGTCGGCAACGCCGGGGTCGGCCCGAGGATGTCGAGGTGGTAGTTGCCGGCGCTGATGTCGTAGTAACCGGACACCGCGACGAAGTAGGTGCCGGGCGTCGTGAAGCTGTAGCTCAGTTGGGAGTAGGTCGAGCCGCCGAAGTCGTCGTTGAAGGCGAGCCGGACGAACGCCGCGTCGAGAAGGTGCACCACCGTGTCGTCGACCACCACGGCCGGAGCCGACGTGGTCTGCATGGTGCTGAAGGTCCAGGTGCCAGGTGCTGGCACGGTGATCGCGTAGAAGTCGTAGTCCTTGCCCGCGGTCGTATGGCTGGTACCGCTCGTGCCACCCGCCGTGATGTTGCCCAAGTTGCGGGTGAACGCGGCGGACGCAGTGGCGACGCCCGAACCGAAGGCGGGACGCGGGTCGTTGCCTTCCGGACCTTCGGCCACCGGCGACAGCGGCGGCGCCGCCGGCACATAGGTGCCCGGGGCGGCGCCCACGATGTCGAGGGTGTAGGAGCCGAACGTCAGCGCGTCGTAGCCACGTACCGCCACGTAGTAGGTGCCGGCCTGGAAGTTGGCGGAGAAGGTGGTGTAGAAGCCGTGAGTCGTGAAGTTGCCGTCATCGACGTCGAGCAGCACGGTCACGCCATCGGCAGCGTAGACGCGCACGCGCGTGTCGCCGATCTGCCCGGTGAATCCCGGTCCGGTCCAAACCTTGAGGTCGGTGCTGCCGGCCAAGCTGATCTGGAACCAGTCCTCGTCGGTGCCGGAGTTGTCGATGTCGCCATAGGCTTGGAGCCCAATGGGCAGCACCGCGGCCGTGGCGGCAGTGTTGTTGGGCTCGAGAGCTTCGGGAATGCCTTGGGCGCGCAGGGATGGCAGCGCCAGCAGCGCAGCCGTGGTGGAAAGCAGGATCTTCATGGAGAACTCAGCGAGGGGCAGGCTGACGCCGCAGGACCTTGGGTCCGTCGCCACGGCGAAGCCCTCTCTACCCTTGCCACGTCTGCAGGAAACCCAATGAGACAAAAGGGATACGTCCACATGCGATCCCGCGCATGGCAGGCATGGTCGAGCGTAGACCCAGGAAGGCAGGGGCAACCTGCTCTGCGCCAGGGCGCCGAAGCCGCGCCCGGGCAGCGCCCAGCGATCTGCCTACCCCTGCTGCGAGTGGTTCTGGAAACGACGCGAGCCCGACTACCCCATCGGGTAGCCGGGCTCGCTGCGAGGCCAGCGCCAGTCGCAAGAAGCGCCAGTCTCAAGAAGCTAGAGTCTCGAGACCAGCGCGGTGCGCTTGGATCGAGCCGCGACTCAGATGTTGCTGAGCGTGCTGATCACACCGTTGCTGGTGAGCACGCCGAGCGGGTTGACACCGGGCACCAGCGAGGCGGCCTGGGTGTGCAACTGCAGGCCGATGAAGCCCGTGCCCGAGGGCAGGGTGATCGGGAAGCTGCCGCTGGGCGAACCGAACACCAAGTTCGACGAGGTGAGGAACAGGTTCACGTACTGGAAGCAACCCGGCGCACCGGCCACCGGCCCACTGGCGCCGCCCAAGCTGATCAGCACCGAGCTGATCAAGGACGTGCCGGGGATGTTGGTGATGTCGTAGCTGTAGGACGTGCCGAGGACCGGCCGAGCCGAAGCCGCAAGGGCCAGCGGCGCGGTGTCGGCCGAGAGCACGACCGGCAGGGCCGTCGCCAGGTCGATCGAACCCGGGTTGAGGTTGGCGCCAGCCGGCGAGTAACCAACCAGCCAGGGGTTGCCGAGCGCCGACAGGGTTCCGAACACGATGCCGACGTTGCCGGTGCTGCAGTCGAACTGGTACTGCATGGTGCTGGCGTCCGCCGCCGTGGTGCCGAGATAGTTGTAGACGCCGTCCCAGGTCACGTAGACCATCGAGCCGACCTCTTCGAACTTCACTTGGCCGCTACCAACCGCAGCCGGGTTGAAGTCGTGCCAAGTCCACCAGCCCGTCTGCGGAGCATTGAGGAACGTCGGGACGTCCGGGAGGAACCCCGTGCCGTTGCCGCTCGCCACCGACACGTAGCCGTTCGAGCAGACGCGCAGCGTGCCCGCCGCACCGCCGATGTAGGGGAACGGCGTGGTCAGAGCCGGGGTGTCGACGTCGCTGTCGTCCGCGAGGACGAGGGACACCGCACCACCGCTGGGCGGAACGAAGCTCGCGCCACCGCTGGTCACCACGTAGCCCGAACCAGTCGGCGCCATGGTGAAGCTGGTGTTCGACAGTGCCGCGGCCGCGGCCGTC
>JAEUHP010000125.1 GCA_016795295.1 Planctomycetota bacterium | reverse complement strand
TGCGGGAGCCGCGGTAGTAGAGGAAGCCGTGGGTGCAGGTGTAGCCGTGCTCGCGGAGCAGGAGGCCCTGGGCCATGAGCTGGATGCGCTCTGGTTCGTAGGAGCGGTCGGCATTGTCCGGGACGCGGCCGCGCTTGGTCTCGACCGGGACGGCCTCGTCCCCGGCGGTGGACACCAGGTCGAGCTTGGCGGTGATGCCGAGGGTCTCGCTGGACAGGCCGACGGAGCGGCTGATCTGCGGGGGTTCGTCGCCGGTGGCTTGGGCGGCGGGGGTTGGGTCGTCGTCGGGGGGCGGTTCGCGGGGCTGCTCGGGGTCGGGCAGGACGTGATCGAGGTCGTCCACGCGGCGGTGGACGGCTTTGCCTTCGATGGTGTACTGGTTGTCTGCCCACAGGCCTTCCACGTGCATGAAGTGGAACACGCGCGGGCAGTAGACGAACTCGCTGACCATTCGGACCGGCAGTAGGTCTGGGCTGGCGTTGCCGGTCTCTGACGATGTTGGCTCGACCATGGCGTCCTCCTCTGGGCGTACGAGTGGTATCGGCGGCGAGACGAGGCAAACTCATGGGCATGCCCGCAGGCCACGGGGCAGGTCCGGGGAGCCAAGATTCTCAAGTGCCTTCTTGCATTCCAATCCGCAGCCCTGCAGACTGCGGCGGCAAACGGTACGAGGTGCCCGTGCTCTTCCCAGAGTTCTTCTACGCAGCCACAGGATTCAGGCCCAGAGATTGGCAGCATCGCCTTGCTGTTGCCCCGGCCTGCGTGAACATGCTGATTCGCATTCCTACGGGCTTTGGGAAAACTGCCGGAGTCACACTCTCATGGCTTTGGAATCGCGTTGGGCGAGCAGATCCGGAATGGCCGCGTCGCTTGGTGTTTTGCCTGCCGATGAGAACGCTCGTAGAGCAGACCCACGACGAGATTATTGGCTGGCTGTCGAGGGCCGGCCTGACCAATCGAGTGGGAGTCCACCTTCTGATGGGTGGACTCTCGCAGTCCGACTGGCATCTTGATCCGGAACGCAACTCCATACTCATTGGCACGCAGGACATGCTGCTTTCTAGAGCATTGAACCGCGGCTACGGCACGGGGCGAGCGCGTTGGCCGATGGAGTATGCGCTGCTCAATGTCGATTGCCTATGGGCGATGGATGAGGTCCAACTCATGGGGGTGGGGTTGGTTACGAGTGCGCAGCTGCAGGCTTTTGCGGACCATGACGGTGCAAATGGTCGGCTGCCGCGTCCTAGGCGCACCTGGTGGATGAGCGCGACGCTGCAACGTGAGTGGCTGTCGAAAGCCACTGACTTCGCAGCACCTTCGAGTGTACCGCTCGTAGACCTCGATGTGAGCGAGAAGAGTGGCCCTCTTTGGGATTTAAGCAAGACGCTGAGTGTGGTGTCTTGTCCGGCCGCTGAGGATCCCAAGGCTCAGCGGTGGGCCGATGTGATATTGGAAGCCCACAGCCGAACAGCCCAAGGGCTGACTCTGGTTATCGCTAACACCGTGAAGAGTGCTTTCGCTATTCACGATGCCATCGCTAAGCGAAAAAAGGACGCCCATCAGCTTTCAGGGGTTGAGCTTCGCCTCGTGCACTCCCGATTCCGTGGCGAAGAACGTCGCAAGTGGGCGGAGGAGTTCCTCCAGCGCCAGAAGTGCGGCGCTGGCGCGAACCGGATCATCGTCGCAACCCAGGTGGTAGAAGCCGGTGTAGACATCTCCGCCAACGCACTCGTGACGGAGTTGGCCCCCTGGCCATCCTTGGTCCAACGCTTCGGGCGCTGCGCACGGTACGGAGGCTCAGGAGAAGTCATCGTGGTAGACAGACGCCTCTCCGCCGACAGCGCCAACGCCATCCGGCTGAAAGAAGATGAAGATGCTGGCCAGAAGCAAAGGACTGCTGACCGCAGAACCGCATTGCCTTACGAGCTCGAGGATGTCGAAGCGGCTGCCGAAGCGCTGTCGACGATTTCAAACGCCAGTCCGGCATCGCTGGCGAACATTGCCATTACCCACCCCGACCTGATCCCGCGCCTTTTCCCCTACGAACCGCTTCACGTGCTCACTCGCCGCGAATTGCGAGATCTATTCGATACGGGCCCAGACCTCACGGGCGGGGATGTCGACATCTCCCGCTTCGTGCGCGATGGCAACGAGCGCGACGTCACGGTCTGGTGGTGGCCAGTTCCGCCGAACGAACAACCCCACCAACGCCTGCGACCAGCGCACGACGCTCTCTGTCGAGTGCCTATCGAGGACGCCGAGACCTGGTTGAAGGGCAAGCGGCGGGATGACGACGGGACAGATGACGAAGGGGACAGCGGAGGCGCGACGGACGGCCCATCCATCAGGGCATGGGCGTGGAGCTACTTGGATGGCGGATGGGAGCGGCTGCATGGCAGGCGGCTTTATCCGGGGCTGACGGTTCTGATCGATGCCAACGCCGGAGGCTACAACACGAAGGTGGGCTTCAAGGCCAATGCACTCGACGTGCCGGTTCTGCCAGAGCACGCGCGCATCCCCGATAATGTCGAAGCAGCGGACGCAGCAGATGGCCAGGACGACCTCAGCGAAGGCGTGGTCGGTAACGACCGCCAATACAAGACGATCGCGACTCATGGCTTCGAGGTCGCCGTCCAAGCTCGCGAAGTCTCGACGGCCCTCGCCATCGATGATCTCCCGCGAGGGTCTCTCGCGGGTGCCCCCATCTCGGAGTTGCTTATTCTCTCGGGCCTCGGGCACGACATCGGCAAGGCTCACCCTGCGTTCGCCGGCGCCATCCGCGATCGCAACAGCATCCCTTCTGAGACTCCGCTGGCAAAGGCGCCGCAGGGTCGGTGGCACTCGGTACAGCACGCTTATGACCATGGCACCGGCTGCGGGAAGAGGCCCGGCTT
>JAEUHP010000097.1 GCA_016795295.1 Planctomycetota bacterium | reverse complement strand
GCAGTGGTGCAGTGGTGCCGGGGCCCGCTGCCGTACCGCGCGCGCTGCGTCACACCACCGTGGACGACCCTGCCCCCTGCTGGCGCCGCCGGGCCATGGCCTCGGAAGCCTGGTAACTCTTCACCTTGTTGTAGAGCGTCTTGGTGTCGATGCCGAGCACGCGTGCGGCGCGAGTCTTGTTGCCGTTCATCGCGGCGAGCACGCGCAGGATGTGCCGCTTCTCGACTTCGGCGAGCGGCAGTTGCAGCGGCTCTTCGCTCGTCCCGCCGGCCAGGAGCGGGCGCAGCGCCGCCGCCGGCTCCACCAGCACCAGGTCGTGTTCGCCCCCCTCCAGTCGGCCGCGCAGTTCGGGCAGCGAACTGCAGGCGGAGACCACGCAGCCCCAGCCCGCGGTGGAGCGGGACAAGTGCAGGGCTTGTGGGTCGGTGGCAGAGAAGACGAGCAGGCGGCGACCGAGACTCATGGGGCGGCGAGTGGCGAAGGGTTGCGGTGGCAACGGGGTGCTACGCAGGAGTTCGGCCCGCGGCAGGGCCATGGCGAAAAATCCCGCATGCGCGGCACGGCACCGTCTATTCCGCAGACCCCGTGCGGTAGCCGACGGCGCGCCGGTTTTGTCGCCGCTTTCGCGCTAGCCTTCGTGCTGCTGCAGGGCGATGTAGCCCGAGCCGGTGACCAGCACCACCTTGGTGCGGCCGTCGCCGTGCTGGCCGGTCATGGCCATGCCAAAGCGCGTGGTCGTCTCGGTGGGCAAGCCGAACGCACCGCCCACCCGGCCGGTTTCGGTACGGGCATTGCAGACGAAGCCGGTGGCCTTGGGCAGGAAGCACTGGATGGTGCCCTGCCCGGTGCGCAAGCGTAGGAGCTCCCCGGGCTTCGGCACGAACACCTGCATGTCGCCGTGGGCGCTTTCGAGGTCGATCGAGCCGCCCATGCCGAACGCGAGCACCACGCCGCGGCCGGTCTTGGCCACCGCCCCGCCCTGGCAGTGTTCGAAACGCAGGTCGCCGCGGCCGGTCGTCACCCGCACCGCGCCAGTGCGCCGGGCCACGGTCACGTGGCCATTGCCGCGCACCACGACTTCGAAGTCGAGGGCTGCCGGCAGGCGCAGGCCCAGCTCGTAGCCGAGCACGCCCTGCGGCCCGTCCGTACCGAGTTGCGGGCCGCGGACCACCAGCACGCTCGGGTCGTTCGGATCCGGCGCGCCGACCAGGTTCGCCGGCACCGCTTCCAGGCGGGCCAGCTCGGCCGCCGTGTCGGCGGCGCGGCGAACGCCCCCGCCGATGTGCAGCACCGGGTCGTCGCACACGTCGACCCCGACGGTGCCGTTCTCGATCTCGACCCGCACCAGCCGGACGGATTGACCGATGGGCATCTCAGACGACAATTCGGCAACCGAGCGGTGGCCCAGGGAGCCGCTGCAGCCGGTCGCAAGGGCGGTGGCCAGCATTCCAGCCAGCCAAGCCGCCAACGCCGCCGGCCGGGGGCAACCCTGCGGGTGGCTCGCCCGCCAGCCTGGCGGCGGTGGCAGGGGTGGTTTCCGATCCGGCGCAGGCGTTGGCATGATGGGTGCAATCCGAATCGGCAGCGAGTGTTTCACCGCCCGGGAGTTTCACCGCCCGCCCGCCGTCCTCCAAGGTCCATCCATGGCCAAGTCCGCCCCCGAGTACCAGCCCGACCCGGTGACCATGGTGGCCTACCACCGGGCGCTGGCCGAGCACGCGGACAGCCTCAAGGCCTACGCTGCCCGCCTGCTGGGGGATTCGATGGCCGCCGAGGACGTGGCCCAGGACGCGTTCCTGGCCCTGTATCGGCACCTCAACCAGGTGCCGACCGCGGCGTTCCGGCCGTGGCTGTTCCGGGTGGCGCGCAACCTGTGCCTCGACCAGCTGCGCCGCCGCAAGTTCAAGCTCAGCCTGTTCCGCGACCTGCAGCGCGACGACGAACAGCCGTTCACCCCGGTCGACACGGCGGCCGACCGCCCGGACCAGATCGCGGAGTCGCGCGAGGCCAGCTTGGCCATCGAGCAGGCGATCGCCGACCTGCCGGCGAAGTTCCGGGAGGCATTCCTGCTCTGCGAAGTCGAGGGGTTGAGCTACGAGGACGCCGCAGCCGTGATGGGCTGCCCCGTCAAGACCGTGTCGACGCGGTTGTTCCGCGCCCGCCAGCGTTTTCAGTCGCTCGTGAGTCGTCTGATCAAGGTTTGAGTTCGCTGCACCGATGAACTGCACCACCTGCCGCTTCGAACTGTCACAGTGCCTCGACGGCCGCTTGCCTTCGGGCCGCCGCACCCTGGTGCTGGAGCACGTCGACTCCTGCGCCGCCTGTGGGCGCTTCTGGGGCGATCTGCAGCGCGCGCAGCAGCTCGTGCTGCGGTTGCCGAAGCAGCGCGTCGGCCCGGCGTTCCAGGAGCAGCTCTGGGAGCGCATCCGCGCCGGCGAAGGCACGCCCGAAGCGGTGTTCCACGAGCCGGTGCCGCTGTGGACCAAGGCGCGCTATGCGCTTTCGGGTGCGGCTGCGGCTGCGGTGTTGTTGGCCGGGGTGTTGTGGCTGCGCCACGACGAACGGCGGCCGAGTGGGGATGGTGCGGTGGTGGCGGCTGCCGAGGGCTCGGCCGAAGGTGGCGCGGCCGCCGGTGGCGGCGCAACGGCACGGCCCACCGGATCCCCGCTGCCGCAAGGTGTCGCGGTGGCGGGCGGCCAAGTGGCCAGCCTGCCGCCGCCGGCGATGTTCGCCGCCGCGCAGCGTTTGACTGCCGACGCGGTCGCCGTCGAAGCGGCGCGCCAGTTCGAGCAGCGTTACGACACGGCGCGCCAGCGCCTGCGCCAGGCCGACCTCGGCCAGGATGCGGCGGTCGGCGGCGTGCTCGACGAAGCCAACGAACTGCACCAGCTCGCCGAGGTGCTGCTCGACCTGCGCGACTGCGACCGTCTGTCGTTCCGCGACGCCGAGGTCGGCGCCGACCTGCGCGTGGCGGCGAACCTGCTGGGCCAGAGCCGGCTGCAGAAGCGTTCGCTCGACACGGTGCGGGCGTTCGTCGCCCCGGCCCTGCAGCAGAGCGAGCGGCTCGGCCACCTGGCGCGCCTGATTCGGGTGCGGCCGTCGTTCGACGGCGCCGAAGTGCGCGCCGAGCAGGAACTGCTGCGCCGGCTCTCGACGCAGCGGCCGGACGTGCTGCCGAAGCTGTTCTACGTGCTCTCGCACGACGCCGCGTTCGGCGTGCCGCCGCGCAGCGACGCGCTGTGGTTCGAAGACGACTGTGGCACGGGCTTCGTGGCGCCGCGCAGCCGCGTGGCCGAGGGCAACGTGCAGTTCCAGTGGTTCCGCGTGCAGATCGGCGGCACTGGGCGCTGACGCGGGCGCTGACGCACTGACTGGCCGCACCGCCCGAGTCGCGTTCGGTTCCCGGGCAGGGTTTCGCCCCGAGTTGCGTCGCTCAGAGTTCCCGAGCTGCGCCGTCGTCGGCGCTGCGCGCCCGTAGTTTCGCCCAGCGCCGCTGCAGGTGCTCAGGGGCTTCCCCCTTGCGCCACAGCATGGCGATGGCGGTGCGACCCCACTCGCGCAGGTCGAGGTCCACGTCGTCGTCGAAGTCGTCTGCGTCGAGCACCCCGGTCTCGAAGTGGAACACCACACAACCACGCGGTGCGGTGCGTTCGAGCAGCCGCCGCGCCCGCACCAACGACTTCGCCGGATCCTCGGCGACCAGATCGTAGGGCGGATCGAGGAACACCAGGTCCGGCGCGAGTTCGGTGCCGGGCGCGGCGTCGCCCGCGTCGATGCCGTAGGCGGTCCGGTCCAGCACCGGCGGTTCCCAGGCGTCGCCGCGGATCGGCCGGCCACGCGCCACCGCATCGTCGCCGAGCAGGTGCAGGTTGCGCTGCAGCACGTCGAGGGCGCGGCCGTTCTTCTCGACGAACAGGACGCGTTCGGCGCCGCGTGACAGGGCCTCCAGACCCGAGGCTCCGGAACCGGCGAACAGATCCCAGACCACGGCGCCCGGCACCGCGTCCGCCAGGATGTTGAACAGCGCTTCCCGCACCTGGCCGAGCAGGGGGCGGGTGCCCATGCCGCGCACGGATTGCAGCACGCGGCCACGGTGTTCGCCGCCGAGGATCTTGAGGCTCATGGGGGGTCCTGCCGACGAAGGAGGTGTGGGCATGGTCGCCGGCTGCCCGTTGTGCCGCAAGTACAGACGCGCCGTTCGCCGCAACCGGACCGCGGGCCGCCGTGGGGTTCGTTTGCGGCCGAGGCCGCGATGTGCTGCCACTTCGGGTATTCCTGTGCGCGGCCGGTTGCCGACCGGAGTGCCATGACCGAACCTTCGCCCTTGCTCGCGCTGCGCCTCCGTGGGCGCGACCATGCGCTGGAAGTCGGCCGGACCTACCGGCTCGGGGCGGACCCCGCCTGCGACTTCGCTCTGCGCTCTGCGGGCGCGGCGCGCGTGCACGCCGAGATCGAGGTGCGCACCGACGGGGTCTGGCTGCGCGACCTCGGCAGCAGCAGCGGTTCGCGGCGCAACGGCGAGCGCGTGGGCGAAGTGCGCCTGGCGGCCGCCGACGTGCTGCAGTTCGACGCCGACGTGGCGACCGTGGTGGTCGACGCCGGCCACGCCGAGCTCGTGCCGGTGCCGGCGCTGCGCCTCCTGGCGGTGGCGCGCCGCAGCACGGCGCTGCGCTCGGCCGCGCGCCCGGACCGCCGCGAAGCGGCAACGTTCCAGGCCTTGGTGGCTCTGGAGTTGCGGCGCGCGCCCTGGCTCGGTCTGTCGCTGCTGCTGCACGCGGTGCTCTTGCTGCTCTTGGTCTGGTTCTGGCAGGTCGAGCCGCCGCGGGGCCGGCAGTTGGCGCTCCATCGGGTGCTGCCGAGCTGGACCCCACCGCAACCGACCGTGGCCGAACTGGCCCCTGAGCTTCCCGTGGTCACCGAACCGGTTGTGGAGGCACCGACCGAGGTCGTGCCGCCGCCGCCGCCGCCCACCGCCGAGGCCGAACCGGCGCCGCAGCCCGCCGAGACGCCCCCGAGTGCCGCCGAGGCCGAACGGGTCGTCGCCGAGGGTGCGGTGGCCGGTGGGGCGGCGGTCGAGCCGCGCGCGGTCCGCCCGCGGCCGGTGCGCACCGGCTCGGCGCCGGTGGTGGGTTCGCCGCAGTTCCAGCGCACCGTCGCGGAACTGCGCCGCACGGGCCTCGAGATCGTGTTCGTCTGCGACAGCACTGGCTCGATGGGGGCCACCCTGCAGGCGGCCAAGGACACCATGGCGCTGATGCTCGGGGTGCTGCGGCGGTTGGTGCCCGATGCGCGGTTCGGCATCGTCACCTACCGGGATCACGGCAAGAGCGAAGAATACGTGACGCGACAACTGCCGCTCGGCTCGGACGTCTGGCGGGCGGTGAACTTCGTCAACGGCATCGCGGCGAATGGCGGTGGCGATCAGCCCGAGGCGGTGCGCGACGGCTTGGACGCGGCGTTTGCCCAGGCCTGGCGGCCGGGCACGCGGCGGGTGGTGGTGTTGGTCGGCGATGCGCCGCCGCACGAACGCGACCGCGCCGCCCTCACGACCGCGATCCGGCGCTTTGCGCGCAGCCCCGAGTGCCGCGTGCATGCCCTGGTCGCGTCCCCGGCGCTGGCCGGCAAGGACACGCGGGAGTCGTTCGCCGCGATCGCCAAGAGCGGGCGCGGCGAGTGCCTGCCGCTCGAAGATGCCGCCGTGGTGCTGCGCTTGGTCTTGGCGCTGGCGTTCGGTCGTGAATTCACCGCCGACTTGTCGGCGGTGGTCGATCAGGTCGCGGCGAACCAGCTGCAGACCGCGACCTGGGCTCTCGACCTGGCGCGCCGCGGCGGTCCAGAGCTGGCGGACGAACTGCAGCAGACCCCGGTGCCGGACGAGCTGGTGCATGCGCTGGCGCGCCTGCCGAAGCTCACGGTGAGCCTCCAACTGGTGGACCTGCTCGCCGACCCGGCGCTGCCCGCCGGCAGCCGGCACGCTCTCGCCTGGGTGTTGCAGCGTCAGCTCGGGCTGTTCGAGTTGCCGTTCGATCCGGCTGCCGAAGGCCCTCCGCCGCCGCGGGTTCTCGAACGGCTGCGTGGCATGGTCCAGCGCACGCTGAAGTGAGGCCGTGTCGCGCGTGCCTGGGTAGTGGGTCCGCCCGCAACTGCAGGCGGGGCACCTCAAAACGTCCAGGTCACGCCCAGCGAGAACCAGTACACCGTCGGATCGATGCCGATGTCGGTGAACCACTGGTCCAGCACGCTGTCGACGATCAGCGAGCCGTGGGCACCGAGACTCAGGGTGGTGGTCGGGTCGATTGCGTAGTCGAGGAACGCCGAACCGCGCAGGTCGGCCCAGGCGCTGCGTTCGATGCCGTACATCCAGCTCGACTGGTCGGCACCGGCATGGCCGATCGAGCCGTCGAGCCGCAGCACGAAGCCGCTGCCGAACGGGATGTCCTCGCTCAAGCCGGCGCGCCAGTACAGATCGCGCACTTCGTCGAAGTCGTAGTGCAGCGACAGGTACGGATTCGTCTCCAGCACGTTCGCGCTGGCGGTCAAGAACACTTCGCTGGTGCCACCGCGCTCGCCGTTCACGAATTCGAGGCCGTTCGGCAGGATGTACGTGTGCACACCGCCGCGCAGCGACAGCCAGTCGAACGACTGCGCGTAGTCGGCGATCATCTCGACCTGGGTGAACCGTCCGGCATGGCCGTCGGGAAACCAGGCGTCGCCGGTGTTGTTGTAGAGGTCCATGTTGCCGTCGATGGCGACGCCGACCGTGCCGCCAGTGCGGGTCGGCAGGCCGACCGCCAGTTCGGGGTGCAGGACCGGGCGATCGACCATGGTCATGCCGCGGTGCACGAACTTCGATGCGGAGCCGAGGCCCAGGTCGACATCCGGCTTGGCCCCTTTGGGCACCAGGCAGCCGGCGGAGGCGAGGAACAGGAACGGCGCGAGCCGGCGGTGCTGCATGGGTTGGGGCGACGAGGAAAGCACAGTGTCGAGACCGGATCCGGTGTTTGCAACCTTTGCCTGCTGCCGACCACGCCCGCGCGTTCGGCTGCAGCGCTTCTGGCGCGCGCGGCGCAGCGTGCGGTGGCCGGCAACCGCGGCCATTGGGTTCGGCGATCGTTCATGGTTCCCCGGCACGGGCTGGCGCCAGAGCGAGCCATCGGGGATGCTGCGCCAATGAAGTCGTGGTGCCTCCTGTCGCTCTCCGTGCTGCTGTTCGGCGCTTGCAAGGCGAACTCGACCACCGTCGACGCCGGGGCGATGGTCTCCTGGCTCGATGGTTCGATCGCGCTGCAGAACAGCTCTGGCAACCTGTCGCTCGGTGGCCAGCGCAACGACCTCGACGGCGATCTCGGCATGGGCTCGAGCCAGGCGTCGCCCTACCTGCGGGCGCAATGGGACGGCCACCCGCACCGGGTGCGCGCCCACGGCTTCGGCTACGAGGCGAACAACACCGGCCGGCTCACCGGTGACTACGGCAACATCGGGTCTGGCGCGTCGGTGTCGACCAGTGTCCAGTATCTGGCGACGGCGGCCAGCTACAGCTACTCCCTGACCGGCAGCCCGCACTACCGCGTCGGCGCCGGCGGCCAGCTCGCCTACTACCTGATGAACACCGCGGTGCGCACCGGCACCACGCGGGAAGAGGTCGAGACCGACGTGCTGGTGCCGATGCCGTTCGTCGAGGCCGAGTTCTACTTCCGCGACGCTTTCACCGTGGGTGGCAACCTCGGCTACATGTCGGCCGACCTTGGCGACGCCAAGGGGCACTACACGGACCTCGAGGTCTGGGGCAAGTTCCAGGCCACCAAACGACTCGACCTGTTGTTCGGTTACCGGTTCGTGGCCATGGACGGCCGTGGCCGCGCTTCGTCCCGCGACTTCGACGCCGAACTGCACATCCAGGGTGTGTTCGTCGGCGGCGGCATCCGCTTCTGAACACCATGTCGGTTGCTGGCGCCATGCCGGCGCGCTGGGCTGCCGCTGGCGCGTGGTTTGCTCCCGGGTTCGCAGCCTTGCTGTGCCTGGGGCCGGTGGTCGCGCAAAAAGCCCCTTCGGCCGCCGAACTCGAAGGGTTCGCGGCGCGTTACCTGCTGGTGGACGGGCGCACCGCGGCTGGGCACGCCGAGCGCCGCAACCTGCTCGGTGCCCTGGCCGGAGCGCCGCCTCTCGACGCGGCGCAGCTCACGGCCTGGCAGGCCAGAATCCAGAAGCTGTGGAGCAAGCAGCGCACTCTGGAGAAGGCGGGCGACCAGTGGTTTTGGCCCGAAGACAAGAAGAGCAAGGCGCAGAAGCGTGGCCGCTACCTCGTCGGCGGCGAGACCAAGAAGCCGAAAGGCCTGGCTCTGGCCCTGCACGGTGGCGGTCTCGGCTCGGGCGACGCCGGGTCGGCGGCGTCGGCCTATGGTCCGGCCCTGGCCAAACTGGGATGGGTGATGGTCGCGCCGGAGGTCTTGGAGAAAACCGAGCACGGCTGGACCGATTCGGGCACCGAGGAGTTCGTGCTCGATCTGGTCGATGCCGCACTGCGCACCTGGAAGATCGATCCAGACCACGTCTACTTCGTCGGCCACTCGATGGGTGGCTACGGCAGTTGGACGCTGGGTGCGCACCATGCCGACCGGGTGGCGGCGATCGCGCCCAGCGCCGGTGCGCCCACGCCGATCTTCAGCCACGCCGGCGGGCCGATCGTCGACGTCGTGGAGGGGGTGATCCCGTCCCTGCGCAACGTGTTCGTGTCGATCTACCAGAGCCTCGACGATCCGCAGGTGCCGCCCGGACCGAATCGCGCCGCGGCGCGCCTGCTCGGTGAGGCCGCGCAGCGCTGGGGTGGGTTCGCGCACGACTACTGGGAAGTCGACGGCCGCGGCCACGCCGAGCCGCCGGGCGGCCACGAAGCACAACTGCGCAAGATCGCCGAACGTGTGCGCACGCCCGTGCCCGAACGCCTGGTCTGGCAGCCGGTCCTGCGCTGGAAGCGGCAGTTCCACTGGCTGTGGTGGGATCAGCCCGTGTTCGGCGCCACGCTGGTCGCCGACCTCGACCGCGCCGCGAACCGCGTGCGGATCCAGTGTGACAAGCCGACCGACGGCTTGTACGTGCTGCTCGACGGACGGGTGCTCGATCTGGCCAAGGACGTGGAGGTCGAGGTCGGCGGCCAGCAGGTGTTCCGCGGCCGCGCGGTGCCGTCGTTGGCCACGCTGGTGCGCACCAGCGACCATCCCGACCCGAAGTTGCAGTTCGTCGCCGAAGTGCCGGCCTTCACCAGCTCGGCGAAGTGACGCCGCCGCGGCCGCCAAAGGCGCCGCGCGGGCCGGGTCCTGCGCTCAACCGCCGTAGACGTAGCTGCTGCCGGGGCCCAGCGGCATCCCGAGTCCCCAGTAGACCAGCAAGAACGCGGTCCACACCACCAGCATGGTCAGCGCATACGGCAGCATGATCGAGATCATGGTGCCGATGCCGGTGCCGCGGTGGTACTTCTGCGTGAACGTCACGATCAGCGGGAAGTACGGATTGAGCGGCGTGACGATGTTGGTGGTCGAGTCGCCGATGCGGTAGGCGGCTTGGGTGAGTTCGGGCGAGATGCCGAGCTGCATCAGCATCGGCACGAAGATCGGCGCCAGCAGGGTCCACTTCGCCGACGACGAGCCCATCACCAGGTTGACCGTGGCACAGCACAGGATCATGCCGACGATGGTCACGCCGGTCGGCAGGCCCAGGCTCTTCAGGCCGTTGGCGCCGCTGATCGCGATCAGCTTGCCGAGGTTGCTGGTGTTGAACGCGTAGATGAACATCGCCGCGCAGAACGCCATCACCATGTAGTAACCCATGGTGTTCATGGTCTTGGCCATCGCCTGCACCACGTCCCGGTGGTTCTTGAAGGTCTTGGCCACGTAGCCGTAGACGACGCCCGGCAGCAGGAACAGGAACAGGATCAGTGGCACGATCGACTTCATCAGCGGCGCGGTGGTCGAGGTGAGGGTGCCCTGGTCGTCGCGGAACAAGGAGCCTTCGGGCAGGCACGCTGCCACCACCAGCACGATGCCGAGCAGCATCGCCACCACGCCCGCCAACAGGCCCTTCTGTTCGGCCGGCGACAGTTCCTGCATCTTCGGCATGTCCGCCGGGTCGCCGTCGACCGTGAGCCGCTGCAGACGCGGTTCGACCACCTTGTCGGTCAGGAACCAGCCGAGGCCGAGCACCAGCACCGACGAGACGATGGTGAAGTAGAAGTTGCACAGCGGGTTCACCGACACGGTGCCGTTCACCACGCGCGCGCCGGCCTGGGTCAGGCCGGCGAGGATCGTGTCGAGCGCCGTCGGCAGGTAGTTGGCGCAGAAACCGCCGGAGATCGCGGCGAAGCTCGCCGCGATGCCGGCGATCGGGTGCCGACCAGCGGCGTAGAAGATCACGCCGCCGAGCGGGATCACCAGCACGTAGCCGGCGTCGACCGCGACCAGACTCAACAGGCCCACGGCGATCACCACCGGGGTCAGCAGGGCCTTCGGCGTGAAACTCAGCAGCTTCTTCAGCACGGCGCTGATGAAGCCCGACTTGTCGGCGACACCGAGGCCGAGCATCGCCACCAGCACCACGCCCAGCGGGGGGAAGTTCACGAAGGTCTTGACCATGTCGGTCAAGAACACGGCGAACGCTTTGCCGGACAGTTGGTTGGTCACCAGCTGCTCGTCGAAGCCCCCGCCGGCCTTGGGCACCTGGATCTTGGTGCCGTCGAGCAGCCAGGCGAACAGCCAGGTGAGCGACAGTGCCAGCAGGAACAGCACCGCGGGGTCGGGCAGCTTGTTGCCGACCTTCTCGATGACGTCGAGGATGCGGTCGAAGAAGCGTTTGGGCGCAGCAGGTTGGGCTTGGCTCATGGGGGTCGAGAGGGCGTGGGCGGCGGACCGCCGCGCCGCCGACTCTACTGTGGCCCTGGCGCGGACTCACCCGCGGTCTGGTCTCCCTGGTCCGCCATGATTCACAGGATCCCGTGACTCACAGAGATCCCGGCGCGGTCAATTCGGTGATCAGGTGGTGCCAAGCGGTGCGTTCGGCTGCGGGGGCGAATCGCGGGGCCCGCTCGGTGAGTTGGCGGTTCAGTTCGGCGGTCCAGGCCGCATCGTGTTCGAGTCGCTGCAGGAGGCGCGCCAGAGCCGCAGCGTCGCCAACCGGAAACAACGCCGGCCACGATTCCCCGAGCAAGGCACGGTTGGCCGGGATGTCGCTGGCCAGCACTGGCACGCCCTGCACGATGGCTTCGACGACCGCGCCCGGGGCGCCTTCGTGGCGCGAGGCCAGCACCAGAGCGCGGGCATGGCGCAGGCGTTGCCGCGCCCACCACCGCGGCTGCAGGCCCAGCCATTGCCAACGCGGATGGGTCGCGGTGAGGTGTTCGGCCGCCGCGCGCGACGCGGCGTCCAGGGCGGCGCCGAGATGCACGGCTCGTAGGTTGGACGCGGCCGGCAGCATGGCCATGGCCGCTGCGAGCGTGAACGGCTCTTTGACGGCGCGCAGGTGGGCCAGCATCAGCACCTCAGGCCGCAGTTCGTGTGCAGCGGGTCGCGGGCCTGGGGGGACGGCGGCGGGGCCGATCACCCGAGTCCGAGCCTGGAGTTCGGGCGGCACCGCCCGAAGTTGCTCGGGGTGGCGGAGCACGATGCGATCCGCCGCGGCCAGGGCGGCGCAGGCGATGGGCGAGTAGTTCGGCGCTTGGCCGGCCTCGGGCAGCTCGGTGCCGCCGAAGGCGAGCACGGCGCCTGCCGCGGGCAACCGTGCCTTGGCCGCCAGCAGTGCCGCGCCGCACTTCTCTGCGTGCAGGGCGACCAGCAGTTCGGCTGGCGCGCCGTCGTCGCAGCTGCGCATGCGCACCCGGTGTCCCAGCGCGCGCCAATGTGCTGCCCAGCGCAACGCCGTGGTGCGGTTGCCGGTGGGGACCCCAGCAACCGCGGGGCACAGCAAGAGGATGCAGGTCCGTCTTGGTGCTGGCGGCGGGGTGAAGCGGGTGCCGGCTAGGGGGCCACGACTCAAGCGGTGGTTCCGTAACTTGCTTCTCGAGAAACGCTTGCGGCTGTATGGCGGTGGGAGAGGGATTCGAACCCCCGTTGCCCTCGCGGGCAAAGCGGTTTTCAAAACCGCCGCATTCGGCCACTCTGCCATCCCACCACGGGTGCGTAGCCACGACAGAGGCTAGCCGCGGGCATGCGTTCGCGCCATGGTGGGGCCAACGGCGGGGCCAACGGCGGGCGCTACCGGGAATCCCAAAAGCCGCCGCGCGTCACTCGGTGGCGACCTGATCGAACACTTCGCGCGCCACGTGGATCGGCGCCTTCATCTGCACCGCCAGCGCGATTGCGTCCGAGGGCCGGCAGTCGACCGTGACCTCCGGCCCGTCGGCATCGAGCGGCGCCAGCACCAGCGTCGCGTAGAACGTGTCGTCGCGCAGTTCGCTGACCACCACGCGCGTGAGGCGCTTGCCGAGCGCCGCCACCACGCGGCCGACCAGGTCGTGGGTCAGGGGCCGTGGCGTCTGGAACCCGCACAGCTTGCGGTTGATCTCTTCGACCTCGTGGTAGCCGATCACGATCGGGAAACCGCGGTTGCCGTGGCGTTCGCGCAGGTGGATGTACTGCTGGTCCGCCTTGTGGTGGATGACGACGCGCGCGAGTTCGACTTCGACGAGGTCCATGGTGCCCGGCCGGGCGCCCTTCCTTATAAGCGGGTGGCCGGCGGGCTGCCACGGTTCGCAGGCCGAGCGGGGCGGGCTGCGGGTCGAAAGCGGTGGCCTGGCTGTAAAGCTCTGAGCGCACTTTCTTTGCGGTGTGCTGACCCGCGAACTGGTCGCCCCGGAAACCGACCAGTAAACTGGTCCGCCGTGTCCAGGGCCAGCACGCATGCGCCGTCACCCGCAGCCAACCCGGTGCTCGCCGAGACCACGCGCAGTGGCCGCGTCGAGTCCTGGCATCGCGGTGCTCTGGCCGTCTGGCACGGCGGCGAACTGGCGATTGCGGTCGGTGACGTGGCGCGCCCGGTGTTCGCCCGCTCGGCGACCAAGCCGTTCCAGGCGCTGCCGCTCTTGGAACGCGGCCTGCACCAGCAGCTCGGCCTCAGCGCGGGTGAGATCGCGGTGCTGTGCGCCAGCCACGATGGTGCGCCGGTGCACACCGCAGCAGTCGCGAGCTTGCTGCGGCGGGGTGGGCTGACCGAGGACCAGCTCGGGTGCGGGCCCCATGCGCCGTTCGACACGGCGACCCGCCGCGAACTGGCGCAGCGTGGGGAGCGCCCGGGCCGCCGGCACAACAACTGCAGCGGCAAGCACGCGGGGTTCTTGCTGTTGGCGCAGGCGTGTGGCGACGACCTTTTGCATTACCTCGACCCCGGCTGCCGCAGCCAGCGCGAAGTGGCGGCTGCGGTGGCGGCGATGGCCGGTCTGGCCGAGCCGCTGCCGGTGGGCGTGGACGGCTGCGGTGCGCCGACCTTCGTGCTGCCGTTGGCGGCCTTGGCGCGGGCGTTCGCCAATCTGGCGAACCCGGTGGGCCTGGCGGACGTTCGTGCAAACGCATGCCGCACGATCCTCGCCGCCTCCGCCGCCGAACCGGTGCTGGTTGCCGGCGCCGAGCGCTTCTGCACGGCGCTGCTGCGCTGCTGGCCGGGCGCGGCGTTCGCCAAGAACGGTGCCGAGGGCGTGTATGCGCTGGGCTTGGCCCCGGATCCGGCGCGGCGCGAGTTCCCGCAGGGGCTCGGCCTGGCAGTCAAGATCGACGACGGCGCCGAACGGGCATACTGGCCGGTGGTGGTCGACGCGCTGCAGCGGCTCTTGGCGTTCGGCAGTGCGGGGGTGCCGGCGGCGCTGCAGCCGTTCGCGTCGGTGCCGCTGCACAACACCCAGAAGCTGCGCATTGGCGAAGTGCGCAGCGTCCTGCCATGGCCGCGGTGAAGCGCGGCGGCGGCGCAGTGCCTGGTCTGGGCACGCGCGTGCGCAGGGTGCCGCGACCGCCGCAGTGGCCGCGCGACGCGCACAAGGGCACGCGCGGCACCGTGCTGGTGGTTGCGGGCAGCCGCGGCATGCTCGGTGCGGCGATCCTGGTGGCGACCGCGGCGTTGCGCTCCGGTGCCGGCTTGGTGCGCGTGGCTCTGCCCAAAGAGCTGCAGCCGCTGCTGCCGTTGGCGCAGCCGTGTGCGACCACGGTGGGGCGTGCGGTGCGCGAACTGCGTGCGGCGGCCGGCGCGGCCCGGGCGGTGGTGGTCGGGCCGGGGCTCGGCCTGGATCGCGCGGCGCAACGCTGCGTGGCCGAGGTGTTGCGTTCGGCGCGGGGGCCGGTGGTGCTCGACGCGGATGCGTTGCACCTGCTCGGCGTGCTGGCCGCGGCGGACGCGCCGGCCACGGGCCTGCAGCGCGCGCTGCGGGCCGCAGCCGAACGCGTGGGCGTGGTGTTGACGCCGCATCCCGGCGAAGCGGGCCGGCTGCTCGGCACGCCGGCGGCGGCGGTGCAAGCCGGGCGCCAGGCCGCGCTCCGTGAACTGGTGCAGCGCACTGGCGCCTGCGTGGTGCTGAAGGGCGCGGGCTCCCTGGTCGGCGCGGCTGGGCAGTGGTTCGTGAACCGCACCGGCAGTCCAGCCTTGGGCACCGGCGGTTCGGGCGACGTGTTGGCGGGCGCGCTGGGCGCTCTGCTGGCGCAGGGCATGCCGCCGTTCGCTGCGGCGTGCTGCGCGGTGCATGCCCACGGGCGTGCGGGCGAGGTGCTGGCGCGGCGGTGGCCACGCGGCGTGCTCGCCAGCGATCTGCCGGCGGCGATCGCCGAGGTGCTGCAATGAGTGGTGGTTGGCGCACGGTTCCGCGTTGGCTCGCGGTCCTGGTGGCAGCGCGGGGGGGCGTGGCCCAGCAGCCGGTGGCGAACGCGGCCGATCCGGCAGTGGCCGTGTTGGCCAGCCGGCTCGCCGACCCGAACCTGCCCTGTGCCGCGCGCAGCGAGGCGCTGGTCGGTCTGCAGGAGCGCGCGGCGCTGAGCCCCGCGCGGGTGTTGGCCGTGCTGGACGGTGCGGACCGCGAACTCGCAGCGGCCGCGGCTGCGCTGGTGCGGCACACTTGGCTCGAACTGCCGGCGGAACTGTTCGCCGGGCTCGACGCGGCGCCGCGCGCGGCGCAGGCTCTGCTGGCCGAACTCGCGGTGGCGCCGCGTCCGTCGGCGGCGGCCTGGGCCGGCCGAGTGGCTGCGGACGCGGCGCAGGACTTGGCGACGCGGTGCCTGGCGCTGGCGGCCGCGGACCGCGCGCCGGGGCGCGCCGAGGCCGAACTGCTGCTGACGGCGCTGTTGGCGGACGAGCTGTTGCCGTTCGTGACCGCGGCGTTCGAGCGCTTGCCCGCGGAACTCGCCGATGGCTTGGTGGGGCGTCTGCACCAGGCGCTGGCGGCTGGATCGGTGCCGGTGGCGCGGGCGCTGCCGTTGGTCGAACGGTTGTCGGCGCGCGGTCTGCGCATGCTGCTGAGTTCGGCCGTGGCGCTGCCCGAAGAACCGCGCGATGCCCTGTGCCTGGAGTTGGCGCACCGGGCGGTGCCGGCCTACTTGGAGCAGGTGGCGCTGGTGCTGGACGGCAAGGGCCCGCTCGAAGCCCATTGGCTGTGGGGGGCCGAGGCCTTGCTGCAGCCCCCTGGTCGGCAGCAGCGGCTGCTGGCCGTGCTCGCCGAGGAGCATGCGGACGGGGGCGTTGCGTTGCAGGAGCGTGTGTTCGCCACGTTGCTGGCGGCGCATGGTGTCGCACCGGAGGTGCTCGCATACGCCCGCCGGCAGGACGACCACCGTTCGTTGGTGCTGCTGCTGGAACACTGCGGCGAACGGCTCGACGACGACCTGCTGCTGGAGTTCCTGGATGGGCCACCGCAGGTGGCGGGGGCCGCGGCCCAGGCGCTGCTCCGTCGCCCTGCGCTCACCGAGCGCCTGCAAGCCGCTCTCGTGGCCCTGCTGGGCAACGCGCAGGTGGTCGGTGGCGATCTGCTGCCGGTGCTGGCGTTGGCCGTGCTGCGGCTCGGCAGCGACGATGCCGTCATCGGCCTCTGGCCGCAGTTGCGCCATGCCCGCCAGCTCGCGGACTTCGTCGGTGTGCTGCGCGAATCCCGGCCGAAGCTGGCGATCCAGCTCTGGCAGCAGGATCTCGCTGCCGATCCAGACGACGCGTTCGCACGCCTGCAACCCAGGGAACGTCTGGAGCTGCTGCTCGGCCTCGTTGCCCTGCGGCAGACGGCCTGGTGCCAGTCGCTGGTGCGCGAGGCGCTGGCGGCGCCGGAGCCGGCGTTCCTGGCGCGCTGCGCCGAGTGGGCGCGTGAGCTGGACGCCGCCCAGGTCGGCAGTCTGCTCGATGCGGCGGCCGGCCAGTCCGACGAACGGACCAAGGCGGCGCTGGTGGCTTGGGCAGCTGCCGCAGCCCGCGACGAAGCCAACCAGGCGCGGTTGGCGCAGTTGGCGTTCGGGGCGGCGGCGGATGAGGTCCAGGAGGCGGCGCTGTCGGGTTTGGCGGCGGGGCCCGGCCGCGCCCGCTGCCTGCAGCGTTTGCGCGACGCCCTCGCGGCGCCGAGCGACGAGGGGGCCGAGGCGCTGGCCTATGCGGTGCTCGCGGGCCTGCCGGAGCCGCTGGACCAAGCCGCTCTGGAGCTCTGCGCTGCGGTGCTGCTGCGCTGGCCCGTGGCGGATGCCGATGGCGAAGCGCGCCGCGCTGCGCGCTGGCCCGACGGCCAGCGCGGCTTCTCGCTCGCGGTCGCGGTGGCCGAACGTCTGCGCGGTGCCGATCCGGATGCGGCCGCGGCGGCCTTCGGCGCGGTGGCGCGCGAACTCGTGGCGCTGCCCACGGCGTGCCGGGCGATCGCGCCGCAGCGGCTGATGGTGTTCTGGCGCGCTCTCTTGCGGGAACCCGAACTGCAGCAGGCGCTCGGCGCGGCCACGGCACCGCTGTTCCTCCAACTGCGCGGTGCCCAGGAACTCGGCGCCGGCGTGGCCCATTGGTTTCTGGCCATGGCCGAGACCGGCGAGCGCAGCAGTGCCGCGCGCGCTGCGCTGGCAGCCGCCTTGCGCCACCGCCACCGCGACCGCTGGTTCGAGCCGTTCGGGGGCGCGCGCGAGCCGGGCTCCGGCGCCGACGGATTGGCGCGCCTTGCGGCGTTGCCTTTCTTGCGCACCGCCGAGGCCGCGCGGCACGCCGGCGATGCGCGCGGCTACACTGCCGCGGTGGCCCAAGCGCGCGAGTTCGCGGGCCGTGACGCGGTGACGCTCGAACATCTCCAGCAGCTGCCGAAGACCCTGAACTCCGACCCGCCCCGATGAGAATCGCTCCCTTGCTGTTGGCGGCCTTCGCCGCCGCGTGTTCGTTGGCTCAAGAGGCGAAGCCGGCGCCCGTTCTGCCGAAGCCGCAGGATCCGGCGGCCGCGTTGGCCGAGATGATGCAGCAGTTCGCCAAGGAGGGCATCACGCTCGACGCGAAGGCCGGCACGCTCAAGCTCACCGCGGTGATGAACGCACCGCAGGACGCGCTCGAGTACCTGCTGATCAACCGCCGCGGCAAGCGCCACGAAGCGATGCTGTGGACCAAGGCCAAGCCCAGCGTGTTGAACGGCGCCTTGCTGTTGCTCGGCCTCACGCCCGGGCAGAACGCGAAAGCCGAGGAGATCGTGCCGCCGCCGTCGATCGAAGCGATCGAGAAGGGCGCGGAGACGGTCAAGGTCACACCGCCCAAGGGCATGAACCTGTGGTTCACGGTGCAGTGGACCACGCCGGAAGGCAAGGTCGTGGAGCATTGCCTCGAAGACCTGCTGCTCGACCTGACCACGCAGCGCGCAGTGGTCGGCTGCAGTTGGGTCTACCTCGGCGGCCGCATGGGCCAGCTCTACCGCAACGAGCCCGAAGTGTTCGTCGCCGACTTCGAGGGCAATCTGGTGAGCGCGTGTTACATGACGCCCGACAACCACCTGGTGACGATCGTGCACGAACGCGGCCGCGATCAGCACAACTGGTGGTTGACCAGCAAAGCGCCGGAGCCCGACACCGAAGTGCAGATCACGATCCATCGCCAGCAGCCGAAGTTGCACCAGGAGCGCGAAGCGCGGCTGGCGAAGGAAGCGGCCGAGAACCAGGGCGAGCCGCAGCCCGAAGGCGGCAAGCCGGTGGCCCCGCCGAGCGAACGCACCGGCGGCGGCAAGTAGCGGCGCGTCGCCTTCAGTAGACGAGCGTCTTGCCGCCCGGGGACAGCGTCACGCCACCCGGCACCGACGGGTCGAACACCAGCCACTGGAAGAACATCGGCACGTAGCTGAAGCCCGAGCCCGGCGGCAGGAGCGGCAGGTTGAAGGCGAAGCGTCCCGGCGCAACCGGCAGTTGCAGCGCGCTGTTGAGGTCCAGGTTGATCAGCACACTGCTCTCCGGCAGGCCGAACTGGCCGAGGGAGAACGGTGTGGGGCGCGCGCCGAAGCCCACATAGAGCGACGCGAAGTTGGCGTTCGGCACGCCGTTCAGGGTCACCTGGAAACTGTTCGAGCCCTCGAACGGCAGGCCTTGCATGCCGCAGGTGCCGAGCAAGCTGCCGCCCCAGCGGAACGGGCCCTTGAGTTCGTAGAGCATGCTGCGCGGGCCGACCTGGGCCACGCACACGGCGCGGAAGCCGGTGCCGTTCGCGCGGCGGTAGACCTCCAAACCGGAGGCCACGCCACCGCGCGGCGTGCTGGGGGCCGTCAGTTGCAGGTTGCCGAAGAACTGCGCGCCGGTTGGATTGAGGTCGTAGCCCGACCACTCGTAACCACACACTTGCACCGGGCCCGAGGGGGTGAGGCGGGGCTGGCTGCTGAACCAGTAGAAGTTGCCGAAGGTGTCGTCGTAGCCCGCGCCGACCACGTTGGGCGGCAGGTTGCCGACCGAGCGGCGGTAGGCGCCGGAGCGCGCGAACTCGTGGGCGCTGCCGAACTGGTCGGTCAGCCAGAAGGTGCCGTTGCCGAGATCGCCAGTGCGCTGGAAGGCCAGGCCGAAGCGATGCGGTGCCGGTGGCAGGTTGGGCGGCAGGTTGGTCAGGGCGATCGACGCCGTCGGGGACAGCGACCCGTTCGCGTCGAGGGCGCGCAGCGCGATCGCGCCGCTGGTGGTGCGCAGATCCACGACGGCGTAGACGAACGCACCCGCGCTGCCGGGCAGGTTCGCCACCGCCAGGTCCGAGGCGCCGAGGGGGGCCGCCGACAAAGTGTCCGGCAGCAGCGTGGTCGAGATCAGCGCCCCGGCTTGGTTGAGGCGAAACACCTGGTGCACGGCACCACTCACCGGCGCTGCACCACTGATCCAATAGGTGCGCGAGAACGCAGGCCCCGGGCCTTGGGTGACGGCGGCGGCGAGGCATTGCGTGTTGCCAGTGGCCGCCGAGAGGTCCACGGCGAAGCCGTCGGTCTGGCCGAACGCGTCGCCGTCCTGGTCGGCCTCGTCGATCTTCACGCACTTGCTGTCGGCGTAGAGGTCGTCGATCGCCACGGTGCCGAGCGCCTGCTCGGTGAACGTGAAGTCGATCTCTTCGTCCATCGGCTGCGGGATCAGCTGCGCCTTCACCGTCACTCGCGTCCAGCCGTTGCCGAGCGCCTGCTTGGTGGTCGTCATCGACGAGCGCTTGTACTTGGCGAGGTCCTGGGCCAGCGCTTCGCTCACCGAACCGGTGCTGCCTTCGAACTCGTCGAACTGGAAGAAGAAGATCTTGATC
>JAEUHP010000018.1 GCA_016795295.1 Planctomycetota bacterium | reverse complement strand
CCTCCACCAGCCACGAACGCCGGCGCGATGCGCGCCGTGGCATCGGTCGGGCCTGCCCCGTGTTCGCGCAGCAGCAGCCCAGCGGCGCGCCCGGCGATCAGGTAGACGCCGTAGTTGGTCACGGCACCGTCGGCCTCGGGCAGCGGCACGAATGCCCGCTGCGCCACCCAACGCGTGGCGATCGCGTGCTGCAGCGCATCTTCCCAGGTGGCCTGGTCGACGTGCGGGCCGACCACCACTTCGGCGCCTTCGCAGCCGTAGTCCGACTTCAGCACCCAGTCCTGGCGTTGTTGCCAGAGTTGTTCGCGGATCCGTTCGAGGCGCACCGTCTCAGGCAAATGCCGGCGGATCGCCGCCTGGGCCGCGGTGGAGAAGAGGTGCAGCTGCTCCCAGCAGAACGCCAACGCGCGCTTGTTCTGGGTCAGCACCGCGCCGAACGGGTTCACCACCGCGGTGCGGCCTTCGACATTGGCCTGCAACAGGTGCAGCAGCGGCTCGGCCAGGGGTGCTGCGTCTTCGACCGCCGGTTCGTCGTCGCGCACCGGCAGCCGTTCGCCCCACCAGTCGGTCTTGTAGTGCCGCAGCACCACATCGCAGGGACGGTCGAACAGGCTGGCGCGGCCGTCGGCCGCGGTGCCGAGATTGAACGGCGCCCCGAGCACCAAGCGGTGGCCAGCGGCTTCGAGCCACCGCTGGTAGGCTGCGACCATCGACAGGTCCTCGGGCATCTCGGTCGGATAGAGCATGCCGATCTGCAGCGAACCGCGGTGGCCCAGCGCCGCGGCGGCGTGCTCGACCAGCGCGACGAAGCGGGCCGGCAGGCCCTGGTTGGCGTCGTGGCCGCGAGCGTCCGCCGCCCGAGTGTTCGCCTGCCCCGCCGCGCCGGCCAGGGCGGCTGCGTTGGCTAGCACCGCCTCGGCCTGCCCACTCGGCGTGTCGCTGTTGAGCTCGCACACTTGGGCCCCGTGCGCCGTCCAGAACACGTCGGCGCGCGCGATGCCGTGCCAGTCGGGCAGGGCCGCCAGGGCCATGCCGCGCTGCCACGGGGTCAGTTGGAAGAACGAATCGAGCCACGCTGGCTCGGCGGCGACCAGCCGTGCCAATTCTTCGTGCACGGCGGCGATCGCCTCGGCTGCGTCGACGAGGGCTGCGGCGCGCGCCGCCGGCACGCAGCGCGGCGCAGCGAAGCGCGGCTCGCCGGCCAACCAAGGGTCGGACAGCACTCCGCCGTCGACCAGTGCTGCCGCGAAGGCCGGATAGGTGCTCATGCCAGACTCCGCACCAGCAGGACCGCCGCGAGGTAGGTGACGCCTTCGAGAGCGCCGGTGCCGATCTCGCGGTCTTCGGCGATCGCGCGGTCGAGTTCACCGCCGCGCAGGCTCGGCCAGCGCCGCAGCATCAGCCCGGTGACCACCACCTGACGCAGCGGATAGACCAGCAGGCCTTCGCCCAACGCCACCGCGTAGCCCTCCAGCGCCGGCAAAGGCCCGGTGTACTCCCCGTCACTGGCGTGGGCGATCAGCAGTGCCAGCGCCAGCGTCAGCCCACCGTGGGCGAGCGCCACGGCGACGTTGCCACCCAGCAGTTCGGCGCGGTCGTCGTAGGCGGTCAAGCAGCGAAACAGCCACAGCAGCAGCAGCAGGGTCGCCTGGCCGACCGCGAACGACGCCATCGCCACGCCGAGCTCGGCGAACGAACGGCCGGCGCAGACGTTCGCCAGCAGGATGCCGATCGCGGCGAGATGCGCTGCGGCCGCCGTGCCGGCAGCGGCGTTGCCTTGCAGTGCCGCCGGCAGGATGCCGCGCAGTGCCGCGAGGCCGAGCGCCGCCGCGGCTTCGTAGGCGAGCAGCCCGGCGCCGGCGAACAGCAGCAGCCACGGCAGTTCGGCGGCAAGGTCGGTGCCCACGCCGCGCACCAGGCCGCCGGCCAGCAGCAGCAGCGAGAAGGCGCGGGCCGCCGCCAACAATCGGCCGGCCGGGGCGGGGGCCGCCGTCCAGGTGCGGTGCCAGAAGCCGTCGATGGCGAGCAACAGGAGGGCGATCGCCAGCGCCAAACCAAGGGGCAGCAGCATGATTGCGCACTGTGCGATGCGCCGGCGTGGCTGGCAAGGGTGGGTGCGGCGGGAACGGCGTCGCCGACCCGCCAGCTCGCGGCGTCAGAAGCCGACCACCAGCGCCACGGCGTTGCTGAGTTCGCCCAGCCCGAGGAACGGCCCGCCGGTGCCGAGCACCAGCGATTGGGCCGTGAGCGCCAGGCCGGCGAAGCCCAGCGCGTTCGGCAGCGGCACCGCGGCCGTGTGCTGGCCCGCGGCATCGGCCACGCCGGCGAATTCGAGCACCAGCGTGGCGGGGTCGAGTTGCAGCACGCAGGTGCCGAACGGCGTGGCCACCGGGGCGCCGATCGCGAGGCCGCGGAACACCGGTGCTCCGGCCGCGGCTCCGTTCGTGGTCAGCGACAGGCTGCTGCCCAGCAGCGGCAGCGTGCTCGTGAGGGTCGGCGGTCCCGAGCCGCAGCCGCTGCCCACGGCTTGGGAGGTTGCCTGGGCCGAGGGGTAGGTGGTGCCACTGCAGGTGGCGATCCAGGCGCCGGCCGTCACGCTGCGGAACTCGAAGCGGCTCTCCAGATCGATCGAGTACGAAGCCGCGGCCGGCAGACCGTTCCGCACCCCGTGTTCGTCGACGCTCGAAGTCATGCGCCCCTCCACGGTGAAGGTCGCGCCCACCGTGGTCTGCACGATGGCCGTGGCGACACCGTTGGTGGCGTTCAAGCTGGTCACGATCGAACCCATGCCCAGCGCATTGGCGAACGGTGCCACCCGGATCTCGGCCCCGTAGGTGGACAGCACTGGCCAGAGGCCGGTCACGACACAGGAGCCGACCATGCGCACGCGGGCTTCGATCTGCACCGGGGTGCCCACGGGCAAACCCTGGGCCTGCACCGTGAACGTGTCGCGGAACTGCACCGTCGGCGTGTCGAAGGCCGGCGGGATGAGGTAGAGGCTGGTGCCGTTGCCGTTCCAGTTCTGGGCCTGCCCGGTGCCTTGGATCCTGAGGCGCCCGAAGTGTGCCCGGGTCTGCACGGTGCCCACGGAGTAGAGGCTGCTGCCGGGGGAGCCGCCGCCGTTCTGCTGGAAGGTCGTGACCGGCCCCGGCTGCCAGCCGGTGTCGACCTGCACGATGTTGGAGACCGCGGTGGCGTTGCCCATCTGGTAGGCCGAACGGACGCCGCACCCCTGCGCCTCGAGCGAGTTCGCCAAGACCAGCAGCAGGGCGAACGGGGTCGCCAGAGCGCGGTGGACCGAATACTTGAAGGGGTGGAGCATGGGCCTGACAGCGGCAGAGCCGCCGCGAGCGAACGTGGGTGTCTCGCAATTCACTTGGTGCGCGCCATGCCCCGCAGCTCCATCGCCTCGATGCGCAGGTTCTCGCCCCAGGTCACCACCCCGATCTGGTGCTTGCCTGGAATCGGCAGCAAGGGCGCCTGGTCGAACAGCACCCGGTCGCCCAGCTGCACCGAGAGCCGTTTGCCGAAGTACTGCAGGACGAGCCGCACAGGCTTCTTGTCGTCGACCTGCCACGGCACCAGATCCGACATGTGCACGCGCAGATCGTACCGTTCGAGATACGCGCGCACCCCGTCGCCCTGCGGTTCGAGCAACAGAGTCCAGCCGCACAGCGCATCGCGCTGGCCATCGCCTTGCAGGATCACACCCAGCTTCGGCGCGGCATTGCCGGGGGCGAAGTCGATCACCAGATGCGTGGTGGTCAGCGGTTCGGTGGCCTTCTCCGGCAGCCAGGCGAGGTTCGACGGCGAGTCCTTGGGGAAGCCCGGGCGCACGGTGTACTTGCGCCACTCCACTTCGCGGCCGGTGGCGAAGCCCTCCAGCGCACCGTTGCGCACCCGGAACGAGCCGACGGCGGTCTCGAGCTTCCGCTGCGCGCCGGCTTCGGTGAACTTCGCCTTCCAGCGCGAACCCCACTTGGCGCCGTCCGGCCAGTCGATCGCCGCGAGCTTCTTCGCCGGCGGTTCGACGTCGGTCTCCCAGCCGGGCAGCGGCAGTCCGTTGCGCTCGCCGATCGCCAAGGAGAGTCCAGAACCGCCGCCGCCGTTGCGCACCTTGACCAGTACCTTGTGGCGGCCTTTGGTCAGGAACACCGGAAAACGAATCGCGTCGGGCAGGTGTACCCGCCCGTTCGGTCGCCACGGGCCATTACGGCCGTTGTGGAAGTCGAATTTGCCGATCAGCTCGTCGTCGACGAACAGCGTCAGGTCGTCGTCGGCGCGCAGCCAGAACCATGCTTCGACGTCGCGGTCGACGGTGGCATGGGTCAGCGCGTAGATCGCGCTGTCTTCCATGTAAGCGAACTGGTAGTCGAGCCAGCCGCTGTTTTCGACCAGCACGGGCTTCGCGCCGGGGCGCCGCCAGGTGGGGCTGTTGTTGATGCTGTCGTAGCGGGCTTGCAGGTCGATCTCGAGTTCGGGGGCGAAGCGGAACGTGTCCGGATCCACGCCGACCTTGCGGAACGGCCCGATCACCCACCAGTCCTTCACCACTCCGAGTTCGCGGTGGTGTTCGTCGAGCCCGGCGTCCTGTTCGTGCATCGTGGCGGCCAGCCGGTCGCGCGGCAGCAGCGACCCCGGCTGCTCGTCGAAGTCGGGCTGCGCGCGAGTGCTGGCAGCGCGTTGCTCTTTGGCGAGCGCCGCGGGATCGCTGGGCAGCAGCGGCCAGCGGAAGCGGCGTAGATCGTCGTAGACGGCCGGCCCGAACGCCGCGGCGAGGTGGAAGGCGAAGGCGCGGGCGACGTTCGGTGGACGGTCGTCCTTGATCGGATCGCTGCGGTAGTCGCGAAAGAACTGGCGGTACTTGTCCCAGCGGTAGCCTTCGCCGTCCTTGCCGTGGGTGGTGACGAAGTGCAGCAACAGCCCGGCACTCGGGCCATAGTTGGGAATCCGCCAGTATTCGAGGTCGCGCGCCAGGTAGTCCTGCAGAAAAGCCCGCGTGGCGACCCCGATCGCCGCGCGCCCGGCACCGGCTTGGCCGAGTTCCATCATGCAGAACGCGGCGCCGAAGTCGGCGAGCCCCTCGCGCAGCCCGGCGTAGATGGGCGAGGTGTCGTCGACGCAGTGCGTCAGCTCGTGGTAGAGCAGGCCGTTGTCGACGCGCAGGTTCTTGGCCGCCGGATCGGCATTGCCGATGTCGATGATCTTGCCACCACCCACACCGCCGCCGAAATCCCACAATTCCTTCCAGTAGACGGTGACGCGGTCGCCGTCCGGATTGGGCACGCGGCCGAACAGATCGGTCAGATAGAGATAGGCGAGGTCGAACCGCAGCAGACTGTCGGCGGGGATGCCAGCCAGCAGTTCCTGCGGGCCGAGCAGCACGAAGCGATGGCTCTGCCGGGCTCCGGTCCTCGCCCAACACGGGTGCTGCAGGGCAGCATCCGCCTCGGCGCGCTCTTCGGCGGGCACGTCGGCGAGCCACGCGGCTTCGAGCGCTTCGCGGGCCGCCTTGGCCTCTGCCTTGAGCGACGAGGTGTATTCGAGCGAACGCACCAGTTCGCGGCCGACGGCCCGGGTGGCCGCCTTCTTGCCGAGTGCCGTGCCGGTGTCGAGCCGCTCCCGGTCGCCTGGGTGTTTTTCGGTCAGGGTGCGCAGCGTGGCCGTCTGCGCGTCGTCGAGCGCGAACACCTTCTTGAGGATGCCGTCGCGATCCTGGGTCACCCGCTGCGCCTCGGCGAGCGAGCCGAGCACGGCGCGGTCGGCCTGTTCCTGCAGCGACCCACCGACGGCGTCGAGCAGCAGCAGAGCACCGAGCAGCCGGCCACGGTCGAACATGCGGCCGGCCACCTGGCGCAGGTAGCGGGCGCGTTCCGCGGCGATGCGGCCAGCGGTGATGTCGCGTTCCTCGAACGTGATCGGGGCCGGCGGCATGCGGCCGATCTGGGTCAGCGCCTTCTGCAGCTTGGCCTTGAGTGGGTAGGCGCTGACGCGCCGGAAGGTGAACTCGAGCTGGTCCCAGGCGGTGGCGGGATCCCGCGCGGCGCTGGCCGTGGCGGCGGCGATCACCGCCTCGACGGCAGTGGCGTCGGGTTCGGCCCCGAGTTCCGGCAGCACGAACTCGGTGAGCTTGGCGAAGCCGCCGTTGCCGCCGGTGGGCTCCGCCGGCGGCGCGAGCTGCTCGTTGGCCGGGTCGACGAACGCGAGGTACACCGAGAGCGCGGCGCCTGCCGGCAGACCATTCGGTGGCACCGGAAAGCCGAACGCGAGGTCGTAGGCGACCTCGGTGCCTTTGGCCCACTTGCTGGTGGGGGTCGGCGGCGCGTGTTCGCGGCGCTGCACGACGCGGCGCTGGTGGCGCAGTTCGATCCGGATCGAGTACGGCTTGGTGAGCGGCGCCTCGGCGGTGAAGGCGAGCTTCAGCACGGCGCGGCCGGTGGCCGGCAGGGCGGTGGTGTCGACGGTGCCGGTGGCGCGGACCGGCAGCGGTTGGGTCGCCTGGGCCGGCAGGCAGGTGGCGAGCAGCAGGGGCAGGGCCAGGCGTGGGAGGTGCATCGTCGGGGTCATTCTGCCCTGGGGTTGCGGCTCACGGACCTTCGGGGTTCTTGCTCCGCCCTTTGCGGCGATCTCCACTTGTGGCGTTCACGAAATAAGCTATGTTCACGCATCCGTGAACGCGCCAAGATTCGTGAACATGCCGCCTGGCGCCATCCTCGTGAGGGAAGTTGCTACCCGGCTACTGAGCACGCTTGCAGACGTGTCCTGGGTGAAGGTCACTCGCGTGGAGGTGGTTGGCGGCGACGACCTAGCCGTGACGGCTCAAAGTGCCGACGGTTGCCGCGTCGAATTCCTCGTGCACGTGAAGTCGGAACTTCGACCGGTGGCCTTTTCCACCTGGGCCACCGCAAGGCGCCATACGGACGCCGTGCACGTCTTGGCGCTGCCGGTCGTGTCGCCTCGTCTGGCCGAACTCTGTCGACACCATGGCTGGAGTTGGCTCGACCTCGTTGGCAACTGCTGGCTCGATGTGCCCGGAGTGCTGCGCATCGAGCGCACCGGGGCTGCCCCCGCGCATAAGCTGCCACGCCGAGGCCATGGCCTGAAGACGCCCGCAGCGGCGCG
Organism: Planctomycetota bacterium; assembly: GCA_016795295.1. Lineage (GTDB taxonomy): Bacteria > Planctomycetota > UBA1135 > UBA1135 > UBA2386 > JAEUHP01. The sequence continues at coordinate 14,156 of JAEUHP010000018.1, read as the reverse complement.
CGTGCTGCGCGTACTCCTCTCTCCGGCGCATGCCGGCCGCGCGTGGACCCAACGCACCATCCAGGCGGCAACGTGCGACCATCTCCCTGGCGCGAAGCAGGTGAGTCTGGGCCTCGTGAACAAGGTGGTCCAGCATCTGCGTGACCAAGCCTTCGTCGAAGACGGGGAAGCTGGCCTGCGCCTGCGCGATCCGGTAGGCCTGCTGTCGGCTTGGCGCGATCAGTACCGGCTCGACCCTCGACAGCGGTTGTCGTTCTTCACCCTGTCGAAGCCGAAGGTCTTGAGCGAGGCAATCGATGGGTTGACGAGCGAGTTCGGGACCGTCTGCGTCTATGCGGCGTATTCCGCGGCCGAACGGCAAGCGCCGCAGGTTCGGCAGCCGCGCACCTGGGTCTATGTGCGCGCCGACCATCTGGACGATTTCGTACGAGCTACAGGTGCGACACCAGTCGATTCTGGAGAGAACCTCGTCGTGCTCCTGCCGGGCGATCCGGGAGTGTTCCAGAACTTCGGCGCGCTGCGCAGTGGTGGGCACACCGACCATGCCTGCACCGACCCGGTACAGACTCACGTCGACTTGACGGAGCTCGGGGGGCGGGGTCTGGAAGCGGCTCAGGCCATTCTCGAGCAGCGATTGTTGCCAGCGTGGCAGAAGGTTGGACTCGCATGATGCAGGAGCCGCGCAGCCAGAACGACTACGCCGGTCGAGAGACCGAGGCCGCGCATCGTGTTCTGCTCGACCTGGGCCAGGTCATCGGCTCCTACTTCGCCGATGGTGTCGTGCTGGTCGGCGGTTGGGTTCCGTCCCTCTTGCTGCCCGATGCAACGGAAGGACATGTCGGCAGCATCGACGTGGATCTGGCCCTGAATCCACAGCACCTACGGGATGGACGGTATGCAGAGATCGTGAAGTCTCTGCTTGCGACCAAGCGTTACCGGCAAGCGGACCAGCAGTTCAAGTTGCAGGCCGAGGTCGACCTGCACGATGGCGCGACTCCGGTCGTGGTCGATGTGGACTTCTTGAAGCCCCACGAACGGCGGCGCGGGAAGCGCTTGCGACACATCGAGAACTTCCGGCCCCTCGATGCCGATGGTTGTGCTGCAGCTTTCGTTCGCCCCTCGCGCCTCAAGATCGAAGGCATGTCCCTCGCGGGCTACAAGAACCGAGTCGCGATTGCCGTTGCTTCGATAGAAGACTTCCTGGTCATGAAGTCGTTTGCATTGGCTGGTCGCGACAAGCCGAAGGATGCCTACGACATCTGCTATTGCCTGGAGCATGCGCCTGGCGGGCCGGATGCCCTTGGGCATGCCTGGCGAACGCGTCGTGCTGAGGATGACGTGCTGACAGCCATCGCGCACTTGCGCGACAAGTTCGAGTCTGTTGATAGTTTTGGACCCCAGCAGGTTGCGTCGTTCTACGATGCCGCGGCTGAGGCGGTGCGGGGCATTCACGCGCGCAGGGCATTCGAGTTGGTGCGTCGGTTCCTGGCGGCAGCGGATCACGGCTAGCTGTCCCCTCGACGACACCCGGATCGCTTTCCATGCACCGGGGCACTAGGCACGATGCAGAACCGAAGGGCCACCATCGTTTCGCCTGCCGTGATGCCTCAACGCAGCGCTTTCACCAGATGCTCCAGCAGCACCACATACGCATTCTGCTCGAAAGCCTCGGGCCGCAGGAACTGCACGGGAAAGCCCGCGGTGCCGCGGAACGGCCGCAGCACCCAGGCGAGCTGCACCGCGGTGAACGCGAACAGCAGCAGCCAGCCGCGCAGGCAGAGGCGATGGCGAGGGTCTTTGGCGATCAACGGCGCGTAGTGGCGCGACAGCACGGCTTGCGCGGCCCAGGTCGCCGCGGCGAACTGCGCTGCGTCGAGCAGGGTGACCAGGTACGGGTCGTGCACGCTGACCGCGAGGAACACCAGCATCGGCGCCAGGGAGCCGAGGCACAGACCGAGCGTGGCCTGCGCCGCGAGCAGCCCGCGGCAGGCCGCCGGAAAATCGTCGCGCAGCCCCAGCACCGTGTTGACGACGAAGAAGCTGGGCAGGCAGAGCCCCGCGGTGAGGGCGACCAGCAGCGGCACCTTGAGCGCCGCGAACAGGGCCAGCCAGGGATCGGCCGTGACGCCGAGGCCGGCCCCGGCCAATGCGCAGCCGCTGGCCCCGAGCCACAGGCAGCGGCGCGCGGTCGGCGCGTCCGCCGCCGCACCGCGCAGCAGGGTCTCGGCCGCGGCGAACATCACTGGCCGAACAGCTTGCCGAGGGTGCGCAGCAGGGCGACCAGGAAGTTGTCTTCGCGGGCGCGGAACCACTCGAACGGAGCGTCCGGCGAGCCGAGGAACGGCCGCAACAGCCAACCCATTTGTGCACCGACCACGCCGTAGACGACGCTCCAGACGCCGAGCAGACGGCGCGCCTGGTCGGCCGCGACGGTGCGGTGGCGGAGGGGGCTGTTCGGTGCGGGTGGCGGCGCCGGCTCGGCAGTCGGCGCGTTCGGCGTGGCCGGCGCCGGCGGCGCCGGTTCGGCCGGCGGAGTGGCGAACATGTCCCGCGTGGCGCGGCGCAGCACCATCAGCCCGAGCAAGCCGCCGATCGCGAAGATCGCCACGTTCAGCAGCAGCAGGAACGGGTAGCTCCGGGTGCTCGCGGCGAAGAACGCGAACACCGGGCCCAGGCTGGCGATCACGGTCAGGTTGACGAGGATCGCCAGCAGCATCAGGCGCATGGTGTTGCCGAGGTCGAGCGGCAGCCGTTGCAGCGCGGCGAACACGTAGAGCGACGGGAACGACACGGCCAGGGTCAACACGAACAGCAGCGGCACCTTGAGAGCGCTGGCGAGCATCTGCAGCGGTGCGTATTGGGCGCCGCCGAACAGGGCGTGGCAGCCGAGGCAGACGCCGTAGATGCCGCCGAGCAGGAGGCAGAGCTGGGTGAGTTTGCCGGTCGGGACGTCGATGCGGCCGCTGGCCAGGGTGTCGCGGCCGAGGAACCCGCCGCGCAGCACACGATCCAGCAGCCCGAGCAGGGAGGGTTTCGGCATAGGCTCCGACATGCGGGGCACGATACTCACTTGGCGATGCAAAGTAAAAGCCCGGGTCTCTCGGCACTCCCGGGAAGTCGTCGAATCGGTTCTGGCAGTCTGGTGCGGAGCTACGGCACCAACTGCACTGCCACCGCTCGGCTGCCGAATGTCGGTAGACTGCTTCTGCCCATGGTGAAGAACGCGTGGTGGAGCACCAGTCCCACTGCCGCGGCCGGCAAGCCGGGCGGCAGCTGCAGGCGCGCGGTGCCGAGGCCCTGTGCGTTCAGGTTGCCGAGGAAGCCTGCCAGGATCGGGCTGTTCGGGTGTTGGGCCGTGAACATGGTGTAGGCGTCGAGGCCCAGTGGCAGGGTCACGCCCGGCCCGAGTGGCAGTCCTGGTTGGGTACCGCTCCAGGAGCCGAGCAGCCAGTGCACTTGGTTCGCGTGGGTCGGACCGGCGTCGAGCACGAAGTCGACTGCGCCAGCGGCCTGCAGGGAAAGCGTGGTGGTCGAGGCGGCCAAGTCGGCTGCGACCAACCGCACCGCCAGCGCGGGTGCCGCGTACCAGGTGCCAGCTCCATCGCGGACGCGGGCGGGCAGGAGGCCGGCAGCAGCGACGTTCACGCCGGCTTGCACGTGGGGACCACCGCCGCCGACGCGCAGCCAATGGCGGCCTGGGCCGAGGGCCACGCGCAGCGGCGCGTAGACCCAATGCACGTGATCCGGGTCGTAGAGCAGTTCGAGGCTGGTGGTCGAGAGTCGACGGGTTTCGTCCGGCGCCACGCCGGTGCCATCGTCGGGAAACAGATCGACGCGCAAGCCCTCGCCGAGGCCGCGATTCGCCATCCAACCGTCCAGCCCCACTTCGGCCAGGGCCACACCGGGTGCCGCCACGTCGAACGGCTGAAACGACTGAAAGCACTGGAACGGCTGGTTGCCGGCGCAACCGGCGGCGCGGCCTGGCAATGCTGGGTTGCTGCCATGGTCGAGAAACAGGCGGCGAACGGGGCAAGGGTCGCTTTCGCACTCGTCAGGCCGCCCGTTGCCGTTGCAGTCCCTCGAAGTGCCGTCTGCCAGGTCCTGGTCGTCGGCCACGCCGTTGGCGTTGCAGTCGAGCAGAGGTTCGAGCGGTGGGGCGCCGACCATGGCCACACCGGCTGGGCCGTGTGGCTGCGCCACGGTGTGCAGCAAGGTCACGACGCCAGTCACCGGGTCGAGCCGGCGCACCGCACCCGTGAGTTCGTCGGCGAACACCAGGGTGCTGGTCGCTGCGTCGAAGGCGAACTGCACGAGACCCGACGATTGCGCCACCGCGGGTGAGTTGTCGAACACCACGCGGCGGTCGCTGCCGTCGAGTCGGCTGCTGGCGAGGAAGTCGCTGGCCGGCTGTGCGTCGAGCCAATACAGGCGATCGGCTCCGACATCGAGGGCGATGGCGCGGGCGTAGCCGATGCCTTCGACGATGCGTTTGCGCTCGTTGCCATCCAGATCGAAACGCAGGATGTCGCCGTCGGCGCCGACATAGACGTGGCCGTTACGGCGGTCGACCGCGGGGCAGCCGAGCAGGCTGGTCTGGTTGGCGGTGAACAGCACGGTGAAGTTGCCGCCGTTGCCGTCGGTGCGGCAAAGGGTGTTGCCGTGGGCGAAGAACAGCCTGCCAGCGCGGTCGGTCACCGGGCCGCGGATGGCCATCGTGCTGGTGAACAAAGTGGTGAGTCCGGCGCCGGTGACGTCACTGGTCAGGATGCGGAACGGCCCGACGTTGTCGCACCACCACAGCCGGTTGGCGGCAAGGTCATGGTGCAGGTCGAGCGGAATCCAGTGCGCTGCCGGGAGCGCGAACAGGGTTGCGCTGGCGAAGTTCGGCGGGGTGAGAGCCGTGATCCGTGCGGCCTGCCACGCATACTCGCTGAGCAGGATCGGAGTTTGGGCTGGCAACAGGGCGCCCAGCAGGAGCGCACCAAGGGCTGGGCGGAAGGATGGCATCGTGAGGAGGAGGACCGGCCCAGCAAGTGTAGCCGTGGCGCGGCGGGTGGTCGCGGTGGGCGAAGTCTGTCGAGCCTTGCTGCGGAGGGGCCGATGGCGCCGGTTCCTGCGCACCGCACTTGATCCGCGTTGGAGCGCCGTCTGCACTGGCGGCATGAGCGAACCGGAACTCGTGCCCTACACCGACCGCCACGTGCCGCAGCCTTCGCCGGAGGCCGCGGTGGCGGCGTTGCACGCGGCACTGGTGCGCCGGCGCAGTGTGCGCATGTTCAGCGATCGGCCGGTGGAGCGTTCGCTGCTGGAGATGCTGGTGCGCTGTGCCCACAGCGCGCCCAGTGGTGCCAACAAACAGCCGTGGCGCTTCGTCTGCGTGCAGGATCCGGCGACCAAAGCGCGCATTCGGGTGGCGGCGGAAGCCGAAGAGCGGGAGTTCTACCAACGGCGAGCCAATGACGAATGGTTGCGGGATCTGGCGCCGCTCGGCACCGATCCCGACAAGGGCTTCCTCGAAGTGGCGCCGTGGCTGGTGGTGGTGTTCCAGCTGACCAAGACCGACGACGGGGGGCAGGTGTACTACCTCAAGGAGTCGGTGGGCCTGGCGTGCGGCATGTTCTTGGCGGCCGCCCAGGTGGCCGGGTTGGCGACGCTGACGCACACGCCGAGTCCGATGGGGTTTCTGGGGGAGATCCTGGGCCGCCCGAAGCACGAGCGGCCGTTTCTCCTGATCCCGGTGGGCCATGCGGCGGCGGATTGTGTGGTGCCGGCGAAGGCGATGGAGCGGCGGCCGTTGGCGGAGGTGATGGTGGTGGTGTGACGGGCGGGCCCGGCTGGGTGTGGTGGTTCAGGTCCTGCTGTGGCCGGTCTGCGCGAGCTGGGGCGCCGGTCCGATGCCCAGGAGGCCACCGAACGGCATGGCGCAGTGCTACTTCCAAGCCAAGCAAGGCAACGGCTTGCAACAACACACCTCGATCGATCCACACTCCGGATCTTGAGTTAACGTTCACAACGTTCGATAATCGAACGTTGTGAACGTTCAAGAGGTCAACGCGGCCCTGCGCACCGGACACTTCGACGTGCCAGGCCTGTTCCCCCACCTCGAAGCGTTGCGCGAGCGCCCCTTCGTGTTTCGCCCGGACTTCGGCCTCGAAGGGTTGCCCGACGAGCCTGGCGTCCTGCTCATCCGGGGCCCTCGTCAGTATGGCAAGAGCACTTGGCTCGAGGCCGAACTGCGTGCCACCGTGGCGCGCGCTGGGCCGGGCTCGGCCTTCTACCTGAACGGCGATCAGATCCGAGATGTCGACGGCCTGACTGCCGCGATCCGTGGACTGTTGCCTTGGTATCGGCCCGATGCCCCGGTGCGCCGCTTGTTCCTCGACGAGATCACGGCAATTCCCGACTGGGAGCGCGGGCTGAAGCAGTTGCTCGATGCCGGCGAACTACGTCAGGTCCTGGTGGTCACGACTGGCTCTCGCGCCACGGATCTGCGCCGCGGCGCGGAACGGCTGCCGGGGCGCAAGGGGAACCTCTCTCGTACGACGTACCTGTTCACGCCGCTGCCGTTCGCGGAGTTCGAAAGGGTCTGCGGCGCCTGCTTCGGCGGTGACGCATGGGTCGCCTACCTGCTGTCGGGAGGTTGTCCGATCGCCGCAGTCGAACTCGCAGAACACGGCCGCTTGCCCGAACACGTGATCGAGATGGTCCGCGACTGGGTGCTCGGCGAATGTGCAGCCAGTGGTCGTCACCGCAGCAGCCTGCTCGCCGTGTGGGACGCGATCCTGGCCCGCGGTGGTGCGCCGCTGGGCCAGAACCAGCTGGCGCGTGCCGCCGGGCTCGCCAACAACACGGTGGCCGCCGGTTACGTCGAGTTGCTCGCCGACCTCTTGTGTCTCGGCACAGTGGGGGCCTGGGACGAAAGCCGTCGGGTCGTGGTGCGCAGGCGGCCGGCGAAGTTCGCACCGATCAACCTGCTCGCCGCTGTGGCGTTCGATCGGGATCGCCTGCGCACGGTCGCAGACTTCCACGCGTTGCCGCCCGAGGTGCAGGGGCGCTGGCTGGAGTGGCTGGTGGCGCAGGAGATCTGGCGCCGTGCCGCGCGGCGTGGTGACGAGGTGCCGGAGGAGCTTCGCTACTGGGCCGCTGGTCGCCACGAAATCGACTACGTCGTGCGCGACGATCTGCTGGTCGAGGTGAAGCGTGGCCGGTCCGGAGTGCTCGACTTTGGATGGTTTCCCCGCACGTTCCCCAAAGCCGAGCTGTGGATCGCCGGCCGGGAGCGTTTCGCCGCAGAGCGCATGCGCGGGCGCCCGTTCGAGGATCTGCTGCGCGATCCGGCATGGTGAAGTGCGTGCGGAGCAGCCCGGCGGCGATCCCTCGGCCAGCCGCGCGCCGGTTCGGCTCTGCGCATCCCCACGACTTCACAGGATCGTGAAGTCGATCGTGTCCGAGATCGCGATCGCACCGAGGCAGGTCCCCGAATAGAAGCTCCAGGCCTGCGCGGCGAACGCGACACCGACGAAGTTCACCGTCATCGGGATCTCCACGCCGAACGGGTTCATCACCACCGAACCCGACACACCCAAGGTGCAGCCTGGGCATTGCCCGATCGGCACACTGGTCGGGAAGCCGAAGACGAAGCCGGTCAGGGGCCCGTTGTCGGTCTGGTAGAACGACACCGAGCGGCCGAGGGCCGGCACGTCCGCCATGCTGATGCCGAGACCACCGCAACCCGTGCTGCGCAGCGATGGCAGCGGATGCTGGTTGCTGTGGCCGCGGAACACCGTGGCATGGATGCCGTGCGTGCCGAACGAGTCGAGCGCCTGCGCCGCCACGCCGTAGTGCATCGCCCCGCCGCCGCCGCTCCACGTGGAAGCGATCGCCGTGCTGCCTTCGATTTGGTTGGTCGCCAGCACCCCGGTGCGCGCTTCGTGCACGCGCAGCACCATGGTCTGCCGGTTCAGCGCCACCACCGAGACCACGGCGTCGAGATCGCTGCCGCCGAACCAGGCTTCGGTGTAGCCGACCAGGAACCGCACCCCGTCGCTGTCGACGCTCGGCGCGAACTGCGGCCACGGTTGTGCGGTGCCGGCGTTCTCGAGGGACTGCAGGTCGGCGCCGGCGACCACCGTGAGCGTGTGGTCCCAGGCGGCCAGCATCACATCGCTGTCGGTGCTGCTCTGAGCTGCGGTCCAGGCCACCAGATGCACGCGCGGGCCCTGCAGTTCTTCGGTCGGCGAAGACACCGTAGGCGTGCGTTCGTCACGGCTCGACGTGGAGATCGGGTGGTTGGCGCCGTTCGCCGGCAGTTGGCCGTCCCAGGTCAGCAGGGTGCCGCGCACGTCGACGTCGGTGCCCGAATAGTGGTCTTCGTAGACCACGGCCCAGCGCTGGGAGTTGAAGTTGTTGACGAAGCTGTAGCCGTTGCTCTTGCTGATGCGCGGCTTGGCCTGGAAGCGCGTGGTGACGTCGATCGCGGTCGGTGCCGTGCCGCGCAGGATGCCGCTCGGGGTCACTTGCCGGCACAGGATGTCGTGGTCCTGGGTCGTGTATTCGCGTTCCCAGACCACCGTGAAATACGTCGGACCCAGTTCGAGGGCGTCGCCGCCGACATCTGGATTGAGGGCATCGCCGGAGAAGCTGCCGGGATTGCCGGCGCGTTCGACGTCGAACGGCGCGCCGAGGCCGTTGGCCAGGCTCCAGATGCGTCCGCCGATCCAGCGCGGCGAAGTGAACTGCAAGCTGCACTCGGCCACCACCAGGAACTGGTCGGTGAGGCCGTTGTTGGCCACCCTGGGTTTGGTCCAACTGGTGGACGTGAAGTCGATGGTGAAGGGCGTACCGACCGGATTCTGCGCCAGATCGAGCCGTTGGGCCCAGAGGTCGTGGTCGGTCGCGCTGTAGGCGAACTGCCAGACGACCAGGAACTCTTGGGTCGTGTAGTCGAAGGCGAGGTCCGGATTGCCGGCGAAGTTGCCGGAGTAGGCCAACCCCACCGTCGAAGTGAACGGATCCACCACCAGGGGCAGGACCGCCGACGCGACGAACTCGGCGGGCACCACCAGTTCGATGCGTTCGCCCACCAGATCGAGTGCCAGCGGCAGTCGCGCGCCGCGCGCGTCGATCGCCACGGCGCCGGCGTAGCGCACGCCACCGTGCGGCCCACGCCATTCGAGGTCGGCGCCCAGGTCGTTGCCGGTCAGTTCGGTGCCGACGTCGAGCTGCAGGCGCAGTTCGCCGCGGTTCGGCAGCGTGGCGAACACCCAGGACTGCTCGACGCCATGCGGGTGCAGGTCGAACTGCTCGGTGCAGGCACCGCGCGGCTGCAGAAGGCGCGCGCCGCGGCGGGTGGCTTGGCCCTGGGTCAGGGGCAACGGCGCACCGCCGGCGGTGACTTCGGCCAGCGTGATCTGCAGCGGCTGGTTGTGCGGTGCCTCGCCGCCGAGGTAGGGCACGAACGTGAACGAACGGCCGTCGAAAGCGGCCTTCCAATCGCGCCCGTGGGCCCAATGGGTGCCGTCGGCCGCGAGGTCGTGGACGACGTGCTCGGGGCGCTGGAAGCGCGCCGTGGCCGCGGGCAGGGGGCGTTCGGCGGGATCGCGGGCGACCAGCGGCGCGCTGGGAGCGAGCGGCGCATCGTGCTTTGGCGCGCACGGCCGCGGCAGCTTCCGCGTGTCGCCGAGGGACGGCGGGCTGGGCACTTTGGCGGGCTGGGCGACGGAAAGGGGGCTCTGGGCGACGGCGGCGGCGGCGCACAGCCCGACAACGAGGGGATGGAGACGGTTCATGGGGAGTGGATGGCCACGATGCGACGTGGCGCTGCCCAGGAAGGACCGTCCCGCGCGCAGCCGTAACGCTGTCGGTTGCGGATTTCAGCGCCGCAGCGCGGCGAGCCGTTCGCGCACCAGTTCCGCGGCCGTCGCTTCGCCCAGCGCCAGGTGCGCGGCGATCAGCACTTCGAGGGCGGCAGCGTCGGTGCCATCGGCCAAGCGGTCGGCGGTCGCCGCCGCCCGCAGGGCCGCCGCGCGGTCGCCGGGATGGCCTTCGTGCAGCAGCCGCTCGGCCAGTTCGCGGTACGCGTCGCCGTCGTCGGGGGCCGCTGTCGTGTAGCGCACCAGCTCGGCCAGCCGCCCCGACTCGTCGCCGCGCGCTTCGAGGGCCAGGAGGCGCAGGCCATGCGCGCGCCGGTCCCCCGGGGCCAGCGCCAGCATGCGTTCGGTGGCGGCGAACGAACCCGCCGGATCGCCGGCCTGCTGCAGGGTCCAGGCGTGCACGAACTGCAGTTCGAGGTCGTCGGGATGCGCGGCGGCGAGCGGGGCGATGCGGGCCACCGCGCGGTCGGCGGCGCCGGCGTGCGCCAGACCGCGCGCCAGCTCGCGCTCGGCCAGCACACTGCCCGGGTGCAGACGGGTCCAGGTGTGGTGGGCCTGTTCGAGCCGGTCCGAGGCGTGGTCGGCGAAGATCTGCAGCAGCGCCGGGCGCTGGGCTTCGGGCAACGCCGGATCGGCCATGGCCGCTTCGGCGTGTGCGATGGCGTCGGCCACGCGGCTCGCTTTGGCCGCGTAGACCGCCAGATTGTGCTTCGCGAACGGATCCACCAGCCCTCGCTCGACGGCTTCTTGCTGCAGCGCGAACGCGCGCGCCGGGTCGGTCCACTGCAGTTGGCTCGCCGCCGAGTGCAGCGCGAACGGCACGTGCGGCCACAGCCGCAGCAAGGCCTCGGCGCATTCGCCGCGTTCGCCGGGAGTCGCCAACGTCGACCATTGGCCGTGCACCAGGAGCCGCGGCGGGCCGATGCGGGTCGCCAACGACACCAGGCCGCGGGCCGCTTCGAGGTCCGCCGGCGTGCGGCGTTCGACGTGCAGTCCCGCCGCGAGCAGCAGGTCGATCTGCGACTGCGGTGCGCCGAGTTTGGCGAGCACCGCGTCGCGGGCATCGTTCTGCCCGAGCCGGCCCAGGATCAGCGCGCGCAGGCGCTGCGCCGCAGGCAGGTCGTCCACGAGGCTCGGCAGCAGCCGTTCGAGGTCGGCCATCGCCGCCTCGGGCCCGAGGAAGCGCAAGGTCACCAGCGCGTGCACCACGGCGGCTTCGCCGGCCGTGGGCCGCAGCGCCAGCGCGCGCTCTGCGGCGGCTTCGGCGAGCTGCTGTTGGCCCTGGCCGCGGCGCAGGAAGCCTTCGGCGAGCGCCGCCTCGTAGGCGGCTTCGTGCAGGCTGCGCTGTCCGGCCAAGATGGCGGGCCAGCGCACCAGCAGATGGCCGCCGAGCGCCGCACACAGCACCAGCACCAAGGCTGCGGTGGCCCGCCACGGCTCGGTCCGCACCCAGCGGCGCAGCCGCTGCACCGTGGTCGGCGGCCTGGCCGCCACCGGCCGCAGTTCCAGGAAGGCGCGCAGGTCGGCTGCCAGGGCCGCGAGCGAGGCATAGCGGCGCTCCGGCTCCTTCTGCAGTGCTTGGCCGAGGATCGCTGCGAGGTCGCGCGGCAGGTCGGGGGCGAGCCGGCGCGGATCGGCGGGTTCGCCGTGCAGCACTGCCTGCAACACGCCGTCGTCGGTGGCACCGTCGAACGGCCGCGCCAGGGTCGCCACTTCGTAGAGCACGACCGCGAGGGCCCAGGCGTCGACCGCGGGCCCACCGGCGCCGCGCCGCACGTATTCCGGAGCCAGATAGTGCGGGGTGCCGGCCAGCATGCCGGTGCGCGTCAGCGGCGCCGCATCGCCCGCGCGGGCCAGGCCGAAATCGGCCAGCAGCACGCGGCCATCGGCGGCCAGCAGCACGTTCGCCGGCTTCACGTCGCGGTGCACGAGGCCGAGGCCGTGCAGGTGCTGCAGCGCTTCGGCGATCGCCAGGACCACTTTGAGCAGTTCGCGGCGGGACGCGCCGGCATGGCCGCCGTCGGCCGCCAGCCGCAGCAGCCGCGCGGCCAGCGTCTCGCCGGCGATGAACTCCATCGCGAGCCACGGGCGCCCCTCGGTGACTCCGGCGTCCAGCACCGTGACCACGTGTGGATGCGCCGCCTGCGCCAGGGTGGCTGCCTCCCGGCGAAACCGGGCGACCCGCTGTGGGTCGACCGCGAACTCCGGCGCCAGGATCTTCAACGCGACGCGGCGCCCCAGCGAACTCTGCCGCGCTTCGTAGACGACGCCCATGCCGCCGCGCCCGACTTCGCGCAGCAGCTCGAACTCGCCGAGCCGTTCCGGCCCGGCGGCTGGCCCTGCGTCGGGCGCGAACAGCGGTTCGAGCAGATCACGGAGCTCGGGGTTGGCCGCCAACACCGCGGCGGGCTCCTGCTGGGTCGCGGTGGCGTCCAGATAGAGTTGCAGGGCGCGTTCGAGGCGGGTCGTGGGGGCGGCCATGGCAGGGAAGGACCAGACGCAGCGGGTTCGTAACGGCCGGCCGCGAGTGTGTCACTCGTTCGACGGCGGTAGCGCGTCGGCCAGGCGCCCCGCCTGCAGCTGCTGCAGCTTGCGGGCCAGCTTGGGCAGGGCGCGCTGGAAGCGCACGCGGGCGTGCGCCTCGGTGATGCCGAGCCGCGCGCCGATTTCGGCGAACGGCAGCTCGTCGTATTCCCGCCAGACCAGCACCGAGCGGTCGTCGGGGTCCAGCAGCTCCAGGGCCAGGCGCACCCAGTCGCGCGTTTCGCTGGTGGCTGCAGCAGTGCCTGGGCCGGGGCCCGCAGCCGGCGGACCGAGTTCCAGCACCGTCGCGGAGGCCTTGGGCAGCAACGGCACTTCGCGGCGCACGTCGCGCTTCTGCTGCTGGTCGTGGCGCGCGTGCCAGCGCAGCACGTTCTCGACCATGGTTGCGAGCAGCGCGCGCAGCTGTTCGCGGTCGTCGAGCACGAACCGCGGGCCGGTCTTCAGCACCTCGAGCAAGGTGTGCTGCACGAGGTCCTGGGTGTCGCTGCGGGCGCGCAGTTGGGGGCCGAGGCGCCGATGCACGTGCGCTGTGATCCACCCGGCCTCCTGGCGCACCAGGGTGTCCAGGGCGGCGGCATCACCAGCGTGCCAGGCGCGCAGCAACTCCCGGGTGGGCTGGCCGCTGCCCGTGGCGCCACGTTCGTCCCTGGGTTGGTCTGCGGCATCGGTCATGGCTCGAAGCGCCTATTTGCCGAAGAACTGCAGCGTCTGCTCGAACACGTGCCGTGTCACCGCCACGCTGTCGGGCTCGTGGTGCACCACGCAGCCCAGGTCCTCGGCCACGGGTTGCAGCACTTGCGCCACGGCCAGCCGCCGCACGACGACGTCGGTGGGGCAGCCGTTCGTGGCCGCTGCGATCAGCAGCTTCTGCAGCATTGCCGGGACTTCGTCGATCCGGCACAGGTCGACCTTGAGCAGGAGGTCTTTCTGCATGTCCAGCACCAGGACGTGCGCCGTGAAGTAGGGGCGCCCCTCGGCCTCGGGGCCGTCGATGATCCCGAGCCCCGAGAACCAGTCGACGAACCAGAAGCGCGGCTCGCCGCCGTCGTGCCGCTTGGCGCGTTTGGCGGCCAGGCGGTCGTGCGCGGGGACCACCACGGGTTCGCGCTCGACGTGCGGCAACGGCCTGGTTTGCACGGTGCCCGGCGGGAACGGCGGTTCGACCACCAACGCGTGGTCGTCGATCTCGCACTCGCCGCCGCGCAGTTCCCCAGCGAGTCGCGGCGTGAGCGCCAGCAGGCCGCGCAGGGTCAACGCGAGGCGCCGCAGTTCGTTCGGTTCGTCGGGCGGCACCGGCATGAAGGTGGGCACGTGGCGCAGCACTTCGGGCCACGCATGGGCGCCGCGGTAGCTGCGGCCGAGGGCTTTCAGGATCGACTTGAAGGACGGCAAGACTTCGGCGGACGCGACGAAGCTGACCACGATCGCCTGCTGCGTGATCTGTTCGTCGAACTCCTCGACTTCGCCGGCATGCAATCGGTGCAGGGTCGCGTAGCCAGCGTCGCCGCTGTAGATCGCCACGCCGAAGACCTGCCCGTCGTGGCCGACCAGGGAGCACCAGTCGATCGAGCCGGTGGCCGGGTCGCGCACACCGAGCAAGGCGTTGGGGGCGGAGCGTCGCCATGGCTCCGCCTGGCGAAGGGTCTCGGCGAGGTCGAGCACTTCGTGCCACAGCGGCACGAGAACGGGGTCGATCGGGGTTGCCCCGCGGCGTTTGGGACCCGGCATGGGGGTACTGGA